>CAYYJK010000247.1:4280-5836 GCA_964472185.1 uncultured Prosthecobacter sp.
TGGCTCGACGTCGTCCGCTACGCCGACAGCAGCGGCTTCGCCAACGACTACGAGCGCGGCAACGCCTGGCGCTACCGCGATTACGTCGTGCGCAGCTTCAACGCCGACAAGCCCTATGACCGCTTCATCCTCGAGCAGATCGCCGGTGACGAACTGGAGCCCGCCAACCCGGAGCTGCGCATCGCCACCGGCTTCCTGCGCATGGGGCCCTGGGAACTGACCGGCATGGAGGTGGCCAAAATCGCGCGGCAGCGCTTCCTCGACGACGTCACCAACAGCGTGGGCGAGACGTTCCTCGGCCAGGCCCTGCAGTGCGCGCGCTGCCACGACCACAAGTTCGATCCGGTGCCGACGCACGACTACTACGCCATCCAGGCCTGCTTCGCGACGACGCAGCTCGCCGAGGCGCCGGCGCCCTTCCTCAAGGAGGAGAACACGCAGGGCTTCGAGGAACGGCGCCATCTGGAAAGCCTGCGCGCGCGGCATCTGCGCACCCTGCAGGACCTGGACGCCAAGCTGCTGGCCAACGCGCAGCGCTGGTTCGCCGAGCGGCGGCTCGATCCCGCTCGCTGGAACGCCGCCGTGGCCAAGGCGCGCTCGGGCGGCGGGACGCGTCCCGGCCGGCGCGACTTTCCGGACGTCTTCGGTGCGGCGCGCCAGTTGCTGCAGCGCGAGGGCGTGCCGGAAACGGCGTTTCCGCCCAAGCTGGTCGGCTTCACGCCCGAGGACTACGGCAACGAGCGGGTCGCGCGCAAGGGGCTGGAGCGCCTGCGCTGGGAGTTGGAGCGCTACGAACCCTTCGCCTTCAGCGTCTACAACGGCCGTACGCCGGCGCTGGTGGCGGTGACCCAGCCCCTGCGCGTGCCTGCCGACCGCCTGACCCGGGGCGAACTCGAGCAGACCGCCATCCTGACCGGCGGCGATCCCTTCGCCCCGGGTCAGCCGGTGTCGCCGGGCGTTTTGTCGGCGCTTGGCGAAACCGCGATCCCGGCGGAGATCGAAGACCGCCGCCTCGCTCTGGCGCGCTGGATCGCGAGCACCGACAATCCGCTGACCGCGCGCGTCTGGGTCAACCGCCTCTGGCTCTGGCACTTCGGCCAGGCGCTGGCCGGCAATCCCAACAACTTCGGCAGCACGGGCAAAAAACCCGTGCATCCGGAACTGCTCGACTGGCTGGCCGCGACGCTGGTGGAGCAGGGCTGGTCGGTCAAGGCCATGCACCGGCTCATCATGACCAGCCATGCCTACCGGCGCAGCGCCGCGCTGCCGAATCCGCCGGCCCGCCTGAGCCGGGAGGTCCTGGAGCAGGCCTGCGCCGTGTTCAAGCCGCGCCGCCTCAGCGCGGAGGAGCTGCGCGATTCGATGCTCAGCGTCACCGGCGAGCTCAACCCCTTGCTGGGCGGCATCCCCAACCGGCCGGAGATTCATCCCGAAGCGGCCCTGCAGCCGCGCCAGGTCATGGGCACCTTTGCCTCGGCCTGGGTGCCGAACCCGCTGCCCGCGCAGCGCCACCGCCGCAGCCTGTATGCGCTGAAAATCCGCGGGCTGCGCGATCC
>CAYYJK010000248.1:0-5791 GCA_964472185.1 uncultured Prosthecobacter sp.
GTCCGCCTTGGCCGCCATGAAGCCGTCGGCACCCTGCTGCCGCCCGCCGAAGGGCGCGGCCTGTTCCGGCAGACCTGGGAACTGCCCGCCCACGAGGAGCCGCTGACCCTGCATCTGGGCACCCCCTTCGAGAACGGCAACGCCAAGCTGGACCGCAACCAGTTTCAAGCGTTCCGCCTGGGCGCCGCGGCCGGCCAGGACGCCGCCTTCTCGCTGCAAGTCAGTTCACTCGCTGGCGCCGGCGTGGTGCTGCACCGCACCGACAGCCAGCACCTGTGGCTGGAAGTGCCGCCTTCGAAGGAGCGCCAGGCGTTTGAAGTGGCGGTCCTGAGCGGCCGCCCGGCGACCGCAACCGAGGCGGCGGCTCCGGCCAAAGCGGTGAAACCGCTCTGGCCGCAAAGCGTCACCGTCCAAGGCGCCCGCGCCGCCGACGGCCGCGAGGCTTACGTGCTCGACACCATCCCCCTGCCCGTCCCCAACCCGTGGAAGCGCAACGTCCGCCTCGCCGACCTCGCCTTTCTCAACGACCGGGGCGACGCCGCCGGCGTCACCTTCGACGGCGATGTCTGGCTGATTTCCGGCCTGCAGGGCAATCTGGAGAAAGTCACCTGGAAACGCTTCGCCTCGGGACTGCACGAGCCGATGAACATTGCCGCCAAGCCGGCCGACGGCCGGTCGCTGCCGGACCTGTACGTCTTCGACCGCAGCGGCCTCTGGAAACTGGTGGACAGCGACGGCGACCGCGAAGCCGACCGCTACGAGATGTTCTGCAACCTGTTCGGCCAGACCGCCGAAACGCGCGAGTTTCCGAACACGATGAAGCTGGGACCCGGCGGAGCCTTCTACCTCGCCAAGGGCGGCCAGGAAGGCACGACGCGCGGCAAGCACAACGGCACCGTGCTCAAGGTCGCGGCGGACGGCCAATCCTTCGAAGTCCTCGGTCACGGCCTGCGCCAGCCCTTCATCGGCGTGCATCCGGAAACCGGCCTGGTCACGGCGAGCGACCAGCAGGGCAACTACGTGCCGTCGACGCCGCTGCACCTCATCGAGAAGAACCGGTTTTACGGTCACCTGCCGGTCATCGCCCCGCAGGAGCAGTACCCGGCGCCGATCGCCGAGCCGGCCGCCTGGATTCCGCACCCGGTGAATCCGAGCGGCGCCTCCCAGGTCTGGCTGCTCGGTGCCCGCATGGGCCCGATCAACGGCGAGCTGATCCACCTCGGCTACAACCGCCCCGAGCTGTTCCGGGTGATGCTCAACCCGCGTTTCCGCCGGCCGCAGGCGGCGGTGATGAGCTTCAACCGCGACCTCGACTTCGGCCCGCTCAACGCCAAGGTGAACCCGGCCGACGGCCAGCTGTACATCGCCGGCTTCCAGGTCTGGGGCACCACCGCCAAAAAGCTCAGCGGCCTGGCGCGCCTGCGCCACACCGGCCAGCCGCGCGTCCTGCTCAAGGAAGTCACGCCCACCGACCAGGGCCTCATCCTGCGCTTCAATGCCAGGCTCGATCCCAAGCTCGCCACCGACCCGGCCAACTTCAACGCCGAGCGCTGGAACTACCGGCGCACCCACGACTACGGCTCGCCGCACCTGAAGCCCGACGGCGGCACCGGCCAGGAATGGCTGACGCCCAGCAGCGCCTACCTGAGCCAGGACGGCCTGAGCGTGTTCGTCGGCATCCCGGGCATGCGGGCGGGCGTGCACCAGATGCGCATCGGCTGGGGCCTGGAAAGCGCGGACGGTCAGCCCGCGGCCAACACGGCCTACTTCACCCCCTGGGAACTGCTCGCCTTCGATCCGAAGCGGGAAGGCTTTGGCGACATCCGCGTCGATCTGACCCCGCGCCAGGCGGCCGCGGTGGCGAAGGTCAAGCCGACCGTCGAGGAAGGCGCCAAGCTCTACCAGATGATCGGCTGCATGGCCTGCCACAGCACCGACGGCAGCACGGTCGGCAAGGTCGGGCCGAGCTGGAAGGGGCTGTTCGGCAGCGACCGGCCGCTGGCCAAGGGCGGCAAAAGCGCCGTGGCCGACGAAGCCTACCTGCGCGAATCGATCACCGATCCGAGCGCCAAGGTGGTGAAGGGCTTCGAGAAGTTCGACACCGGCATGCCCATCTATGCCGGCATCCTCAACGAGTCGCAGATCGAGAGCCTGGTGCTGTACATCAAGACGCTGAAGTGAGCGCGGCCGGTCACAGCGCCTTCTGCATCAGGAAGTCGTCCATGACGAAGCCGCCGCCGATGTCGGTGCAGACGTCCCCGACAAACGCGAAGCCGGCGCGCCGGTAGGCGCGGATGGCCGCGGCATTGGCCTTGTTGACGCGCAGCTGCACGCGCCGGCAGCCCAGTTCCCGCGCCCGTTCCTCGGTCCAGGCCAGCGCGGTGGCGCCGACGCCGCGGCCGTGCCATTCCGGCAGCAGGTACAGCTTGTTGATGAACAGCATGTCCGTGCCGGGGCGCCGTTCGAAGGAAAGGTAGCCCGCCGGCCCGTGCGCCACGGCTTCGATCAGCACGAACCAGGTGCCGCGCTGCGCCATCTCGGCGGCCATCGCCGTCGGCGGATACCAGACCGCCAGCATGTAGCGGATCTGCGCCGCACTCAGGATGCCGGCATAGCACACCGGCCAGATCCGCTGCGCCAGATCGCGCACCACCGGCAGCTCCGCCTCGCCGATGCGGCGCAGGCGCACGTGGGCCGGTTCCGCTCCGGGCCGCCCCAGCCGCTCCCGGCTCCAGGCCAGCGCCTGCTGCCAGCGCGCCAGATCGTCCGCGGGCGAGAGGCGCTGCAATCCGGCGACGATCTGCGCGTGCGTCGGCTCGACCACGCCCTCCTCGCGAATCTGCCGCAGATCGGCGGGAAACTCCGCCTCGGGCAGGATCGCCTTGGCCAGGTACCAGCAGGCCCAGGCGCGCCAGGTGCGCAGCTCCCGGTTCGGCTCGACCATGCGCGTGGCCAGATGCTGCCAGTGCCGGCGCGGGTTGCCGATGAACTGCCCTTCGGGCCGGTGCAGCAGCAGCCAGGCCAGCGCCTGATACGGCAGCGGCAGGCGCTGCAGGACCGGCTCCGCCGCGCCCAGCGGCGCCGACAGCGCCCGGTTGAGCAGCAGAATGCACTTCGCGGGAAACCCCGTCTGCCACAGGTGCTGCGCGTAGCGGTGGCAGGCCTCGTAGAACAGCGGCCCGCGGTCCTTGCCGAAGGCGTTGATCTCGGCGGCTTGACAGAGCCGGTCCGCCTCCGGCAGGAACGGATGCGGGGCGTTGACGGAAACCGGATCGGCAGGCATGCGCCAACCGAGCACAGGCCAGGCCGGGTTCAAGCCCGGGCCGGCTCCCAAAGATTCCCGGCCACGTAGCGGTAGGCGCGCACCGCGCCGTCCTCGAGCGCGAACAGGTGCAGCCAGCCGTGGTCGGCCAGTTGGCGCACGGCCGGCTGGCGCGCCAGGATGAGGCTGATCCGCTCGCGCGGCGCCTCGACGATGACGCTGAGCCGGAGGGGCTCGTGCATCCAGCGGCGGCCGTCGTGCAGGCTCTGCAGCGGCAGGCCGGTGCGCAGGTCGCCGCCGTTGCCCTGAACGACGCCCCAGGTGCCGACCACGTTGTGCGTGACCTTGGTGCCGCTGCCGAAACAGCCGTTGTTCACCGTCGAGGCGTAGTATTGCAGGTTGATCCAGTTGGCGACGATGACCGGCGCGGTGAGGATCGCCTCCAGGGTGAGAAACTCCGGGTCCTTGGCCGCGTCGTAACTGTGCAGGAACACGCGGCCGTGCAGGTCGAGATGGCGCGTGCGCCAGCGCGGCGCGGCGATGAAGGCCGCATTGCCCGCCAGCCCCCATTCCGGCCGCACCTCCGACCAGTCCCGGCTGCGCTCGCGCGCGAGCTTGCGCAGGCCGCCGACGTCCCGGGAGGGGCGTCCGAAGCGCCGCGCGCGCGCCTGGCAGGCCTTGCGACCGGCCTCTTCGAGCCAGAGCTGCAGTTGCAGGAGATCCGTCGCATGGCTGGGTGGCACCAGATCGGGGTCGCAGAGCCGGACCTCGTCGGTGGTCGTGTCGTGCAATCCCGCCACAAAGACCGTGTCCTCCGGCAGCGCGAGGCCGAGCTGGGCAAGGCCGGCGCGCACCTCGCTCCGGTTGAGCAACCCGGCGGCGACGCGGGCGTTGGCATCGCCGGCATGGCCGCCGCAGGCGCCGCAGTCGAGGCTCGCCCCGTAGGGATTGTTGCGGGTGGAACTGCCATGCCCGCAAAGCAGGACCAGGCGCGCCCAGTTGCAGGTCAGGCCGAGGTTGCGCAGCAGCCCGGAGGCCAGGCGCACCTGCTCCTCGAGAAGCATCGCCGGCTCCAGCCGCGACCCGGCCCCCGCAGCACCCGCCTCGCGCCGGCCGTGGAACCAGGCCGCGAAGCTGTCGTGAACGAGCTTGAGGCCGAAGCCCAGGCCCGCCGTTTCGACAAACGAGAAGCACGACACCGCCGAGTCCTTGAACGCGCCCCAGGCCCGGCCGACCTGGCGGTGCCGCTGCAGGCGCTGGTGCAGGCGCGCCCGCTGTTCCGGACCGTCGGCGACGGGCACCTCCTGGACGCGGTGCTGCGGCTGCAGCAGCACCGGGCATTGCGGGCGCCGCTGCGAGCCGTCGAAGGGTTCGCATTCGATCGGCACCCCGAAGAAGCCGGCAAACCCGAAGGTCTCCACCGCCGGCGACAGGGACTCCAGGGCCGTCCGCAGCGCCTCCGAGCGGACGTCGATGCAAAACACCGCCTGCAGCTGCGGCCTCGCGGCCGGCGGCGGCGCGGCCGGCAGGGTGAGCTGGCCGAGCAGGCGCCGCTGATAGGCGTGTTCCGCCGCCCCCAGCCAGAGGCGGCGCATGAGCACTTCCTGCGGCAGCTGCGGTGCGGCAGCAGGCCGCCAGCTGGCCAGCCAGGCGGCGCGCACCTCCGGCGAGAGCGGCTGTTCCGCCAGGCAGGCGTCCAAGCAGAGCCGGACGACCAGCAGATCCAGCAGGCTGTCGTTGCCACCGCCCTGGCGCGCGGACTCGCGCACCTGGAACTGGGCATGCGCGCTCCAGCCCGCCACCGTCCTCAGCAGGCGGTGGAGGTAGTCTTCCAGACCGTCCGCAGGCGCGTCCAGGCGCTGCAGCAGCAGCGGCAGCGCCTGGCGTCCGGAATCCGGCAGGGACGCGGCCAGCCGGCGCAGCCCGCGGTAGCCGCGCAGTTCAGGATTCTTGTCCAGACAGGCGGCATGACGCCAGGCGGCGAACAGCGGCAGATCCTGCCAGGGCATCCGCCAGGAGGCCTGCCCCGCATCAAAGTAAGCCGCGCACCAGCGCGACACCTCCTCGACCGCGACCGCGGCAAGCCCCGTGCCCGACTGCCGGTCCAGGCTTTCCGCCAGCGTCAGCACCGGACGCGGCAGCTCCCGTTCTTCGGCAACCGTGCCGGGATGCAGCAGCCACTGGGTCAGATCCGAAACCTCCAGCTCCGCCAGCCGCGGAACCGAGTCCGCCGGCAGCTCCCGCCCGGCCGACGCCAGCGCCGCCTGCAGATCCTCCTCCCGCAGCAGGCCCGCCTGCAGCTGCTCGCGGAACCACGCGGGCGGCATGAACAGGCTGCCGTGGGTGACGCGCTGCAGCCGCGCCGCGGCTTCGGCGAAGGGCAGGTCGGCCATGCCCAGGAAGGGATTGACCGCGACAAAGCGCTGGAGCGGCCAGACCGGCGCGATGCGGGCGCAGGCGGTTTCGGCGGCGAGCAGCGCCCGGGCGCTGACGGAGGAAGAGGAGGGTTCGATGAGGGTGTTCATGGAG
>CAYYJK010000249.1:0-5788 GCA_964472185.1 uncultured Prosthecobacter sp.
GTCCGGACTCTTCGTGCGCGTCATCGACGAGGCGAAGCTTGGCGGCGCCGCCAAGGTGTCCGTGGCCACCCGCAAATAGCCCGCATGTCCGCCGCGCCGCTGCCAGCCTCCAAAACGAACAAGCGCAAAGGCGCCGGCCTGTGGGTGCTGGTGCAGCTGCTGTTCATGGTCGGCTACGGCGCCGGCCTGACCCTATTTGTTCTCGGCGTGATTCCCTACCTGCAGATCGTCACCGGTGGCGCCAAAAAGGATCTGGTGCTGCGCACCGTCGCCGCCGTCGAGGCGCCGCCGCCGCCGGACTCGCTGCTCGACCAGCCGCCTCCGGCGCCTGAAACCCAGGAAGAGCCGCCGCCGGACATGGCGCCGCCGCCTGCCGATCTGGGCTCGACCTCGCTCGACATCGGCATGGTCGGCGGCACCGGGGCCGCCATGCCCATGAACTTCGGCGCCGCCATGCAGAACGCCGCGGCGAATTTTAGCCTGGGAGAGACCGCCTCCAAGCCCCGGCCGGTCTATCAGGTCCCGCCGAAGATCCCCGCAGCGCTGCGACAGGCCAGCGGACGCGTCGAGGTCGAGTTCACCGTCGACGCCCAGGGCCGCGTGCAGAATCCGCGCATCACCAGTTCGTTCAGCCCGCTGATGAACGAAGCCGTCATCGCCGCGATCCGGCAGTGGCGCTTCGAGCCCGGCCAGCGGGGTGGCAAGCGTGTGCCCACCAAGACCAAAATGCCCTTCAAGTTCGGCAACTGAACCCTCCGATTCATGAAACCCCTTCTTCTTCCCCTCGCTCTTGCCGCCCTGCTGTCCCCGCTGCAGGCGGCGACCAGCCTCTGGGAGCATCCCGTTTTCCAGAAGAAGCTGCTGGGCAGTTTCGGCTTCGCCAGCGAGGTCGAGCCGCCGCTGTCGGCCAGCGAGCAGGCCGACTACGAGCAGATCCTGCCCCTGCTCAAAGACGAGCCGGAGAAGGCGCTCGGCTACCTCGAGCAGCTGAGCCGGCTGCCGGCGAGCAGTGCCCGCTTTGACTTCCTCATCGGCAACCTGCACTTCCAGAAGGATCGCAAGGCCGCGGCGGCCGCGGCCTTCGTCCGGGCCCTCGGAAAATTTCCGGACTATCGCCAGGCACACGCCAATTTGGCCATCCTTTACGCGCAGTCCGGCTCCCATGCCCTGGCGGTGCGGCATTTCACCGAGGCGATCCGCCTGGGGGCCGTCGACGGCACGAACTTCGGCCTGCTCGGTCTCGCCTACCTGGGGCTCGAAAACTACACCTCGGCCGAGGGGGCGTTCCGCCAGGCGGTGATGCTCAGTCCGGAGGTCAATGACTGGCAGATGGGGTTGGTGCGCGCCCTGTTCATGCAGGAGCGCTTCGCCGACGTCATCAGCCTGCTGGATCAGCTCCTGAAACAAACGCCGGAGGACGAGTCGCTGTGGTCGCTGCAGGCCAACGCCCACCTCGGCCGCAAGGACATGCTGGCCGCCGCCGCCAACTTCGAGGTGCTTGACCGGTTGGGGCGCCTGCAGCCGCCGCAGCTGTCGACGCTGGGCGACATCTACGTCAACGAGAACCTGCTCGAGGCGGCCGCGGACGCTTACCTGCGCGCCTACGCCAAAGCCGGCGCCGGCGATGTCACCGGCCCGCTGCGCGCGGCCGAGATCCTGCTGGCCAAGGAGGGATATCAGGCGTCGCGGCAGTTGCTGCAGAAAGTGCAGAAGGAGGCCGGGGACAAGCTGGCTGCGGCCGACCGTCGCCGGGTCATGAAGCTGGAGGCGAAAATCGCCCTGGCGGAAGGCCGCGAAGCCGAGGCGGCAGCGATTTTTGCGCGGGTGGTCGAGGAGGATCCGCTCGACGGTGAGACGCTTTTGCTGCTGGGCGGCCATCACCAGAAGCAGGGCCAGCCGGAAAAGGCGGCTTTCTACTACGAGACGGCCGGCAACATCGAGGCCTGCGAGGCCGACGCCAAGGTGCGCCTGGCCCAGCTGTACACCGGCATGGGCAAGTACGCCGAGGCGATCCCGCTGCTCAAGCGCGCCCAGGACGTCAAGCCGCGCGAGAGCGTCGGCAAATTCCTCGAGGATCTGGAGCGGTTCATGAAGAACCGTCGCTGACCGGCGCCTGGCTGGCGCTGAGATCCTCGTTGAAGTAGACCTTGATGAACTTCATGCCCTTGCGGTCGTCGTAGCCGCGCTCGAGCACGGGGTCGTGTTCGGTCGACAGCGTCGGCTTGACGTGGATCTCCACGCCGGTGTCGAGCTTGAGCACGGCGCTGATGCGCTTCTTCGCCTTGCTGACGTGCTTCTTCGAGATCTCGAACGAGGTCTCCAGGGGCTGGCCCTGCTCCTCCTCCAGTCTGGCGCGCTGGTCGTTGAACTTGGCGACGGCCTCCGGCGTCTTCAGGACCTCGCTCTCGAACTCCTTGAGGTCGAAGCTGTCGCGCTGCTCGAAGTAGTCGAGGGCTTCGCGCGCGGCTGTGCAGGTCTCCCAGGGCGGCGTGTCGTCGTCGGCCGGGGTCTCCTCCCGGATGCAGGCGACGGCGATCTTGGCGTAGCTGTCGGTGAGGAAGGCGGCGTCGGGCACGGCGGAGACGCCGAGGAAGTCGCGCACCCAGAAGCGCGAGTCGCTGCCGCCGCGGTCGAAGGTCAGCACGTAGTAGCCTTTGGCCGGCCAGCGGTTGAGGATCAGGCAGCCCTTGTCGATCTTCTCCGGATTGATGCCCTGCTCGGTGGAGAGCTGCAGGTCGCCGTTGCGGCTGGAGATGCTCAGGAAGGGCACCACGCTTTCGGACTTGAGGATGCACAGGCCGTCGACCAGTTCGCCGTCGATGTGAACCTCCTTGATGAGCGCGATGCAGAGGTCGCCGGACTTGATGTTCGGATGGTTGGACTTGGCGTACAGCCGTCGGGCGATCTCGCAGCCCTTCTCGAGCAGCCGGTCCTCGGACTCGAAGATGGCGCGGGCGCATTGGTTCATCTCGTGCTGGTCGAGCGAGGTGTGGTGGGTGAAGCGGTGGGCGACCAGGTTCTTGAACGGCTTCAGGAACAGCGCGGTCAGCGTCGCCTGGTCGGCTTCGGCGATGCGCGAGACCTCGCGCGAGGTCTGCAGCGGCTCCTCGCGCTGCGGGTTGCCGACTTTGGCGAGAACGACCTGGGCGGCCGTGGCGGTGTTGAAACGGATTTTGACGGACATGCGGGCGCGGAAGCTAGGGAGGCACGCCAGTTTGCAACCGCCAAACGCGGGCATTTTTGCCGCGCTCCGACGCGGTTGCGGCGCATCTCCATTTGACCCCCCTGCGCGCCTCGCCATCGCTTGGCTGTGGCCCCGGACCCCTCCATGACCGATCGCGGCGCGCTGCGTTCCCGGCAGTGGGCGCGCCTGCAGCCGTTGCTGCGGCCGCTGCTCGACGGCGGGGGGTTTTATGCGCGCAAGCTGCGCGCCGCCGGCTTGGCGGAGGCGGACCTCGAGGGCCTCGACGCGTTCGTTCGGCGGGTGCCTTTCACGACGAAGGCGGAGCTGCTGGCGGATCGCCTGGTGCACCCGCCCTTCGGCAGCAACCTCACCCGTCCGCTGGCCGAGTACACGCGCTTCTGCCAGACCAGCGGCACCAGCAGCGGCCAGCCCATGGCCTGGCTGGACACGCCGGCCAGCTGGGAGGCGATGCTCGACTGCTGGCGCCAGGTGTACCGGGCGGCCGATTTGGAGCCGGGAACCGACCGGCTGTTCTTCGCCTTCTCCTTCGGCCCCTTCCTCGGCTTCTGGACGGCCTTCGAGGCGGCAGCGCGCGATTACCTGGTGCTGCCCGGCGGCGGTCTGTCGAGCCAGGCGCGCCTGCAGGCCATGGCCCGCTACGGCGCCACCGTGCTGTGCTGCACGCCGACCTACGCGCTGCGCCTGGGCGAGAGTCTCGGCACGGCGGAGGGGATCGAGCCGGCGGATCTGCGGGTGCGCAAGATCCTGGTGGCCGGCGAGCCGGGCGGCAGCATCCCCGAGGTGCGCGCTCGCATCGAGCAGCTCTGGCGGGCGCGAGTTTATGATCACCACGGCATGACCGAGGTCGGGCCAGTGAGCTATGAAACCACGGCCCTGCCGGGGCATCTGGCCATCCTTGAGGACCGCTATTTCGCCGAGGTGATCGATCCCGGCACCGGCCTTGAAGTGGCGGCCGGCGTCTGCGGCGAACTGGTGCTGACCACCCTGGTGCGCGCGGCCTGCCCGCTGCTGCGCTACCGCACCGGCGACTGGGTGCGCAAGGCCTGGGTGGACGGCCAGTTGGTTTTAGAGGGCGGGGTGCTCAGCCGCGTCGACGACATGGTCGTGGTGCGCGGGGTGAACGTCTACCCAAGCGCGATCGAGGCGGTGGTCCGCCAGTTCCCGGAAATCGCGGAGTTTGTGGTCGAGCAGCGCAAGGTCGAGGCCATGGACGAGATCGAGCTGCAGGTGGAGGTGGCGGAGGCGCAGGCCCGGGACGTGATCAAGCGGCTGGAGGCCCGGCTGCGCGACACGTTTTCGCTGCGCATTCCCGTCCGGCTGGTGGCGGCCGGCAGCCTGCCTCGCCACGAGTTCAAGGCCCGGCGCTGGCGCCGTGTTGGGGCCTAAAACGTGCTGCCCGGCGTCTGCAGTTCCCGCAGCGCGCGGCCCAGGCAGGCGAGCACGTCACCGGGCAGGACACTGGCTTCGGCCTGTTCCAAGGCGCTGAGTTCGGCCGCCCGGCCGCACAGCCAGGCGCCCAGACCGCCTGCCTGTTCGGGGGACTGGCCTTGGGCGAGCCAGCCGGCGCAGACGCCGGTGAGTACATCGCCCATGCCGCCCGCGGCCATGCCGGGGTGGCCGGTGCTGTTGAAACGGGTGGGATGCCCGGCACGCGCCATGACGGTGCGCGCTCCCTTGAGCAGCAGGGTGTGCCCCGGCGCCCGCGCGGCCCAGGCTTCCGCCTGCTCACGGCGCGGGCAGGGCTGGGGACGGGGATCCAGGCGGGCCATCTCGCCGGGATGCGGGGTCAGCAGCCGGTGGCCGCGGGCGGCGGTCAGCATTTCCGGCTGCCGTGCCAGGGCGGTGATGGCGTCGGCATCGACCACGGCCGGGCAGGGGGCATCGCGGATCACCGGCAGGTACTCCGCCGCGGCGGCCAAGCCCAATCCCGGGCCGATGGCCAGGGCGTCAAAGCGCAGGTCGAGCGCCTCCCGGTAGTCCGTCACCTGCCGGACCATGACCTCGGCCGGCAGGCGTGCGGCCAGCACGGCGCAGGCCTCCGGCTTGGCCAGCAGGGTGACCAGGCCGGCGCCGCTGCGTAGGGCGCCGCGGCAGGCGAGTTCCGCTGCGCCCCAAAAGCCCGGAGAACCGGCGAGCACGCCCACGCGCCCGGCCTGGCCCTTGTGGAAATCGAACGGGCGGCGCTCCAGCCAGGAACTGAGCCGGTCCGGGGTCAGCAGTTCGGCGGAGTCGGCGGCAGTCGCCGTCAGTCCCGGCAGCGGCACCAGCGCCAGCCGGCCGACATGGCTGACGGCCGCATCGCTGACCAGCCCGGCTTTGACGAAACCAAGGGTGACCGTGAGGTCGGCGACGACCGCATCCGCGCACGGCACGCCGGTGTCCGCATCCAAGCCCGAAGGCAGATCCATCGCCACGGTGCGGGCATGACCGTGCCGCCGCAGGGCGTTCATTTCGGCGGCGAGGCTGCGCAGGGGCGGACGCAGCTCTCCTCGGCTGCCGATGCCCAGCAGGCCGTCGAACAGCACCAACGGGCCGGACACCTCGGTGGGCGGCCCCGGCAGGTGCGGCATGCCGGGCAGGGCG
>CAYYJK010000250.1:0-5779 GCA_964472185.1 uncultured Prosthecobacter sp.
GCATGGTGCTGGGGGCGAACGGTGGTGCCCTGCCGCTGCTGCGCCGCGTCTTCGGCCTCGGGCTGGGAGGCCGCCTCGGCAGCGGCCGTCAGTGGCTGTCCTGGATCCATGTCGATGACGCCGTGCGGCTCATCCGCCTGGCGATCGAAGACGACCGGCTGCGCGGGCCGCTCAACCTCTGCGCGCCGGAACCGGTGACGAATGCCGACTTCACCCGCGCGCTGGCCGCAGCGCTGCACCGGCCGGCCTTCTGCCATGCCCCGGCCTTCGCCCTGCGCCTGCTGCTGCGCGACCTCGCCGGCGAGATGCTGCTGACCGGGCAGCGGGTCGTGCCGAAGGCCGCCCTCGACGCCGGTTACCGCTTCGCCTTCCCGCGCCTGGACAATGCCTTGGCCGACCTCCTGGGCTTGCCGAGCCCCGGTTCCGCGCGTTAAGTGCGGCATGGCCGCCCTGCAGACCACCATCGGCATCATCTACGACTACGACCAGACGCTCAGTCCGACCTACATGCAGGACGAGACTCTGTTCCCGCATTTCGGCATCCATCCGGGCCAGTTCTGGAAGAAGAGCCGCGAGCTGGTGGACCGGGAGGGCTACGACGGCGAACTGGCCTACCTCAAGTGCATGCTCGACTGCCTGGAGATGGACCGGCCGACCAACGACGAGCTGCGCGTCCTCGGCGCCAAGCTGCGCTTCTACAAGGGCGTGCCCGAGATCTTCGGCGAGCTCAACGGCGTGCTCACCGACCAGCACCGCCTGCTCGGCATCAAGATCGAGCACTACATCGTCTCCTCGGGCCTCAAGGTGCTGCTCGACGGCAGCGCCCTGGCCCCGCACGTGAAGCGCATCTTCGGCTGCGAGTTCGGCCAGGATCAGGACGGCCGCATCACCTTCCCCAAGCGCGTCATCAGCCACACCACCAAGACGCAGTACCTGTTCCGCATCAACAAGGGCATGCTGGAACCCCACGAGGACGTCAACGACCACATGGCGCCCGAACTGCGGCCCATCCCCTTCCAGCACATGATCTACGTCGGCGACGGCCCCACCGACGTGCCCTGCTTCACCCTGATGAAGCGCTACGGCGGCCACGCCATCGCGGTGTACAACCCTGACGAGACCAACCGCGCCAGCTTCCGCAAGTGCTACCAGCTCTCCGCCCTGGCCGACCGCGTCAAGCACATCGCCCCCGCCGACTACCGCGCCGGCAGCCACCTGCGCCTGCTGCTCGAGGAGATGGTGCTCGACATCGCCGACGGCATCCTGCGCCGCAAGCGCCTGGAGATCGAGGAAGGCACGATCTCCGCGCCGCACTTCTGAAGCGCCGGACTAGTCGTTCGCCGCCGCGTCGAGACCGGCCTCGAGCGCCGCGCCGTCGAGCAGGTGCTCCGCCAGATGGCGCGCCATCCAGGGCGCGCGCAGCACGCCCTTCGACCCCAGCCCGTTCAGGCAGGCCAGGCGCGGCCGGCCCGGATGCCGGCCCAGCACCGCCTTGCGGCCGCGCACGATCGGCCGCACACCGGTCTGGACGCCGGTCACCCGGAAGTCGGCGCGCAGCAGCGCCCGCAGCTTCCGGTCGAGTCCCGCCAGGGCCTCGGCGCCCGGCGTCGCCGGGTCGTCGAACGTGCGCTCGTAGGTCGGCCCGGCGCGAAACGTGCCATCCGGCCGCGGCAGCACCCAGCAGCCGCGGTTGATCACCCGCGATTCGCCGCCGAGATCGGCCTGCAGCGCCAGCACGCTGCCGCGCGCCGACTCGAACGGCAGCCAGTCCCAGGCGGGGTGCCGGGCCGCCTCCCAGCCGGTGCAGAACACCGCCTGATCGAAACGTTCGCCCCGCCAGACCACCGCGTCCGGCTCCGTCGCCAGGTCGCCCGGGCCCACCTCGCCCTGGCGCCAGCAGCCCAGGCGCTCGAAGTGCGCGCGGCTGGCTTCCAGAAACGCCGCCGTGTCCAGCCAGCCGCCGCCGCGCTGCTGGAAACCGCCGTGGTCGTCACGGAACCGGCGCGCGTCGACCAGCGGCTCCGGCGCGTCCGGATCGAGCCAGGGCCGCACCTCTGGCTGCTCGCGCCGCTGCGCCCACAGCGCCGCCGCCTGGACGTCGCGCAGCAGGCGCACGATCGGCACCTCGTGGTAAAAAAGCCCGCCCAGCCGCGCCTCGCAGGCCCGGTAAAAGCCGCGCGCCTCCGCCGCCAGCTCCGGGTAGCGCCAGTTGAGGTTCAGCCGCATGCCGGTGACGGGCGTCACCAGCCCCGCCGCCACCTTGGAACTCGTCGCCGGCTCGTGGCGGTCGACGAGGAGCACGGCCACACCGCGGTCGAGCAGGCGCCAGGCCAGCGCCGTGCCGGCGAGGCCCTGGCCGACGATCAGGAAGCGCGGAGAAGCGGGCATGGCCATTCATGGCCCCGAAGACGGCGCTTGGCGAGGCCAAGTCGCCGGGCAAATCCCGCTGGCAGGCCGGGCACAACCGTGGGAGGATGGTGCAGTTCCCTAGTCATGGTTTTTGCCCGCCTCGATGTCCTGCGCCGCCTGGGTTGGGGGCTGCTGCTGACCGGCCTGCCGCTGGCCGCCCAGCCCGCGCCGGAGACGGTCACCGTCCAGCTCAAGTGGCGGCACTCCTTCCAGTTCGCCGGCTTCTACGCCGCGGTCGAAAAGGGCTACTACCGCGAGGCCGGTCTCGACGTCCGCCTCGTCGAGGGCGACGCGGAGACCCAGTTCGCCGAGGAGCTGACCTCCGGCCGCTGCGAGTTCGCCGTCGCCCTGTCGTCGATGCTGCTGCACCGCCAGCAGGGCCAGCCGGTCGTCGCCCTCGCCGCCATCCTGCAGCACTCGCCCGAGATCCTGCTGGTGCTGGAAGCCTCCGGCATCAACACCCCGCACCAGATGGCCGGGCGCACCGTCGCCGTCTCGCCGGAGGACACCCCCGCCCTGCTCGCCATGTTCAAGAACGAGGGCCTGGCGCCGGAGGCGGTGAAGACCGTCCCCTACACCCTCGACATCCCGCGCCTGCAAAGCGGTGAACTCGCCGGCATGGGCGCCTACAGCATCAACGAACCCTTCCTGTTCACCCAGCTCGGCCTGCCGCACCGCGCCCTGCAGCCGCGCGACTACGGCGTCGACTTCTACGGCGACTGCCTGTACACCACCGAGGCGCAGCTGCGCCAGCACCCCCGGCGCGTGCGCGCCTTCCTCGACGCCTCCCTGCGCGGCTGGAAGTACGCCATGAGCCACACCGAGGAGATCATCGACCTCATCCTCGCCCGCTACCCGAGCCGCCTGCAGGAGCCGCGCAGCCGCGACGCCCTCCGCCATGAGGCCGAGGAGATGGCCCGGCTGATGTTCTCCGACCTCATCGAGATCGGCCACATGAACGAGGGCCGCTGGCGCCACATCGGCGACACCTACGTCCGCCTCGGCATGCTGCCCGCCAACTACCGCCTCGACGGCTTCCTCTACGACCGCCACCCGAAACCCGCCCTCGCCTGGCTCTGGTGGACCCTCGGCGGCACCGCCGCCAGCACCCTCCTGCTCGGCGGCCTGGTGCTCGTCCTCGTGCGCATCAACCGCCGCATCACCCGCGCCGAACGCGAGGCCTGCGAGGCCCGCGCCACCCTGCAGACCGTGCTCGACACCATCCCGGTCGGCGTCTTCTGGACCGACCGCCAGGCGCGCGTGCTCGGCTGCAACCGCGTCTACGCCGCCCAGCTCGGCCTGCCTTCCGCCGAGGCCGCCCGCGGCCGCGAACTCGCCAGCCTCCGCCGCGGCCCGGACAGCGCCGGCGAGCAGGCCACCGACCGCGCCGTGCTCGACACCGGCCGCGCCTTCCTGCTCCAGGAGCAGGCTTGGACCGCCGCCGACGGCGGCGTCCGCCACTTCTGCCAGAGCAAGGTGCCGCTGCTCCAGGAGGACGGCACGCCCGCCGGCCTGCTCGGCGTGCTCGAGGACATCAGCCCGCTCAAGGAGGCCGAGCAGCAGCAGCACGAACTGCGCGACCGCCTGCTGGTGGCGCAGAAGTACCAGAGCCTGCACCGCCTCGCCAACGGCGTCTGCCACCGCTCCAACAACATCCTGCAGGCCCTCACCAGCTACGCCGAACTCGCGCAGATGCAGGCCGCCCCCGGCCCGGTGCGCGACTGCCTCGACGCCGTGCTGCGCGAAAGCCAGCGCGTCGCCGCGCTCAACCGCATGCTGCTCACCTTCACCGGCCACGGCGAACACCGCTTCGAGGCGCTGACCCTGCGCGGCTTCCTTGAGGACGCCCTGCCCACCCTGCGCTGCTGCCTGCCCTCGGCCCAGCAGCTGGAGTGGGACGGCAACGCCGCCGACGCCGTGCTCAGCGCCGACCGCGAAAGCCTCAAGCTCCTGCTCATCAACCTGGTCACCAACGCCGCCGAAGCCAGCCCCGCCGACGCCGGCAGCATCCGGATCCGCCACCGCGTCCAGACCTGCGATCGCGCCACCCTCGAGCAGGGCCGGGTGTCACCGCCGCCCGCCCCCGGCGACTACGCCTGCATCGAGGTCGTCGACAGCGGCTCCGGCATCCCCGAGGACGTGCAGAAGCTCGTCTTCGAACCCTTCTTCTCGACCAAGTTCACCGGCCGCGGCCTCGGCCTCGCCGCCGCGCTCGGCATCGTCCAGAGCCACCAGGGCACCATCCGCATCCTCAGCCGCCCCGGCCAGGGCACCACCGTCCAGGTCTTCCTGCCCGTACAGCCGGCCGCGCCCCTCGGGCCGGCGACCTGAAGCCGCGCGCCATGGAAAAAATTGAAACCGATTCCGTCCGCCTCCGTATCCGTGCGTCCCACCTCCCCGCTTCCGCCTCATGAGTGCACAGATTTTTGACTCCGGTGACCGGCCTTTCCTGCAATGGATGCAGGCCCATCCCAACGGTTATGTGCTGAATGCGGCGGGCGGCCGAGGCAGCCGCTACCTGATGCTGCACCGCTCGGGATGCCACCACATTTCCGGCTACACCACGCTGCAGTCGGAGGGGGCCTTCACCCAAAACGGCTACATCAAGGTCTGCTCAACCACTCTGGCGGACATCCAGGATTGGATTGCTACTCACAGGGAGGCTTCCGCCACCTTCAAGCCGTGCGCGACTTGCCATGGCCGGTCTGCGCCGGTCATGCCGCCGCTTGCCGAGGAGTTGCCGGCAGGACCAAACTTTCGCGAAGGGGCCACCCTGACCATCACGATCAATGCGTATGAACGCAACCCCGCGGCGCGCGCGGCCTGCATCGCCCACTACGGCTGCGCCTGCGTGGTGTGCGGCACCGACTTTGCCGAGACCTACGGCCCCGCCGCCAGCGGCTTGATCCACGTCCACCACTTGAAGCCGCTCAGCGAAATCAAGAAAGCGTACGTGGTCGACCCGGTGCGGGACTTGCGGCCCGTGTGCCCCAACTGTCATGCGGTGATCCATCTTGGCGGCGTCACGCGAAGCCTCGAAGCGGTGCAAGCCATGCTCCGCCGCCCCGGGGGCAAGCGGTGAAACGCGGCCCACCGGCTTTGGGGGCGACGGGCAAGGACCCGGGAGCTGGCGCAAGGCGGCCTTTGGGCGGTGGGATGGGACGAAGGGGAAACGGGCTCCGTACAACAAGCTGACACTGAGGGCAGGCAGAGCGGCTCGGGGAGTCTCAGGCGTGTCTGCCGGGAAGACGGTGAAGTGCACGGTGCTGAAAGCCGGGATGCTCGTTGCGCAGCGGGTTTTTGAGATCAGACTTGGAACGCAGGGCGCACAGGAAGCCCAACCGCCTGTCACGTTGTTGCACCCTGACCC
>CAYYJK010000251.1:0-5776 GCA_964472185.1 uncultured Prosthecobacter sp.
TCTGCTTCTGCTGCAGGACCATGTGGTCGCCGATGATGGCCGGCAGTTTGAGTTCGGCCTGCGCGGCAATCGCCGCCAGGCAGAGGGCAAGGGCCAGAGAAAACTTCATGGCAGGGCATCAACGCCGGCCATGGCGCCGTCTTGCGTCGGGAGTTGCCGGCTCAGCGTCCGGCGACGGCGGCCTTGCGAATCTTCAGCAGGACGGGCGGGCTCGTCTGCAGACCGGCGCTGTCATGCTCATTGCGCGCGGAACTCAGCGCGGCATGGCAGAGCTTGTCCTGCTCGGCCACCCAGGCGGCGGCGCGCAGGAAGATCGGCCGCTCGCTCTCCTTCTCGCGAATCTGCACGCCGTTGAGGCCGATGTCTTCGACAATGACCCCGTGCGGCAGGCCGTGCAGGTCCAGATTGATGAGCCCGTCGTTGCCCCGGCGCTCGGCGCGCAGCCAGGCCTTGACGCTCTGGCCGGGGGCGAGGGTGATTTCGAGAGGCTTCGCCCCGACGGCGCCGGGCTTGGCGGACTGGCCGCCGGCATCGGGTTCGAACACGATGCTGAACTTCGGCGCGGCGCCGAGGCTGACCTTGCCGAACGTGCCGGCATCGTGCGTGATCGTTTCCAGAGGAGCGCGGGCACTCCTGCCCGCCGTCTGAGACGGCGCGGTGGCGGTGATCTTCAACTTCGACCAGTCGGCATCGGCCCGGGCGTCGGCGGCGGCGTGCAGGGAACCGCTGACGAGGTCATGTCCGGCCTCGATGACCAGCGGCGTGGAGACGGAGTAACCGGGCGGCAGGCCGGTGATGTCGATCGCGATGGGCGCCTCGAAGCCGTCCCTGCGATCGGCGCGGAACGAGAAGCCGACGGCGGCGCCGGGCATGACCGTCGGGTTGGCACCGGCCAGACGCAGGCTGAAGTCCGGCTGTGGCGGCCGGATGGACAGGGCGTAGACGGCGCGCGCATGGCCCCAGCCGCGCGTGTCGGTGACGCGCACCACGTAGCGCCCATCCGCGGGGGGCGTGAAGAACAGGCGCGAATCGCGGCCGATCTTGCGGTCGCCGCTGTCGTCGTTTTGGTGGTTGAGCGTGAACACCGGCAGCCCGTTGGGCACCAGCGCCGCGCCCAGGGGGTGAGGCCGCACGACGTAGCAAGGCTCATCGAGCGAATGCGCGGTCGCGCTGGTGTCGAAGTAGGCGCGGCGCAGGCCGTTGGTCGTGTAGAAGAAGCTGCCCCCGTCCGGCCCGCGCGGCATGCGGAAGATCTTCATGATGTCGCCGTTGAACCAGACGTACTCGTTGAGGTCCATCTCCTCCCAGTTCTGCAGGCGGATGTCGGGGTTGTTGGCATCGACGCTGCGGAAGTTGTTGTAGCTGTCGCGCACCGCCTGCAGCAGCAGCCGGGCCACCGGCCGGCCGTCGGAATGCAAGACTTCGAGTTTCGTGTCCGCGGGCGATCCTGCCTGAGCGGCCAGGGTTTCCAGGACCCAGGTCTGGCCCTTCTTCGCCGCAAAGGCGAAGTGGTCGGCCTCGGCGGCCCGGGCCAGGCGGCCGTTGACGGTCACCGGAGCCGCGACGGTCTGCGCCCTGCCCATCTCTTCCCCGTCCTCGATCTCGCTCACCTGCGGCAGCGCACTCACCCGCAGCGCCGGCTGGCTGCGGAAACGCAGCGCCCGGGTGTCCAGCGGCACGTTGACGGCACCCTCCGCCGTCGGCGTCATCGTCACCGCGGCGCGGTCGCCGAGATGATGGCCAATGAGGGTGACTTCGGTGGCCTTGCCCGCCTGCGCGGTCAGCGGTGACCAGCCGGTGACGTAGGGCAGGGCGCCCAGCGTGAGGCGGTACACGTGGCTGGCGCTGCCGTCCATGGTCGTGTTGCTGACGATCGCGGCGTACTCGCCGGCGGCGGGCGCCGTCCAGGCCAGGAAGGGGTCGCTGCCGCTGTCGAGGCCGCGGTTGACCGCGAGCACGGCGCCGCGCGCATCGACAATCTCGAGGGTCGGCGCTTTGGCGGCACTGCCAACCTGCGCCACGGCAAGGTCGAACACGAGCTCCTCGCCCGCCTGGGCGGTGAAGCGGTAGGCGTCGTGCTGCCCCGTTTCGGTCAGCGTGCCCCAGACGCTTGCCGGCAGCGTCGCCAGCCGCACGGGCGCCTGCCGGAAGTCCGCAACCGTGGTGACGACCGGCTTGAGATCGTCGGCGTGGATCTTCAGACGCGCGGACTCGCCGCCCGCGCTCTTCAGCCAGACCTCGTACACGCCGCGCGGCACGTCGGCGCTCGCCGTGATCTTCAGACGGGCCCGGGTGGCCGTGACGCTTGCCTTCGCAAGCTGCAGCTTCAATCCCGGATGCGAGGCCAGCGCCTGCAGGTCCTCCGTGAAGCCCTTGCCGGCGAGGCTCACCAGGAGTTCGCCGCCGATGTGCGCCGCCCGCGGGGCGAGGTTCGTAAGCTCGACCTTCGCCGGCTTGGCGACCGTCTTGGCCGGCGCCGGAGCGGCGACCGCCTTGCCGGTGGCCGATTCGTACAGCGTCAGCGTGCCGTCGATGCGCCCGGCGATCAGCCGCGCCTGCTCGGTGAACGCAAGCGAGGCCGACCAGTCGGGCTGCTTCTCCAGCAGCAGCCGCTCGGTGAGGTCGGCGGTGTTCCAGATTTTGACCGTCCGATCGCTGGCGGCCGAAGCCAGGAGACTGCCGTCGGCGGACAGCGCCAGGGTGAGGATGCCGCCCTCGTGGGCAAAGCGGCTGGTGAGGATCCTGTTGCTGCCTTCCCTGGCATCCGCGCTGATCGCCCAGGCGCGGATGCGGTTGTCGGAGCCGGCGGCGAACAGCGTCCGGCCGTCGGCGCCGAACACGGCGCAGGTCTGCTCCTTGGTCGGCTGGGACAGCGTGTCGAGCCGCCGGCCATCCTGGACGTTCCAGAGCTTCACCGTGCGGTCCGCGCTGGCGCTGGCGAGCACCTTGCCGTCGGGCCGGAAGGCCAGGCCGTTCACCGCACCGTTGTGGCCTTTCAGCAGCGCCACCTCCCTGCCCGTCGCCGTGTCCCAGAGACGGATCTTCTGGTCGTAGGCGCCGGTGGCCAGGCGCGTGCCGTCCGGCGTCACCGCCAGCGCGTAAGCGGCGTCGGCATGGCCTTCAAACGAACGCAGCGGCGCGCCGTCGCGGGTCTTCCAGCTCTTCACCACGCCGACGATGCCGGCCTCGCCGCCGGCGGCATACACGCTCTCGCCGTCGGGTGAAAATGCCACCGCGTTCACCTTGCCGGTGAAACCGCCGAGCCGGCGCACGACCGCACGCGTGACCGGATTCACCAGTTCGACCTCGCCGTAGCGGCCGACGGCGATGAACTGCAGCTTGGGCGAAAACGCCACCGCCTGGATCGGGCGCTTCAGCGGCACCGTGGGCGCGATTTTCGGGGTGATGACCGCCTTCGGCACCGGAATCGCCGCGGCAGCCGCCGGGCCTTTCGCGCCGGTGTTGATCCACGTCTTGATGAGGGCAACCTCCTCGGGCTTGAGCTTGTCGCGCTTGCCCGGCGGCATGAATTCGTTTTTGCCGCCGCGGCCCGAGCGGCCTTCAAGGAACTTCACCAGCAGCGACTCCTCCGCCTTGCCCGCGACGATCGCCTCGCCCTCCTCGCCGCCCTGCATCAACGCCGCAAAACTGTCCAAGGCGAAACCGCCGTCGGCGTCGTCCGCGCTGTGGCAGTCGACGCAGTGCGCGTCCCACAGCGGCGCGATCTGCCGCGCGTAGTCCACGGTCTGCGCCGGCAGCGCCGGCACGGCCAGTGACAGGCCAAAAAGGGCAAGGGAACGCATGGGCATGGGACAGTGAGGCGTCATCAGTGATTGAACAGGAATTCCTTCGAGCTCATCAGGCTCCAGAAGAGGTCTTCCAGCGTGGCCCGGCGGTCTTCGGGCCGGGCGGTGGCGAGCAGCTCGGCAGCCTTGGCCTGCTCGCGCTCGGTCGGCGTGCGCGTGAGGGTGAGCCGGTAGGCTTCTTCGACGAGCTGCGCGTCGGGCGCCTTGCTGGCGAGCAGGGCGTCGAGGCGGTTGTTCTTCTGAGCCAGCTTCTGGTTGAGGGTGTCGCCGTTGGCGAGGTGCAGCGCCTGGGCCATGCTCGGCTCGTTGGTCCGCTCGCATTCGCAGGTGGCGACGCGGTCGGCGCGGCCGAAGCTCTTCAGGAAGTAGCTGGCGATGTTGGAATCGGGCAGCTGCAGGGCGCGGAAGCCCATGGGGTAGCTGTCGGCGGTGCCGCGGTTGGCGTTGCGGCGGTCGATCTTGAAGGTCGTCGGCGCCGCGGTGACCTGGCTGACGGTGTCGAGCAGCACCTCGGCCTTCAGACGGCGCGGCACGTAGTGCGAACCGTAGCGCAGGTCGGCGGCATTCTCGGGGACGGTGAGGCTGCTGCGCTGGTAGGTCTCGCTGCGCAGGATGGCGCGCATCAGCGCCTTGAGATCGAACTTCTGCTGCACGAGGTGCTCGCAGGCGGCGGCGAACAGCGGCTCGTTGCTGGCCGGGTTGGTGACGCGCAGGTCGTCGACCGCCTCGACCAGGCCGAAGCCGAAGAAGTTGGCCCAGACGCGGTTGACGATGGCGCGCTGGAACAGGCGGTTGTCCCGCGAGGTCAGCCAGTCGGCCAGCACCGCCCGGCGGTCCGTGGTCGCCGTCATCGCGACCGGCGTGGCGGCATCGAGCGGCCGCGGCGGCTGCGGCTTGCCGGTCAGCGGCGCGACGAGCTCGCCCTGGGTGTCGCTGAAGAGCACGCGTTCCTCGGCCTGCAGGCCGTTCTTTGTGCGCACGCGGGCGAACAGGTTGGCGAAGGCGTAGTACTGGTCGTAGGTCCACTTCTCCATCGGGTGGTTGTGGCACTTCGCGCAGCCGATGGAGGTGCCGAGGAACGCCACGCTGACCGTCTCGGCGCACTTGGTGGGTTCGTCATTGAGGATGAAAAAGTTGCCGGCGCCGTTCTCCAGGGTGCTGCCCGTGGCGGTGAGCAGATCGCGCACCATGACATCCCACGGCGTGTTGGCGGCGACGTGGCGGCGAATCCAGTGGTAATAAGCCCACATCGCCTGCGGCATGAGCTTGTCGCCGTTGACCAGCAGCAGGTCACTCCAGCGGTGCGCCCAGTAGTCGACAAACTCCGGCCTTTGCAGCAGCGCCTCGATGAGGCGGTCGCGCTTGTCCGCGGCGGTGTCGGCCAGGTGGGCGCGCGCCTCCTCCGGAGTCGGCAGCACGCCAATCGTGTCCAGGAACGCCCGGCGCAGGAACTCCGCGTCCGTGGCGCGACCCGACGGCGGAATGTTGAGCTCGCGCAGCTTCGTGCGCACGTGCTCATCGATGAAGTTGCGCGGCCGGAACGCGGCGAAGGCGGCCTCATCGCTCGGCCCGGGCTGCGGCACGGTCACGGTGGCAACGGCCAGCTGGCTCAGGTACCAGGCGCTGACGGTGCCCTCGCCGGCACCGGTGGTCTTGACGACGCCGAAGTCGTCGACGGTGGCCACGCCCGCGTGGGTGGCGTTGTACTTCGCCCAGCGGGTGACATCCTCCTCGCGGCCGTCGCTGAACGTCGCGGTGACCTTGAGCGGCACGGTCTGGCCCGCCTGCGTGACCAGGTGCGGATGCGACATCTTCAGCGCCACGATGCGCGGATCGTCCGCCTTCGGCCCCGGCGCGCCGGCGGCGATCCAGTCGGCGATGGCCCGGTACTCCGGCGAGTTCGCCTCGAACCGCCGGTCGCCCTTGTGCGGCACCGCCTTCACCGCCTTGAGCAGCAGCAGGCTGCGCGC
>CAYYJK010000252.1:0-5716 GCA_964472185.1 uncultured Prosthecobacter sp.
CAAAGGCGTGCGTGCCGCGCACCTCGGCCAGCATCGCCTCGGCCCGAAAACCGCCGCCCAGGGCCACCGTGACCAGATGCTGCGCCAGCAGATCCAGGGGTTTGAGCAGCGGCCGGCGCGCCTCGATGCGGCGCGCCCGCAGCGATTCGCGCGCCGCCGCAAACTCGACCAGTTCCAATGCGTGGGTCGGCACGCCCACGACGCGGCTGACGGCGCCCGGCTGGTGGCCGCTGCGGCCGGCGCGCTGCATGAGGCGGGCGACGCCCTTGGGGCTGCCGACCTGAAGGACCTGGGCCACGGGCGAGAAATCGACGCCCAAGTCGAGGCTGGAGGTGCAGACCACCGCACGCACCGCGCCTGCGCGCAGGCGCTGCTCGACGGCCTCGCGGTCCGCGCGGTCGATCGAGCCGTGGTGCATCGCCAGGCCGTCCCGGAGATCGGGCGCGGCGTCGAGCAGTTCCTGGAACCAGATCTCGGTCTGCGACCGCGTGTTGGTGAACAGCAGGCTGGTCGGCGCCTCGCGCAGGCGCCGGACGACTTCGGGCACCAGCCGGGCACCGACATGGCCGCTCCAGGGGAAGCTCTCCATCTCGCGCGGCAGCAGCGTCTGCACCTCGATGCGCTTGCGGTCGCGCCCGTGGATGAGGCGGCCACGGCCGGCGCCGAGCAGCACGCGCATGGCCTCGTCGAGGTTGCCGATGGTCGCGGACAGGCCCCAGGTCTGCACGGCGGGATTGAGCGCGCGCAGGCGCGCCAGGCCGAGTTCCGTTTGCACGCCGCGCTTCGAACCGAGCAGCTCATGCCACTCGTCGACGATGACCGTGCGCAGACCGGC
Source organism: uncultured Prosthecobacter sp. (assembly GCA_964472185.1). Lineage (GTDB taxonomy): Bacteria > Verrucomicrobiota > Verrucomicrobiia > Verrucomicrobiales > Verrucomicrobiaceae > Prosthecobacter. The sequence goes on from CAYYJK010000252.1 coordinate 836, forward strand.
CAGCTGGGGCAGGCGTTCGGCGTCGGTGAGCAGCAGCGACAGGCTTTCCGGCGTGGTGACCAGGGCCAGCGGCGGCCGCTGCTTCTGCCGGGCGCGCGCGCTCGCCGCCGTGTCGCCGGTGCGCGCCTCAACCCGGCGCTGGATGCCCAGACCGTCCAGCGCCTCCTGCAGGGAGCGTACCGTGTCGGCGGCCAGCGCGCGCAGGGGGGTGATCCAAAGCACGCGCAGCCCCTCCTCCCCGGCGCTGCGCCAGGCCGGGCCCAGCCAGGCCGCCAAGGTTTTGCCCTGGCCGGTGGGCGCATGAATTAGGCCGCTCTCGCCCGTGGCGCAGGCGGCCCAGGCCTCGCGTTGGAACGCGGCCGGCTTCCAGCCGCGCGCCTGGAACCAGGCGCGAAACGCGGGAGGCACGGAAGCGGGTTTGGCCATGGTCCATGGATACGCCTGGCGGCGGCGGCCGGTCACTCGACGCGCACGGCGGCACAGACCATTTCCAGCACGCGCCAGAGCGCCTGGCCGCCCAGGCTGCCTTCATGGAAGCCGCTGGCCGGGATCGGCTGCCACTGGCTGCGGTCGCTGGTGGGCGGCGGCTGCGGCAGACGGGTCAGCTTCTCGTCGTACTGCTGATCCTTGCCGCCGAGCTTGTAGATGACCAGGTCGAGCGACGGCACCACGTAGAGGCAGAAGCCGCCGGCACCGGATTTCCAGAAGGCGTCGCGCGGCGCGCCGGCGACATGCCCGTCGGCATTGTGCTCCCACTGCAGGCTGAACGGCGTGTGCGGGTTGTCGGGGCTCCAGGTGCGGCACTTTTCCAGGTAGGCCGGCGGCACGAGCTGACGGTCGCCCCAGCGGCCGTCGCGGGCGAGGCAGTAGCCGAAGCGGAGGACGTCGGTGGCGTGCAGGGCGATGCTGCCGGCGCCGTTGGCGTGCGCCAGGACCACGTCGCCGCGGTACAGGCAGTAGTTCCAGGCCCCCCAGCCCTGCGGCTTGGCCAGGCGCGTGTCGATGTAGTCCTTGAGTTCCATGCCGGTGACGTTGCGCAGCACGATGCTGGCGATGTGCGGCGCCGGCGAGGAGTAGGAGTAGCCGGCACCGGGGTCGCACCAGAGCGGCACATCGAGCGAGGAGCGGTCGAGATCGCGGATGTTCTGGCCGGGCACGGGCTTCAGCGGCCGCGGCTTCGGGTCGCCCTTGACGTAGCCCGTGGGCGCCTGCCCTTCCCCCCAGTAGCCGGCGGTCATGCACAGCAGCTGCCCCAGGGTGATCCGCTCCTTGCGCGGGTCGTTGAGCGGGAAGGCCTGGGGCAGGTACTCCGGCGTGAACACCCGGGTGGCCAGCCCTTCGGGGATCCTGGCCTTGAACTCCTCCAGCATGATGCCGCAGGCGATGCTGCAGAACGCCTTGCCGGTCGAGGCCATGTCCGGGTTGGCGTTGCGGCTGGCCTTGCCGAAGTAGCGCTCAAACACCAGGTGGCCGCGGCGCAGCACCAGCAGGCCGCCGTTGGCCGTCGACCGTTCGGTGACGGTGTAGGCCGGCTCCAGTTGGGCCAGATCGACGCCCGCCAGGTCGCGCGCCGCGGCGACCGTTTTGGCCTCGCGCCAGCCGCCCTCGGCGTCGGGCGGCGGAAAGTAGCTTTCGGCGGCCGGGGCCGCGACGGACAGCAGAACGAGGGGGGCAAGGATCAGGCGTGTCATGAGAGTGGAGCTGGGCAGGGGCCGTCAGGGCGGGCCGGCATCGAGGGCGGCCATCGGGAAGTCCGGACTGCGGACATGCTGCGCCTGCAGGATCGCCTGCAGCTGCGCGACGATCTCGGGGTGCTCGGCGGCGACGTCGCGGCTTTCGGCGGGATCGTCGACCAGATGGTAGAGTTCCAGCTTCGACGCCCCGGCCTTGGCCGCCTTTTTCTTGCCGCGCGGCTGCAGGTTCTGGCGCACGCCCTTCCAGGGACCGACGCGCACGCACTGCTGGCCGCCGTAGCCGGGGAACTCGCGGTAGAGGAAGGGCCGTTCCGGCTGCGCCTCGCCGCGCAGGGTCGGCGCAAAGCTGAGGCCGTCGAGACCGGCGGGGATGCGCTCCGCCGCGCCGGCCAGTTCGAGCAGCGTCGGCAGCCAGTCCTCGAAGCCGGTGACGCGGTCGGAGACCGCCGGCTGGATCCGGCCTTTCCAGCGCACGATGGCCGGCACACGGACGCCGCCTTCATGCAGGCTGCCCTTGCGGCCGCGCAGGCCGCCGTGCGAGTTGAAGAACTCGCAGTCGGTGCCGCCGAGCCGGTCGTAGAGCGGGCCGTTGTCGCTGGTGAAGACGAAGATCGTGTCCTCATCGAGGCCGAGTTCGGCGATGAGCCGCATCAGGCGGCCGATCTCGCGGTCCATGCGCGTGATCATCGCGGCGTAGGCCGCACGCGGCTTGAAGTGCGGGATGTAGCCGTTGCCGCCCGGGTAGGGCGGGTCGTCCCAAAGCCCGGCGTATTCGGCGAGCGAATCGTCGGGCACCTGCAGCGCCAGATGCGGCACGGTGGTCGGCCAGAACAGGAAGAACGGCTCGTCCCTGTGGTCGCGGGCGAACTTCAGCGCCTGTTCGGCGATGCGGTCCGCCGAATAGTCGCGGCCCTGAAAGCGGCGGTAGCTCTCCGGCTTGGCCGGATCCTCGCCGGGCTGCAGCCGGTCATGGGCCGGGAACGGCGGGTTGTCGAGCGGCAGCGTCCGGTCGTCATCCCAGAGGTAGGTCGGGTAGAAGTTGTGGGCGACGCTCTGGCTGTTGTAGCCGAACCAGCGGTCGAAGCCCTGCCGGAGCGGGTCGCCGCTCGAGCCCGGCCCGCCCAAGCCCCACTTGCCGAAGCCGCCGCTGGCGTAGCCGAGCGGCTTGAGCAGTTCGGGAATCAGCACGGTCTCCGCCGGCACGGGGTGCTGGCCCTCGACGGCCGGCTGGCCGGCCCGGCGCGACTGCTCGTTGGCGCCGGCCATCTGGCGGTTGTCGCGGATGAAGGCATGCCCGGGATGCAGGCCGGTCATCAGCACGCAGCGCGAAGGTGCGCAGACCGCATTGCCGGAATAGTGCTGGGTGAAGCGCACGCCCTCGGCCGCCATGCGGTCGAGGTTGGGCGTCCGGATCTTCTGCTGGCCGTAGCAGCCGAGGTCGCCGTAGCCCAGGTCGTCGGCGATGATGAAGACGATGTTGGGCCGGCGCGCCTGGACACCGAACGTCAGCAGCAGGGAGACAAGCAGGATGAGGCGCTTCATGACGGGGCAGGAAACGCCGTTCCGCAGGCCTTCTCGCAGCCGTGTCGCCGCGGCCTCAGCGTTTGAGCTTGCGCTTCAGGCGCATCCAGGTCGGCACATCGAGATTTTCGCCGCCCGAGGCCATCGCCGGCTCGGTGTCCTTGAACCGGCCGCGGTCCTCCTCGTGAAAGCGGAAGTCGATCTGCTGCTCGTTGGCCGGCGTCTTGGCGGCCGGCGGCGGTGACAGCGGCAGCTCGGCGGCAACCGGCCGGGTGACCGGAATCGTGGCGGGCGGCGCATAGGCCGGCGCCGGTTCGGGGGCCGGCGGCGTCGCGCGGGCGACGATCGTGGCCAGCGAGGTGCGCGGCACCACGGGGATGAAGTCCTCGATGCGCAGGCGTTCGCGGGGAGCCGGCGGCGACGCGGGCTCCGCGGCGGCCGGGGACTCCGCAGCCGGCACCGCGGGCGGTTCCGCCCGGGCTTCGCCGGCGATCTGGGCGATGACTTCCGCCACCGCCGGATGATCGGCCAGCAGGTCGGACGCCTCCGGTGCCGGCGATTCGGCAGGCGGCGGAACCGCCGCCGCTTCTTCACGGGGGGCAAACAGGTCGGACGCGGACTTCGTCCCGGTCTCAGGCGCTTCGGGCACAGCGGGCGCTTGGGGCGCAGCGGGCTCAGGCTCGGCCACCGCCTCGGCCTGGGCCGTCGGCGCCGGAGCCTCGGCGGGCGGTGCCGGCGGTTCGGGAACGGGAGCCGCCGCCACCGCCTCGACGACGCTGGGCATGGTGCGGTTGGTCAGGGGCAGCATGTCGGCCGGCGGCGCCGCCGCCGCCAGCGTGTTGAGTTGGGCCAGGCCAAGCGAGCTGATGAGCGTCACCGCGACGGCGTCGCCCAAGCGGGCGTCGACCGCCACGCCGAACAGGATGTGCGTGTGATCCGGCACATGGCGGCCGAGCTGCTTCATGATGCCGTCGACTTCCAGCAGCGTCAGGGACTCGCCGCCGGCGACGTGGACAAGCAGGGTCTTGGTCTGGTGCAGCAGGCGGCCCTGGTCGATGAGCGGGCTCTTGAGGGCGCGCTTGAGCGCCTCGGCGCCGCGGTTGCTGCCGCGGGCCTCGCCGAACCCGAACAGGCAGCGGCCGTTGGAGGTGCTGAGCGCCGCGGTCAGGTCGTCGAGGCCGAGCTTCACCAGGCCGGGCAGGGTGACGATCGTCGAAACGGCGCGCAGGCTCTGGGCGATGAGCTTGTCGGCCTCGAGGAAGGCCTTCTGGATGCCGTCCTTGGGCAGGATCAGCTCGCCCATGCGGTTGTTTTCGAACAGGATCAGGGCGTCGGCGCGCTTCTGCAGCTGCTGCAGGGCCTCCTCGGCCTGGGCCAGGCGGCGGCGGCCCTCGAAGCCGAAGGGCATGGTGGCGGTGACAAACACCAGCGCCTTGGTGGACTTGGCGATTTCGGCCACCACGGGCGCGGCGCCGGAGCCGGTGCCGCCGCCAAGGCCGGTGCAGATGAAGACGATGTCGTGGCCCTCAAGGGCCTGGCGGATCTCGTCGCGCGAGGCGAGGGCCGCCTCGCGGCCGAGTTCCGGATCGCCGCCGGCGCCAACGCCGCGCACCAGCTCGGCGCCGAGCTGGATCTTGACCGGGGCCATGGCGTGGCTGAGCACGCG
>CAYYJK010000253.1:0-5709 GCA_964472185.1 uncultured Prosthecobacter sp.
GCACGGGCGAGGGCGGCAGCGCCCCGAGAACGGCGGCGGGGATCGGCGGTTCTTCCGCCGGCGCCACCGCGGCCCCGGCCGGCGGCGGCCCCGGCGCCTCCTCAAAGACGATGCGGTCCTTGAACAGCACCAGCAGCACAAGCCCCGCCAGACTGGCCAGCGAAATGAGCAGGTGCAGGCCGGTGCTGAAGGCGTTCCAGACAAAAGTGTCGAGCCGCTGCCAGAGGCTGCGCGCGGGCTGACGGACGATGGGCTGCACCTGCCCGGGCACGACCCGTGGCGGCGCCAAGGCGGCCGGCGGTGCCGCCTGCGTGCCGGGACCGATGACCCGCCGGTTGCGGGTCGTGGCGCCGGCGGCCCCCTGCTCGCGCTGCAGCGCCTCGACCAGGGCCGCCTGGACTTCGTCCGCCCGGCGATACGGCCGGTCCGGTTCCAGACAGCGGCGCAGCACGGCGGCGAAGGCGGGCGGCAAATCGCGCGCCAAGCGCCCGTCCGGCCCCGGCGGCGCACCGGCGAACAGCGTGTGCAGGGTCCGTCCCAGCGCCCGGAGATCCTCCGCCAGGCTGCCCTCCCGCGGCTGCAGCCAGGACAGCGCACCGCCGGCATCGGCCGCCATGCCCATGCCATCGAGCTTGATGCGGCCCTCGCGGGTCACCCAGACCGTCTGCGGGCCCAGGGTGCCATGCGCCGTTCCCTGGTCATGCACGCGCTGGAGCGCTTCGCAAAGCTGCAGCGCCAGCGGGTAGGCGACCCGCGGCTTGATCGGATGATGATCCACCAGCGCACTCAGCGGCGAACCGTCCACCTCTTCGACGACCAAGTAGGGGGAGCCGCCAGCCAGCCGGCCGAAATCATAGACCGCCACCAGACTGGGATGCACCAGCCGGGCCCGCTGGCGCAGGCGCTCCTGCAGGGCCGCCGCCTGCGCGGCGGGCGGTTCGGCCAGGACCTGGAGGAGGACCGCCCGGTCCAGCTCCGGCTGCCGGGCCCGGTAGTCGGCTTGATCGCGCCCCTGCCGCAGCAGGGCCTGGACCTCATACTGGGGCAGCCGAGACCCCAGTTCGGCGACGCTGGGGAAGTCCTGGGGGGCGGGCGCGGACATGCGGCGGAAAAGCAGGCGCCCAGATAGCCGACACCAGCCCGGCCGGGCAAGCAAAAGCGTTGGTCGAGCGGCATTATCGACTTTCCCGGTAGACAATAAGGAATAATACTTGCAGAGCGCTTGCTTTCGCGCTAATCTCCGGCAAACTCCACCCCCCTTTCCCACCCACTCATGAGCAAAGCCAGCGTCGAAGACATCAAACTCGCCTCCAACGGCCTCCGCGGCCAGCTCGCCGAACAGTTCGCCGATCCGAGCCTCAGCCACGTGCCGGACGACTCGAACATTCTGCTGAAGTTCCACGGCTCCTACCAGCAGGACGACCGCGACCTGCGCGCCAAGCTGAACAAGGAGGGCAAGGAAAAGGCCTGGAGCTTCATGATCCGCAGCAAGATGCCGGGCGGCCGCATCAGCGCCAAGCAGTGGCTCATCCACGACGACCTCTGCACCAAGGCCAGCGGCACGATGCGCCTGACCAACCGCCAGGGCATCCAGCTGCACGGCGTGCTCAAGGGCGGCCTCAAGGAGGTCATCCATAACGTCTGCCACAGCGGCCTGAGCACCATGGGCGCCTGCGGCGACGTCGTGCGCAACACCATGGGCCCGGCCGCCCCGATCCAGGACGCCGTCCACGCCGACGCGCAGAAGCTGACCGAGGAGATCAGCCAGCGCTTCCTCTGGCGCAGCCAGGCCTACGCCGACATCTGGCTCGACGGCGAGAAGATCGATCCCGAGTGGACCCGCGATCCGGAGGTGAACCCGGCCGTGCGCGCCGTCACCGCCGCGCCGGAAGGCGACGACCCGATCTACGGCAAGGTCTACCTGCCGCGCAAATTCAAGCTCGGCGTCGCCATCCAGCCCTGCAATGACGTCGACCTCTTCTCCCAGGACGTCGGCTTCGTGCCGCACGTGGTCAACGGCGAGGTCGAAGGCTACACCATCACCGTCGGCGGCGGCTTCGGCATGAGCCACGGCCAGCTCAGCACCCGCCCGTTCCTCGCGCAGCCGCTGTTCTACATCAAGCGCGCCCACGTCGTCGACGCCACGGAAGCCATCGTCACCACCCAGCGCGACCACGGCAACCGCACCGAGCGCAAGAACGCCCGCATGAAGTACACCGTGCAGACGATGGGCATCGACGCCTTCCGCGCCGAGGTCCAGCGCCGCCTGCCGGGCATCGAAACCTTCCCCGCCAAGGAGCTGAAGTTCGACACCGTCGAGGACAACCTCGGCTGGCACGAGCAGGGCGACGGCAAACTCTACGCCGCCGTCTTCGTCAGCATGGGCCGCATCGCCGACGCCGAAGGCAAGCCGCAGTACCGCAGCGCCTTCGCTGAGATCGCCCGCGAGCTTGACCTGCCCTTCATCGTCACGCCGAACACCAACATCATCATCGCCGACGTCGCGCCGGAGCAGAAAGCCGCGGTGGACGCCATCCTCGCCAAGCACGGCGTCGTCCACGCCGACGGCATGACCCGCGCCCGCAAGGTCGCCCACGCCTGCGTCGCCCTGCCGACCTGCGGCCTGTCGCTGAGCGAGTCCGAGCGCGCCCTGCCGGGCCTGATGGACAAGATCGACGCCATCCTGCGCGAACTTGGCCTGGAAGACGAGCCGATCCTGTTCCGCATGACCGGCTGCCCGAACGGCTGCGGCCGCCCCTACAACGCCGACTTCGGCTTCGTCGGCCGCGCGCCGAACAAGTACGCCATGTTCGTCGGCGGCAGCATCCGCGGCAACCGCCTGGCCGGCCTCGAGTTCAAGAGCGTGCTCGGCGACGAGATCCCGGCCAAGGTCCGCGAGTTCCTCGAAGCCTTCAAGGCCGAGCGCCAGCCCGGCGAGATCTTCGCCGACTGGTTCGCCCGCGCCCGCCAACTCGGCGAAGCGCCGACGCCCGAGCAGTTCCACATCGAGCTCGCCGAGCGCGCCGCCCGTCTGGCCGGCGAGAAGGTCGCCGCCGCCGAATAAGTCGCGCGCGTCACGCCATCGAAAAGGCCGGGGGCAACCCCGGCCTTTTTTCATGCCTGCGTTGCGTCGCCCCGGTCCGCGCACAGCAGGCGTCGGTGCATTAAAAAACGCAGCCTCTCGATATCCTATTGAATAAATAGGATATAAGGGCATGCTGGCACCTGACACCGACCCTGACCGAGGGAGGCCCATGACTCACTTGTCGAGTGTCCCACCGGTTGCCGCGGAGGAGCTCGCCGCCTCCTGCAGTCCGCGTGACCCACCGCCCCCTCTTTCGCTTCCTGGCCGGCTTGACCGTCCTTCCCCTGGCCGTTCCGGCCGCCGCCCCGGACAGCTCCGGCGTGCCGCTGGAGTTCTTCGAGAAGAAGATCCGGCCGCTCCTGGCCGGCGCCTGCTACACCTGCCACTCGGCCGACACCAAACCCTCGGGCGGCCTGCGCGTGGACGATCGCCAGGGCCTGCTGACGGGCGGCAACAGCGGCCCGGCCCTGGTGCCCGGCCGGCCGGAGCAGAGCCTGCTGCTGGAGCGGCTCCAGCATGCCGATCCGAACAAGCGCATGCCGAAGGAGGGCGACGCCCTGACCGCGGAGCAAATCGCCGACCTGACGCAGTGGATCCGCGACGGCGCCGCCTGGCCGCGCGAACGCATCCCGGCCTCGCTGACGCGCGCCAAGCCGGAGTTCGAGGCGCTCAAACAGTCGCACTGGTCCTGGCAGCCGCGGACGCGCCCGGCGGTGCCCGAGGTGAAGCGCCAGGACTGGGCCGAAAGCGATGTCGACCGCTTTGTCCTCGCCAGGCTCGAAGCCGCGCGGCTGGCGCCGGTGGCGGATGCCGACCGTCTCACCTGGATCCGCCGCGTCACCTACGACCTCACCGGTCTGCCGCCAACGCCCGCCGCCATCGAGGCCTTCGTGCAGGACGCGTCCTCGGAGGCCCGGGCGCGGGTCGTCGACCGCCTGCTGGACTCGCCGCAGTTCGGCGAGCGCTGGGGCCGCCACTGGCTGGATGTGGCGCGCTACGGCGAGTCCACCGGCCCCTCGCGCAACATCCCCTATCCGCACGCCTGGAAGTACCGCGACTACGTCATCGACGCGGTGAACCGCGACGTGCCCTTTGACCGCTTTCTGCAGGAGCAGATCGCCGGCGACCTGCTGCCCGCCGCGCGGCCGCAGGAGCGCGACCGCCTGCTCACCGCCACCGGCTTCCTGGCGCTCGGCGTCAAGGACGTCAACCAGCGCTTCAAAGTCCGCTTCATCATGGACAACGTCGACGAGCAGATCGACGCCGTGACCCGCTCGGTGCTTGGCCTGACGGTCAGCTGCGCGCGCTGCCACGACCACAAATTCGACCCGGTCCCGATGACCGACTACTACGCGCTGGCAGGCATCTTCACCAGCACCGACAACGCGGCCGGTGTGCGCAACAAGATGGGCGGCGGCGGCCTCGACTACTACGATCCCGCCAACCTGGTGCGCCTGACCGCCGCCAAGGCGGCAGCGCCGGCGCCAGACCGGGTGCGGGCGCTGGAAGCCCAAGTTGCCAAAGCCAAGCAGGCTTTTGAAGCCATCCGCGGCACGCCTGCCGGCCAGAAGCCGGACACCAGCGGCCGGCCCGCACAGCGCGCCTTCCGGGTGCGCTTTGAGAATCTGCAGAATCAGCTGCTCGCGCTCACGGATCCGAGCACCCAGGGTCTGGCCGTGCACGGCGTGCGCGAGGCCGCCAGCGTGGCCGACACCGAGGTGCGCCTGCGCGGCGAAGCCGAGCGGCTCGGCCCCATGGTGCCGCGCGGTTTCCTGACCGCCGTTGCCGTGCCCGGCGCGCCGGCCGTCGATCCCGCGCAGAGCGGCCGCCTGCAGCTGGCCCAATGGCTGACCCATCCGCAGAATCCGCTGACCGCGCGCGTCATCGTCAACCGCATCTGGAAGCACCTGTTCGGCCAGGGCTTGGTCAGCACCGTCGACAACTTTGGCGTCAACGGCGACCGCCCCACGCATCCGGAGCTGCTCGATCACCTCGCCAACGAGTTCATCCGCCAAGGCTGGTCGGTGAAGAAACTGGTGCGCCATCTCGCCCTCAGCCGCGCCTACCGCCTCGGCAGCGAAGCGCCCGCACCGCATCTGGAGACCGATCCCGCCAACCGCCTCGTCTGGCGCCACTCGCCGCGCCGGCTCGACGCCGAGGAGCTGCGCGACGCCATGCTGGCCAGCGCCAGCCGCCTGGACCGCCGGCCGGCCGCCTCCGCCGCCCGGGACTTGCGCATGGTCGAAATGCGCGACAACGGCGCCGAAGCCGCTGCCATCCATGAAGCCGCCGACGCCGCCCTGCACCGCAGCATTTACCTGCCGGCTCTGCGCGGCGTGACGCCGAAGTCGCTCGAGGCCTTCGATCCGGTCGAGCAGACGCTGGTCTCCGGCCAGCGTGCCTCGACCACGGTGGCCACGCAGGCGCTGTACCTGCTCAACTCGGGCTTTGTCCGCCGCCAGTCGCTCGCCCTCGCCGAGCTGCTGCTGGCCGCCGAAGCACCGGCCGAAGAGCGCATCCGCCGCGCCTACCAGCTCACGCTGGGCCGCCCGCCCGCCGCGGCCGAAGTGGTGCGCGCCCAAGCCTTCCTGCGCGACAGCGCCGCCGCCTGGACGCCCCCAGCC
>CAYYJK010000254.1:0-2764 GCA_964472185.1 uncultured Prosthecobacter sp.
GAGGACGTAAGGCAGGCCGGTGGTGACCCACTTGGCAAACGGCCGGATCAGCTCGTCGCACTCGGCCTCCAGCACGCCGCTGGCGACCTCGAGTCCGGCCGCCGTCAGCACCTCGGCCGCCCGGCCGGCGTGACTGGGGTTGGGATCCCGGGCGCCCCAAACGACGCGGCGCAGTCCGGCCGCCTGAATGGCCGCCGTGCAGGGGCCCGTGCGCCCGTACGTGCTGCAGGGTTCCAAGGTGACGTAGATGGTCGCCCCGGCGAGCCGCTCCGGATGGCGCGCCTGCGCGTCCCGGATCGCCTCGACTTCGGCATGCGCCTGGCCCGCCTTGCGGTGCCAGCCCTGGCCGATGATTTCGCCATCGGCGACGATCACCGCGCCCACCGCGGGATTGGGACTGGTCAGGCCGATCCCCAAACGCGCCTGCTCAAGGGCGAGGCGCATCCAGGCGGAATCGGAGTCGGCGGACGGAGCGGGCATGCGTGCTGCAAGCGGTTATCGCGGATTGCGCGGATGTAAAAGGGCATTGTTGCCCGCAAGGACCTGCACCGTGGCAGGCGGCGGCTCGAGTTTGCACTCGCCACGCGTCGCCGGCTTCCCGATGATGCGGCGCATGCGCGCCGACGATCACGCCGTCCTCTATCGCGAACTGGCCAAGCTGACGGGAGCGGATTTCCACCTCGACCGCTCGCTGGATCTGCTGCTGGCGCAGGAGCTGTCGACGCGGCAGCGCCGCTTCGTGGCCGGCTTGCGCGGCGGGCTGGAAGCCGGGCTGGGAGTGGCGGCGGCGCTGCGCCGGCTGGACGGGGTTCCGGAGCTCGATCTGGCGCTCATCGAGGCGGGTGAGCGCAGCGGCCGGCTGACCGAAGCCTTCGGCCATCTGGAGACCTACTACGCCGCCATGACGCGGGCGGCTGCCCAGATGCGGGCGGCGCTGGTGTACCCGCTGCTCCTGCTGCATCTGGCGCTGCTGCTGCCGCAGCTGCCGCAGGCCCTGGCCCAGGGTGCGGACTGGCTGCCCCGCCTGCTGCTGAGCCTGGCAGGGCTGTGGACCGGCCTCTGGGTCCTGGCGGCCGCCGGCCGCTGGCTGGCCGCACGGGCGCACACCTCCGCCGCTCTCGACCGCTGGCTGTGCCGGCTGCCCCTGCTCGGTCCCGTCCGGCGGCACTGGGCGCTGGCGCGGTTCTGCCTGGTCGCCCAGGCCGGCCTGCTGGCGGCCTTGCGCGTGCCTGAAATCAGCCGCCTGGCCGGTGCGGCGACACAGTCCGGCCGCCTGCGCGCCGCAGGCGAAAGCGCCGCCGTCCAACTTGCCGAAGGCCGCCCCTGGACCGAAGCGCTGGGCGGCACCCGGGCGTTCCCCAAGCCCTTCGTGCAGGCGGTCGCCACGGCCGAGCAGATCGGCGGGCTGGACCGCGAGATGCAGCGCTGGGCGGCGCTGGAAACCGAAACCGCCCGCCAGGCGCTGACCCGGCTGGCGGAGTGGCTGCCGAGGCTCGCCTACGGCCTGGTGGTGGCCCTGGTCGTCTGGCGGCTGTTCGCCATGATCGCCGAGGTCTACGCGCCGCTGCTGGCGCCGCTGCAGGAGCTGTGAACGCCAGCGGCAGCTGAAGGCCTCGGACACCGGCCTGCTCAGCCCGCCTCCGGGCGCCAGGCCAAAAAGCGGTAGGCCCCCAGCGGTCGCTCCGAAACCGCGCATTGCCACGGTTCGCCGAGACCGAGCGCGCGCTGCAGCTCGTCGCCCCGGAAGCCGGCGCGGATGCTGACCTGCATGTCGTGCCGGGTGATCGGATGCAGTTCCGCGAGCGCGCAGAACAGCCGGCCCATGAAGGTGTGGACGCGCCGCCGCGCCGGTTCCGCTGCGAGAATCAGGCGCGTGCTCGGCGGCAGGCGCTCGCCCAGCCGGCGAATCTGGTCGTCCTGAAAATGGTGCAAAAACAGGTTGGCGATCAGCACCTCGCAGTCCGGCAGCGCCTGCTGCAGCAGGTCGCCCTGCGTCCAGCCGGATCGCGCCGGCCACGCGGCCGGGCGCCCGGCGAGGTCGACGGCATGCAGCTGCTCGGGCCGGCAGACGCCCCGTTGCCAGAGCCGCTGCGCGAGCGCTCCGTCACCGGCGCCGATCTCAAGGATGCGCCAGCCGGGCCGGCCATGCCGGCGCAGGCTGCGTTCCACCCAGCGGTGGTTGCCCATGACGGCGTTCACCAGCCGCAGATCTTCACGGCCAACCCGCGCGTCCGGATGGTCATCCGGGTAGGTTTCGAGCAGTTCAGGCTGGACGATGCGGGTGTTCAAGGCGTGGGAAAGGAGCAAACGGCCGGCCTGGGAAGTCTCATGCAGACAGCGTCCGGCGCAGGCGGGCCGGTGCGGTCTGCAAGGTGTTGCCCGGAATGGTCAGCATGGCAAAGCGCGGTCCGATCCGCCGCGCCAGGGGTTCCTGGAACAGGCATTCCCGCAGGAACAGGTCCCTCAGCCACGACGCCAGGATCCCGGTGCGCGTCCCCAGCCACATGCCCTGCGCCGCGCGGCGGATGGCGACGTTCGCGGCCCGGCGCCGGCAGCGGTCGTAGGCGTCCAACAGCGGTTCGGGCGAACAGCCCCGCCGTTCGACCGCCGCCAGCACTTCGGCGAGCAGTTCGGCGTCGGCCCAGCCCGTGTTCATGCCCTGGCCGCCGATCGGACTCATCAGATGCGCGGCGTCGCCGCACAGCAGCACCCGGCCGTCGTGATACTGCTCGCACTGCAGCCAGCGCGGCGAGAAGGCGCTCTG
>CAYYJK010000254.1:2864-5631 GCA_964472185.1 uncultured Prosthecobacter sp.
TCGCGCACGCGGCTGCGGCTGCCGTCGCAGCCGACCAGCCAGCGCGCGGTGGCGGTCAGGCCCTCGCCCCGCAGCGTCACCCGGCCGGCATCCTGGTCAATCTCGCGGATCTCGACCGCGCGCCGCAGCGTCACTTGGGGCAGCTCCGCCAGCCGGGACTCCAGAAGGGCGAGCGTGGCCTGCTGCGGCAGCGACAGGATGCAGCGGTGCCGGGCCGGGATGTCGCGAAACGACGCGCAGCCCAGGTAGCCGCTCTCCCCATGCACATGGCAGTCGCGGATCGGCACGCCCGCGCGGACGAACGCCTCCGCCAGTCCGAGCCGCCCGAGGATCTCCAGGGAGGGAGGCGTGATGCCGATGGCCTGAGACTGGGCGGGCGGCTCGGCACGCTTGTCGACGAGCAGGACGCGCAGTCCCCGCTGTCCCAGCAGGCCCGCCAGCAGCAGGCCAACCGGGCCGGCGCCGACGATGGCGATGTCGTAATCCGTGGGGGCAGTGGAGGCGGTCATGGGGCGGCGCTGGCCTGGAAACCAATACGGCACGCGCGCCTGATAGCGCGCATACGCGGCCCCATACCAGCGCAAGTAGCGCTTTTCCTTGAGCGCCGGCGCCAGCACGCAGTACGCGGTCCACAGCACGGCCAGGGCCAGGTGATCCGGCGTCCACACCGGCGCCGTCCAGAGGATGAGCGTGAAGGCGAGGTAGATCGGCTGGCGGCTGTAGCGGAACAGGCCGGCGCGGGTGAACGGGCGATAAAGCGGCCGCTCGTTGCGCCACACCGACCGCCAGCCAAGCGCGCCGATCTGGACGTCGAGTCCGGCGTCGTGCATCGCCTTGGCCAGCAGGATCCAGGAGAGGCCGTAAAGCCCGCTGAGCAGCCCCTTCAGCGCGCCCGCCGGCTGCCACCAGAGCACCTCCGTCGGCGCCCAGAGCAGGAAGGTGAGCAGCAGCTGCGCCGAGGCGAGGCCGGCGAAGACCGTGGTGGCGAGCGCGGGTCCCAGGTCCAGCGGCACCAGCCGCGCCATGAACCGGCGGCCGCGGTCCGAGAGCAGGAGCGAGTGCCCGAACGCGAACTGCGCCACCAGCGCCAGATCCAGGAACGCCGCGCGGCCGCCATGCCAGTGCAGCAGGCTGACATGCAGCCCGTGGTAGAGGCTGAAGAACATCACCCCGACGGAGGCGAGGAAAAGGCCGTGGCTCAGCAGGCCGCAGACCAGGGCCACCCAGCGCTGGGCCGGCGTGTAGTGGCAGGAGGACGCATTCATCCGGCGCGGCTGGCGGCACGGCTTTCGGCCGTCTTGAAAACGGGGCAGCCGAGGCGTTCCATCACCGCCGTCTCGACGGTCAGTCCGGGCCCGAAAGCCAGGGCGCAGAGCGAAGCCCGCTCCGTCTCCGCGGCCTCCAGCATCGCCTTGAGCACGAACAGGATGGTGGCGCTGCTCATGTTGCCGTAGTCGCGCAGGATGCTGCGGCTGGCGTCCAAGGCACCCGGCGCGAGCTGCAGGTTGGTCTCCACCTTGTCAAGAATGGCCCTGCCTCCCGGATGCACGGCCCATTCGGCGATCTCGCCGAGCCGCTGGTCTTGGCGTTCGAGCACGCCGTCAAGAAGGGTGCGGATGTTGGCGCCAATGATCTCGGGAACGTAGCTGGACAGCACGATGTTGAAGCCCTCGTTGCCGATCTCCCAGGCCATCTCGGATTCGCTGGAAGGCACCAGCGCCGACTCGAACCCGTCCAGCCGGTAGGCCGGCGTGCCGACGACCGGCGGGCAGGCGCTGACCAGAGCCGCCGCGGCGCCGTCGGCGAAGAGCGAGTTGGCCAAAATGCTGTCGGGCTGGCCGTTGACCTGCAGGTGCAGGGTGCACAGCTCCAGGCAGACCACGAGCACCACCGCCTCGGGATCCGCCTCGCAGAACTGCGCCGCCATGCGCAGGGCGGGAAAGGCGGCGTAGCAGCCCATGAAACCGAGCGTGTAACGCTGCACCCCGGGATTGAGGCCAAGCTCGCGAATGAGGTGGTAGTCGGGACCGGGATTGGCAAAGCCCGTGCAGGAGACGTAGACGACGTGCGTGATCTCCGACCGGTCGAAGCCCGGCGCAGCGTCCAGCAGGCGGCGCACCAGGTCGACGGCCAGCGTCTTGGCCGCCTGGCCGTACACCCGGTTGCGCGCCTCCGTGCCCGGCGGAATGAGCGCGCCGTCGGCCGCACTGCGGTAGAGCGTCGCCCGGGCGCCCTCCATGAAATCGCCGCTGACGCTGTGCCGGGTTTGAATGCCGCTGCGGTTGTAGATGGCGTGGATCAGGCGGCGGGTTTTCGGATCCTGCGTCCAGGCCTTGAGCCGGTCGCGCGTGCAGTCCTGCGCGTAGGCGTACGGCGGCGTGGCCGTCGCGATGTGGTGGATGTAGGCGGACATGGTTCAGGACTGGGTGAGGGTGACCTCGGCATGCACCTGGACAGCGTCGCCGACGCGCAGGAAGAACAGCACCGGCGGCACGCGGATGCCGGCCGCCTGCATGGAGACGGGGAAATCCAGGTCAAAACGGACCCGGTCGCCCGCGCGCTGCCAGCGGCGGATCGAGGCGGTGACCGGCAGTTCGCGGCCCAGCAGGGTCAGGATCATGGGCAGCTGCGTCGGCGCTTGGGCCGCCAGGGCGAGCTGTGCGGTTGAGGCATCGATGCGGGCGGCAATCAGCGGATGCTCGGCCGCGCGCATCGCCCGGCGCAGGTTGGCATCCCGCTTCGGCTCGGCGGTGTCCATCTCCGCCAC
>CAYYJK010000255.1:0-1927 GCA_964472185.1 uncultured Prosthecobacter sp.
CCGCCGGCGCCGGAGAGCAGCACGGTCTCGATCAGGAACTGCACGACGATGTCGGCCTGGCGCGCGCCCATGGCGCGGCGGATGCCGATCTCGCGGGTGCGTTCGGTGACGCTGGCGAGCATGATGTTCATGATGCCGATGCCGCCGACGACGAGCGAGATGGCGGCGATGCTGCCGAGGACGATGCTGAAGATCTGCTTGGTGCGCTCGGCCTGGCGCAGCAGTTCGACCGGCACGATGATCCGCCAGTCCTCCTTCTTGTGGTTCTTGGCGAGCAGGTGGCGGATGGCGTTGGCGCGGCTCTCCACCTGGGTGACGTCGTTGACGCGCACGATGGCCTCGTGGAACTCGACCTTTTCGGCCTCGAAGCTGCCGCTGCGCATGCGGAAGAAGGTTTCCCCGTACTGGTCCATGAGGGTGGAGAAGGGGATCATCACCTGCGCGTTGCCGGCATTGGACTTGCCGCCGCCCTCGCCGCCGATGCGCTGGCCCTCGTCCTCCATGATGCCGAGCACCTTGTAGTAGTAGCCCTTGACGCGCACCGACTTGCCGGTGGGCGTCGACAGCGGGAACAGCTTGGCGGCGGCGGTCTGGTTGAGCACGCAGACGGGCAGTTTCTCGGCGAGCTCGAGATCGGTGAAGAAGCGTCCCTGGATGACCTTGCGGTTGCGCATCTCCGGGTAGATGGGCAGGACGCCGAGAATCTGGCCGTCGACGCTGCGGTCGAGGTTCCAGATGTTTTCAGCCAGGATGCGGCTGGGCACCACGACCTGGATGCCGGGCACGGTCTGGCGGATCTGCTGGATGTCGCGGGTGGTCAGGCCGTACTCGATGACCATGCTGCGCGCCTCGGCCGAGGAGCCCTGGCCGTCCGGCGGTTTGACGCTTTCCAGGATGATGTTCTGGCTGCCCAGGCGGCGGATCTGCTCCTGCGCCTCGTGGCTGGCACCCTCGCCGATGGCGAGCATGGCCACCACGGAAGCCACGCCGAAGATGACGCCGAGGGCGGTCAGGAAGGAGCGCAGCTTGTTGAGCCAGATGCTCTTCATGCCCAGGCTGATCGTCCGCCACAGGTGCTGGGGCGAGAGGACGAGCCGGAGGATGGGGTGACTGGCGAAAACGGACATTCGGACGGAAAGGGGGGAAGGATAGCACGTTGCGGGACGGCGGTTTCCTTCATCCGAATCGGTCTTGAAAGAGCCCCGGCCCCGGGGGCGTGCTTTCCCCCTATGCGTGTGCTGCTGCTCCTGCCGGCCCTTTTTTGTCCGATCCTACCCGCGGCGGAAGCCGTGTTCCGCGCCGGGGCGTCAGCGGTCGACATCACGCCCCCCCGGCTGCCGGCCATCATCGCCGGCGGTTTCCTGGAAGGCCGCGCCGGTACCGTCACCGACCGGCTGCACACGCGCAGCCTGGTGCTCGACGACGGCACCACGCAGGTCGCGCTGGTGGTGGTCGACACCTGCATGATGACGCGCGAGCTGATCGACGCGGCCAAGGCGCAGGCCAGTCGCGCCACCGGCATTCCGGTCGAGCGCATGCTCGTCTCGGCCACCCACACCCATGCGGCCCCGGCGGCGATGGGCTGCCTGGGCACGCGCCAGGACACGGCGTACGCGGCCTTCCTGGCGCCGAAGATCGCCGAAGGCATCGTCCAGGCCCACCAGCGCCTGCAGCCGGCCAGGATCGGCTGGGGCGCGGTCGAGGCCGCCCAGCACACCCACACCCGCCGCTGGATCCGCCGTCCCGACCGGCGGATCACCGATCCGTTCGGGGAGCCGAGCGCCCGCGCCAACATGCACCCGGGTCACGAGAGTCCCGACGTCACGGGCCCCTCGGGCCCCTCCGACCCCGGCCTGTCGGTGCTGTCCGTGCAGACCGCCGCCGGCAAGCCGCTGGCGTTCTTCGCCAACTACTCGATGCACTACTT
>CAYYJK010000255.1:2027-5622 GCA_964472185.1 uncultured Prosthecobacter sp.
GCCATGACCGAGAAGCGCCTGACCCTGCGCTACCGGGTGCCGGATGACCAGCGCCTGGCCTGGGCGCGGCCGATCGCGGCGAAGATCGAAAACGACCTGCCCAAAGACAAGACCGAGGTCTATGCCCGCGAGGCCCTGATCCTGCAGGAGCGCCAGCAGACGGAGATCAAGCTGCAGGCCCTGCGCCTCGGCGAGTTGGCCATCACCGCCCTGCCGAACGAGGTTTATGCGATCACCGGCCTGAAGCTCAAGGCGCAGAGCCCGCTGCCGGCGACGTTCAACATCGAGCTGGCCAACGGTGCGGAAGGCTACATCCCGCCGCCGGAACAGCACGAACTCGGCGGCTACACCACCTGGCCGGCGCGCACCGCGGGCTTGGAAGTGCAGGCCGAACCGAAGATGGTCGAAACCCTGCTGGGCGCGCTGGAAGAGATCACCGGCCGGAAGCGCCGGCCGCTGCCGCGCGAGCGCGGCGCCTATGCCGAAGCCGTGCTGGCGGCGAAACCGCTCGGCTACTGGCGGCTCGACGAGATCGCAGGCCACGTGGCGCGCGCGGAAACCGGCGCCGATGCGGCCTACGAGCCCGGCATCGCGCGCTACCTAGACGGCCCGCCCGGCGCCGCGTTTTCCGGCGTGCAGCGCAACCGCGCCCCGCATTTGGCCGGCGGCCGCCTCAAGGGCCTGCCGGTGCCGAAAGGCGATTTCAGCGTCGAAGGCTGGGTCTGGAACGCCCTGCCCAGCGATGCCCGGCCGGTCACCGGCTACCTGTTCTCGCGCGGCCCCGATGGCGTGAAGCACTGCCCCGGCGAGCATTTGGGCATCGGCGGCACGCACCACGGTGAGCAGGCGGGCTGCCTGTTCGTGTTCAACGGCGATGCGGCCAACGCCACGCTGCGCGGCAAGACCCGGCTGGGTCTGAAGCAGTGGCATCACATCGTCATGACGCGCAGCGGTGCTGCGGTTCGCGTGTACCTGGACGGCCAGCTGGAAATCGAAGGCGAGTTGCCCGCGCCGCGTTCCGCCGAGGATGCGCTGTTCGCGGGCGGGCGCAGCGACGGGTTTGCCAACTTCGAAGGCAAGCTTGACGAGGTGGCGCTGTACGACCGGGCGCTGGCCGCCGCCGAGGTGGCGGAGCACCACCGCCTGGCCGCGCTGCCGGCGCCGAAGCTGCAGACCGCGACGCCGCCGCTGGGACCGGAAGCGTCCATGAAAAAGTGGCACCTGCGCGAGGGCTGGAAGATCGAGCTTGTCGCCGCGGAGCCCACCGTGCTCGACCCGGTCGCCTTCGACTGGGATTCGCAGGGCCGGCTCTGGGTGGTGGAGATGGCGGACTACCCGCTGGGGCTCGACGGCAAGGGCCGGGCCGGCGGCCGGCTGGTGCGGCTGGAGGATCGCGACCGGGACGGCCGCTACGAGCAGCGCACCGTCATCGCCACCGGGCTCAGCTTCCCCACCGGCGTGCTGTGCTGGCGTGACGGCGCACTGGTCACGGCGGCGCCGGACCTGCTGTTCGTGGCGGCGGACGGGCGCAAGGAGGTGCTGTACACCGGCTTCAGCACGGGCAACGAGCAGCTGCGCGTCAACGGCCTGCGCTGGGGCATGGACGGCTGGGTCTACTGCGCCGCCGGCGGCCATCACGGCAACTACAACAAGGACACCCGCATCACCTGCGTGAAGACCGGCGAAAAGGTCGCCCTGGGGGCGCGCGACTTCCGGTTCCGGCCGGACACGGGCGAGTTCGATCCGCAGACCGGGCCGGCGCAGTTCGGCCGGGCGCGCGACGACTGGGGGCACTGGTTCGGCGTGCAGAACAGCTTCCCGCTCTGGCACTACGTCCTGCAGGACCACTACCTGCGCCGCAATCCGCACGTCATTCCGCCGGATCCGGTGCAGCAGCTGTTTCCGCGCAACCCGCCGGTGTACCCGGTGAGCGCTTCGGAGAAGCGTTTTCACAGCTTCGACCAGGCCGGGCGTTTCACCAGCGCCTGCGGCATCGAGATTGTCCGCGATCCCGCCCTGTTCGGCGACGGCCGCCAGCACGCCTTCACCTGCGAGCCGTTCCACAACGTCGTGCAGCATCACCTGCTGGCGGACGAGGGCTTCAGCTTCAAGGCGGCGCGCGATCCGTCCGAGGCGAAACACGATTTCCTGGCCAGCGAAGACCGCTGGTGCCGTCCGGTGATGGTGCGCACCGGCCCGGACGGGGCGCTCTGGGTGGCGGACATGTACCGTTACATGATCGAGCATCCGCAGTGGCTGCCGCAGAACGGCAAGGACGAGCTGCTGCCGTTCTACCGCGAAGGCGAGGACAAGGGCCGCATTTACCGCGTGGTCCGGCAGGCCGGCAAGACCGTGCCGGTGGCGCTGGCGCTGGCGCCGCTGTCGGCCGCCCGCGGTGATGCCGCCGTCCAGGCGCTGGCTTCCGCCAACGGCTGGATTCGCGACCGTGCCCAGATGCAGCTCGCTTGGGGGGCGTCGGCCGTGGGCTTGGAGGCGCTGCTGGAGCATCCGGCTGCCGAAGTCCGCGCCCAGGCCGCCTGGGCCCTGCTGGCAGCGGGGCGGTTGACGCTGGCCGCCAGCCTGAAGCTGCTGGCGGATGCGTCGCCGCGGGTGCGCGAGCAGGCCTTGCTGCTGGCCGAGCAGTTGCCGGCGTTGCGGCAGGGCGCGGAGGCGGCTTTGGCGCGGGCGCTGGCCGGTTTGGCGAACGACACCGACGCCAAGGTGCGCCTGCAGCTGGCCTGCAGCCTGGGTGCCTTCGGATCGGCCGGGGCGGCGGACGTGCTGGCCGATCTGCTGGCGTCCGCGCCCGACGGTTCGGCCCTGCAGGGCGCGGCGATGAGTTCCGCCCTGCCGCACCTGCAGCGGCTCTGCGAGCGGGTCGTGCAGGGCGGCGAACCGGAAGCTGGCGCCAGCCTGGCGCTGCTGTTCCGCTGCGCACTCAGCGCCCGCCATGAGGGGGCGCTCACGGCCCTGGCGCCTGCTCTGGCCCTGCCCGTGCACCTGACGGCCGTCCTGACGGTGCTCGACGAGCAGAACCTTTCCCTCACCGACCTCGGCGGCCGCGTGGCGGCGCCCGCTTTCCAGGCAGCGGTGGCCCGGGCGCGCGCCGTGCTTGCGCAGGATGTCGAAGCCGTCCGGCGCGCCGGTGCGGACGTGCCGCTGTACGCATTGGAACGTTTGAGCCGTTCCCGCGAGCACCGGCCGCTGGTGGCCGAGCGCCTGCCGGATCTCTGGCGGCAGGCTCCCGAGGGCGGCCAACCCGCCCTGCTCGGTCTCATTGCCCGCCTGCAGCCGGCGGACGGTCCGGACTTTCTGCTGGCGGGCTGGGCACGCCGCACTCCCGCCCAGCGCGGCCCGATTCTCGACACCCTGCTGTCCAGCGAGGCCTGGACGCTGGCGCTGCTCGACCGCATCCGTTCCGGCGAACTGGCCGCCAGCGCCTGTGACGCGGCGATGCGGGCGCGCCTGCTGCAGCATCCGCGGCCGCAGGTGCGCCAGTTGGCGCAGAGCCTGCTGGCCCAGGCGACGCCGGCGCGCGCCGCGGTGCTGGCCAAGTTCAAGCCGGCGCTGCAGCTGACCGGCCGGCCGGGCGAAG
>CAYYJK010000256.1:0-5622 GCA_964472185.1 uncultured Prosthecobacter sp.
AACTGGGCGTTGTTGGCCAGATCGATGGCCTCGAGCGTCGTCAGTTCGCCGGGGCGGGTGGAAACGATCTGGTCGCGGTTGGGCCGGCCGAGACTGCGCATCAGCAGGTCGCTTTTCAGCAGGCTGGCGCGGACCATGCGCGGGGTGCCGCGCGCGGCCTGGGCCAGCAGCGGCGGCGCCTGGCGTTGCAGGGTCGCCTGCCAGACCGCCACCGGTTTGACCGGAACGGCCGGCTGCCAGCCCTTGGCCGCCAGCGCGCCCAGACGGCCTTCCCGGCCGGCGGGCACCTGCGCGTGCCATTCCCAGCTGGCATCGCTGGTCACGCTCTCCTCGCGGCCGTCGTCGTGGCGGAGCCGGGCCTCAAAGAACAGGCCGGCAGGATTCGGCGCCGTGCCGGCGTTGCGGGCGATCACCACCAGGGTGTTCGCCCCCTTTTTCAGGTGCGTCTGCAGCGGCACGGCTTCCAGCTGCTGCCAGTCGCCGCTCTGGCTGACCAAGCGGCCGTTGACGTACAGCTCGTGGCTGTTGTCGCAGGTGATCACCGCCGCCGCGCTGGCGACGTCGTCCGGGAGATGGACGGTCTTGCGCAGCACCACGGCTTCGCCGGCCGGCGGCGCCCCCAGGCCGGCCGAAGCGCCCCAGATCCACTGGCCGCGGATGCGCACGGCCCGGGCGGCTTGCGGGTCGGGTTGGCCGCGCAGCACCGGCGCGTCGATTTTCGCCGGCGCGGTGCCGGTCAGCTGCCAGACGGCATCGACAAACTGCTCGGCTGTCAGCCGCTTGGCGCGCGGGCCGGCGTAGGTGTAGCCGTGATCGTCGCGGCCTTGGGCGACCACCTCCGACAGGCTCTGGTAGGCCTGCGAGGTGGCGATCAACTCCAGCAGCTGCTTCAGGTCGTAGCGTCGGTCCGCCAGCGCGCTGGCCAGGTAGTCGAGCAGGTCCGCGTTCCAGGGTTCGGTCTGCATGGCGTCGACCGGATGCACGATGCCGCGGCCCATGAGGCGCTGCCACAGGCGGTTGGCCAGGGTGCGGGTGAAGCGGCCGTTCTGCGGATGGGTCATCAGCGCCGCGAGCTGGCGCAGGCGCTCCGGCTGCGGCGCCGCCGCGGCGACCTGGCCCAGCTCGGGGAACAGCCAGGCGGCCTTGGCCATCCGGCCGGTGGCCTTGTCGCAGCGCGCGATCTCCAGCGGCCGGGTCGCATAGATGGCCGCCAGGCCGTAGGCCTCGTCGAGCTTCCAGCGGTCGACGAAGCTGTCGTGGCAGGACGCGCACTTCAGGTTGATGCCGAGAAAGCTCTGCCCGACGCTCTGGGCGAACTGGATCTCGACCGTCTGGCCGGCGCTGACGTCGCCGCGCCACCGGATGCCGTCGATGAAGCCGCGGCTGCCGTCGCCGGCGGGCGCGATGAGTTCGCGGGTGAACTGGTCGGCGGGCTTGTTGGTGACCAGGGCCTCGTACAGCCAGCCGCTGATCTGGCGCCGGCCGCCGGTGATGAAGCCGGTGCCGCCGTAATCGTTGCGCAGCAGGTCGTTCCAGAAGCTCAGCCAGTGCTCGGCGTAGGCGACGTCGTCGTCGAGCAGCCGGCGCACCAGCTGCGTGCGCTTGTCCGGGGCGGGATCCTGGAGAAAGCGCTGCAGCGCCTCCGGCTCGGGCAGCAGACCGATCAGATCGAGGTGCACCCGGCGGGCGAAGCCGGCGTCGTCCAGCGGCGCGGGGCGCGGCAGCTTGCGCTGCGCCAGCCAGGCGTCGAGCAGCCGGTCGACCGGATGGGTGCGGCCGTCCGCGGCGGGTGGCAGGTCCGGGCGGCGCGGCGGCAACGGCGGCTCGTAGGCCGGTTTTTGGAAGGCGAAATCCTCCGGCCAGGCCAGGCCCTCGTCGATCCAGGTCTTGAGCAGACGGACCTCTTCGGCGCTGAGGCCGTCGCCCTTCGGCGGCATGCGCAGGTCCTCGTCCCGGGTGGCGACGGCTTCGAGCAGCCGGCTGCCGGCCGCCTTGCCGGGCGTGACCACGGGGCCGTTTTCGCCGCCGGCCAGCAGGCTTTGGCGCGTGTTCAGCGACAGCCCGCCCTTCTTTTGGTCGCCCGTGTGGCACTCGGCGCAGTGCTTCTTCAGCAGCGGCGCCACGGCATGCGGAAAATCCACCGCCGCCTGGGCGGTCAGGCTGGCCAGCAGGAAAAGAGGGAGACGGACAAGCATCACGGGCGGCAGGGTAACGCACGCGCGGGGCGGGTTCCTTCGCGGCAGCGTGCCGGGTATTTGTCATTTCCCGGCAAAGTTTGCCCGGCCCTGGCGCGTTTGTTGAGCCGGCGGCACGGCCGCCTTCCACCCATGAAACGCACCTTCCGCCTTCTCGCCCTCGCCGCCGCCCTGATCAGCCCCGCCTTTGCCGGCCAGGGTGAAAAAGTCAGCCTGCCGGCCCCCGCCGTCTCGGGAGTCAACCAGGACGGCGTCACCGTGAACTTCGCCGATGTCTACAAGAAGGGCCCCACCGTGGTCTTCTTCTACCCCAAGGCCAACACCCCGGGCTGCACAAAGCAGGCCTGCTCGCTGCGCGACGCCTTCGCCGAGCTGAGCAAGCAGGGCGTCCAGGTCCTGGGCGTCTCCTTCGACAAGCCCGAAGCCCAGAAAAAATTCCGCGACGATTTCACCCTGCCCTACGACCTGATCGCCGATCCGGAAGGCAAGATCGTCGACGCCTTCCAGGTCGAGCGCATGGTGCGCGGTCCGATGACCCTGGCCGGCCGTCAGGCGTTCCTGATCCAGGGCGACAAGATCGTCTGGCGCGACGTCAAGGCCTCCACCGCCGAGCAGGCGGCCGACATCAAGCGCGTGCTCGCCGAGCTCAAGTGAGTCCGGCGCGGCCGGCTGGCCGCCCGGTTGCGTGCGACGCCGCCCTGCCCGGGCGGTGTCTTTTTTTCAGGCGCGCAAGGCTTCGGCAAAGCGCCCGAGCAGGTCCGCCGTGTCTTCCAGACCGGCCGAAACGCGGATCAGGTGGCGGGGCACGCCGCAGCTCTCGGTCCAGTCCAGTTCGTCGTAGTGGGCGAGCAGGGTGTAGGGGCAGGCGAGGCTGAAATTGGTGCCCAGGCTCGGTCCCTTGCAGATCCGCAGGGCGTCGTAGACGCGTGGGCTGCCGTCGGCGGCGTCCTTGAGCAGGAAGGAGACCAGGCAGCCGTAGCCGCCCTGCGGCCGGCGGATGAATTCGTAGCCGGCGCCGCCTTCCTCCTTGGGGTGCCAGACCCGGGCGACGCGCGGATGCGCGCGCAAAAACTCGGCCAGCGCCAGCGCGTTGCGGCTCATCACTGCCGCGCGGCTTTCAAAGTCGCGCGAGTTCTGCTCGAGGGCGACGGCGTCGCCGCGCCAGAGCTCATGGTCGGCGTGCACGCGCAGGAAGGCGGAGAACTCCGCGTGAAACGGCGAGGCGCGGTTGAGGATGACGCTGCCGGCCATGACGTCGCCTGCGCCGGAAAAGCTCTTGGTCAGGCTGGCGGTGACCACGTCGGCGATGCGGCAGGCGTCGACGTGGGCGACGGTGGCGATGGTGTCGTCGACGACGACCGGCACGCGGCCGGTGCGGTTGAGCAGGCCCTGCAGGCGCGCGAAGTCGGCGCAGCGCAGGGTCGGATTGCTGGGCGCTTCGCAGAAGATGCCGGCGACCGGTTCGCGGCCGAGCAGCGCTTCAAGCTCGTCGTACTCATGATCGGCGAGGAGCGGCAGGAAGTGCGCGCCGCGGCCGAAGGTCTGCTGCAGCTTGAGCACGTCGACGTACGGGAAATCGAGCTGGACCGTTTTGCGGTCGGGACGCAGCGCGGTCAGCAGGCGGTGCACGGCGTAGCAGGCGGCCATGCCGGAGGGGAACAGGAAGACATCTTCGACTTCCTGCCCGGCCAGCCTGGCCAGACGCTCGCGGATCACCCGGTTGGCTTCCGCGCCCTCGGCCGGCGTGGCGGTGCAGCGGTGCAGGCCGAGGGCGTGGCTGGCCTGGCGCGTGCTGACCATCTCGCCGCAGAACCGCCAGAAGCGGCGTGCGCTGTCGTGGGCGGCCTCCGGAAACACGGCGACGCCGAGCGTTTCGTCTCCCCAGGTCTGGGCGCGCCCGGTGAACCCGGCGCGGGCGATGAAGGCCAGGCAGCGTTCGGCGTGGACCAGGCGCGGAAAGACCAGGCAGCGCTCGCCGGCGGCGGCCAGCTCGGCTTCCGCGGCCGCAAAGAGCCGGCTGATCGCCGGCGGGCAGCAGAAGCGCGGGTAGCCGGAACGGAACTTCGACACGACCTCGGGATCCTTTTCCTCGTAGCCGACGACGTGCCGCCAGAGCGGCAGCGAGACGCTGACGCCGAAGTCGTCGTCGGGCAGGGGCGAGCCCAGGGAGTCGGCTTCCCAGAGGGGGTGGCGCAGCAGGTCGGTCATGGGGGTGCAGTGCTCATACCCGGCGGAATCCCGGGCTCAAGGACTTCCGCATCAGCACCAGTCGCGCATGGCCACCATCTTGGCGTGGGCGGCACCGCGGTCGAGGGCGTCCTCGGCCCGTGCCCGGCCGGCGGCCAGGTCGGGATCCAGGCCGGTGATGACGAAGCCGGCGGCGGCGTTGAGCACCGCGATGTCGCGCTTCGGTCCCTTGAGCGTGCCGTTGAGCAGACCCTCGATGATGGCGGCATTCTCGACGGCGTCGCCGCCGACCAGATCCGCCAGCTGCGCCGGCGCAAAGCCGAGGCTGGCGGGGTCGAGCACCGATTCGCTCAGCCGGCCCGCGCGCAGCTCGCAGACGGTGTTCGGGCCGAGCGTGGAGAGCTCGTCCATGCCGCCCGCCTGGCCGGCGCTGCCATGCACGACCCAGGCCGCCTTGCGGCCGAGCGACTGCAGGATTTCGCCGAAGGCGCGGGTCAGGCCGGCGTCGAAGACGCCCAGCAGCTGGTAGTCGGGCAGGGCGGGATTGAGCAGCGGCCCGAGCAGGTTGAAGATCGAACGCTGGCCCTCGGCGCCGAGGATCTTGCGCGCCTCGGCGACCGCCTTGAAGGCCGGATGGTAAAGCGGCGCGAAGAAGAAGCCGAGGCCGTTGGTTTCCATGCCGCGGGCGACGCGCTCAACCGGCAGGTCGATGCGGATGCCCAGGGCCTCCAGCACGTCGGCGCCGCCGGCCTTCGAGGTGACGCCGCGGTTGCCGTGCTTGGTCACGCAGACGCCGCCGGCGGCCAGGATGAACATGGCCGTGGTCGAGACGTTGAACAGGTGCAGCCGGTCGCCGCCGGTGCCGACCACGTCGAGCATCGGCCCAGGCAGGCGCGCGCGGTCGAGGCCCGGGTCCACGGCGAGCTTGAGGAAGGCGCGGACGAAACCGGCGATCTCGGCCGGGGTTTCACCCTTGCGGGCCAGGGCGCGCAGGAAGTCCGCTTTGGCGGCCGACGGCGCCTCCGGGGCGACCAGGAAGGCGGCGGCGGTCTCAATCTGGTCCGGCGTCAGGTCGGCGCCGGCGGCAAGGGAGTCGAGCAGATATTCCATGAACCGCCCATTCTGCCGGATCCCCGCCGCTTGGCAACGGCGGCGACGCAACGATTGCTTGGCAGGTCTCGCAAGACGTGGCTATGAAGGGCTAAAGCATGTCCGAATCCTCCCCCATCCTCGGCATTGA
>CAYYJK010000257.1:0-5562 GCA_964472185.1 uncultured Prosthecobacter sp.
GGACCCGACCACGACGACCGATGCTGCGGAGATCCTGGACATGCGACTTTATGAGTCAGGAAACGCGTTCACGCCACCGCCTTTGCGGAGGTTTTTCCGCGCTTAAAGAGATCACCGAAGCGGCGGCGGTTCGACGCAGAGCTGCACGCCGGCTTCGCGCGCGCGGAGCGGTTGCTTCGTCCTCATGGGGCCTGCTTTGGCCGTCTTGGCGCGGGCTGGGATCACGGTTTGACGCGCATTTGGCGAATCGTGTTTTGCGCCGCTTCGCGCTCAAGACAGGGGCCGCAGAGGGACAGCAAGTTTTCGGCCCCGGCCAGTGAACGACCGGCCGAGGCCCATTCATCCGCAGCGCGTGCGGCGAAGGCATCCCGCAGCGGACCTGCGGGGAACTGGAGGGCCATCGCACGCAGTACGGCGATGTTTGTGACCTTCACGGCCAGGATGCCGCCAAGGGCGTCGGCTGACTTTTGCAACTCCGCGCGGTCTGCATGACCGCGGAGCCACTGAAAGGCTTCCTGCGGCTGGTCATAGGCGAAGGCAGCGATCCATTCGGCACTGAGACGGCTCCGCTCGGCCGGAGAGGGCAGTTGCGCAACCGTTTCAAGCCCAGCCGTATGATCCACGCCATCGCGATGGCACACCTTGGCAAGCAGATGGTCGCGCAGCCGCTTTGGCTCGACCGTCAAGGCGGCGGCGAGCGCACCCTGCGGATCTTTTTGCATCCAGCTGTCACCGATCTGAACGAGGGCTTTCTCACGCAGGAAGACATCGTCCAACTGCGCGGCCCAGGCGGCATAGCGCAGCGGGTCGGCACCGGCGTTCAAGCCCAGAAGGATTCCAATACCCGCCTCCTGCAGCACGCTGTCATCTTCCATCGCCGTGACGTATTGCCAGGCGGCCTCCTCGTGGGTCTTCGTCCAAATCGACAGGATGGCACGGAGAGCGCTCTCCTTGAGCTCTGGCGAGGAAATGCCGTGCATGGCGGCCAGCGCTCCCGTGGGATCCAGTTCGGCCCAGCGTGTGAAGAGGCCGTGCAGCAGTCGTCTTTTCACTTCCGGAAAGGGATTGCGCATAAGGCCGCGCAGCATCGGCGGCATTTCATCCAGGTGCATCTGCGAGATGGGGGAGAGGACCTCCGCCCAGTTCTCCGGAGTCAGCAGGGCGAGTCCGAGCTCCGAGCAGGCTTGAGGAGGTGCTGCGAGGGGTTTCTCCGAGTGGTACTTCCTGGCAGCCGCTTTCGAAGCGGACAGGGGGTCGGCGGGCGGCGCTGCCTGATCCGGCGATGAGGCGAGCCAAAAGCCTGCGACACCACAAAGCCCGTGCAGCAGCACTTGAAACAGGATTCTCATGGCGCGGCCTCCAGGCGGTAGATGCGCAACAGCTTCGCCCGCTCCTCGTGGCCCATGAGTGGTGCGGCGGCAGGGCTTTGCAGCCAGGCGAGCGCCGCAGCGCGGTCGCACTCAAGCCAGCGCTGGGTGTGGACCCTGACCTGCTCCAACCGAACCTTCGGATTCTGAATGTGTGCATCCAGCTCGAGGCCGCGCGAAGGATCCTGGATTCCGGTCGTCCAGGCGTAGCCTTGGAGCAGTGCGTCACGCTTCCATGGATCGGTCTCAGCAGCGATGTGGCTTTCGACCGCTTGCGGTGCGATTTCAGCGAGCCTCGTGCCAAGCATTCGCTCGGCGGAGATGGCGCCTGTCTGAGGCCTGCCGTTCAGGTGGGCCAAAATGGCGGTGGTGTTGCGCCAGGAGCCCCCCTGATCGGCAAAGCCAACGAGGCCTTCCGCAAGGCAGGCACGGCCTTTGTCATCCAGTCTCGCCGCCAGGGCCAGCACACGCTCGGCAGGCAGGCGCGAGAGGCCGAAGGCGGAGTTGGTGAGCACGCCGACCGTATTCAGGCGGTCGGCAGGCAGTGTTTCGATGAAAAGCAGCGCCGCTTCCGCATCATTGGCACTCCAATCGGTGACCAGTCGCCACAAGAGCTTGTCCGCTTCTTCTCCACGCGGCAGTCCCAGGATGATGTGAGCGAGCACACGCGGGTCCATGCGGCGCGCGTTTTGCAGCAACTCCCGCGCCAGTCCGAGGCGCTGGTCATCGCTGAGGCCGGCGTTCTGGCGGAAAAGCCGCTCCGCCGCCGTGGTGTCGCCGTTTTGCATCTGCGCGCGCACCCACTCCATCGAGGCCGCGGTGCTGGTGAAGGGCGGCGGCCTTGCTGCCGGTGGTGCGGTGCCGGGAAGGATCGGGGCCGGCCTGGCAGGGGCTTTGGGCCTGCCCGGTGCCATGGCCGGCGTGCGCTTCCAACTCCCGGCGAAAGCACCCAGCACCAGACAGAGCGTCGTGGTGCATAGAGTTCGTCTGGCAGATGGCATTCCGCCTGCCAGAACGGCTGAGTCAGCCGATGCATTGGCGGAAAGTGGCCTTCGCCACCTCCTTGCAGGCGGCGAAATCCGGACGGTGCGGCCGTCACCTCTTCACCGGCGGCGGCTCGACGCAGAGTTGGACGATGGCTTCGCGCACGCGCTCGGTCTGCTCGGCACTCATCACCAGGAAGCGGTGGCGACCCTTGCCGTCCTTGGTCGGCCGGAACACCGTGCCGGCGTCGGCATCGACGACGACGTTGCCGGCCGGCGACAGATCGAAGTAACCGCGGTCGGGATAAACGGCGTACAGCACCGAGGTCGGATCCCAGGTCGGACGGTCATGCGGCGGCGGGTTGTACAGGACGTAGGCTTCCTTGAGCGGGTGGTGGGTCAGGTAGTTGAGGTCCTGCTCGATGACGCGGTGCGGGAAAGCGGCGGCGACGCCGATTTCGAAGCCGCTCCAGACCAGCGGCGTCGGCCACTGCTTCGCCAACTTCTGCGCCGCGGGCACGTCGAGCTTGACGTTGTACTCGAGGTGGCGGGTGTTCCAGTTGACCGTCTGAAAAGCGCCGGCCATGAGGCTGAGCTCCTTCACCTTTTTCGCCACCAGCTCGCGGCCGTTCAAGGGCGAATGGGCATCGGGCTTGGAGTCGAGCAGCCGGGCGAGGTTGGTGAAGAAACCGACCTGGGCAATGACGACGCTGCCGTCAGGCTGGGCGGCGAGGGTTTGCCGCAGCAGGGCGACCGCTTCCGAGGCGTCGGCGCCACTTTTCAGATCGTGCGGGTAACGCGGTGAACCGTCGGCCTGCTTCTCCGCGGCCAGCAGATTGAACTTGCCCGCCTCCTTCGCCGCGCCGTCGCGGACGACACCGATCGGCACGTCGGGGTAACCATACAGCGTGTTGACCGCGTCGACAAAGGCGGCGGCCTGCGGATGGTCCTTGGTGATCGTCACCGCCAGCAGATCGCAAGCCCCGCGCTTCTGCAGGTTGTGGATCATGACCAGGGCCATCAGGTCGTCGACGTCGTTGCCCATGTCGGTGTCAAAGATGAGCTTCACGGGGGCGGCCTGGGCGAGGCCGACAAGGGCGAGGAAGGCAAGCAGGGTGGGTTTCATGAGAGAGCTGATGATGGGGTTCAGGGTTTGGCGGCGGCGCGTGCGGGCGGTGCCGCCATGAGTTCGCCGATGAGTGTGGTGAGCGCGCGCGGCGAGCCGTCGATCTTCACGTAACGATGCTTCTTCGCCCAGTCGCGCGACCACTGCGTGTGACCGTCGGAATCGCAGACGACGCGACCCTTGTCGATGACGTCCCAAAGCTCCGGTTGCGGCCCGCGCACGGCCAGCAGGACCGAGGCCTGGTCGTGGCTGGGCTTGCCGTAGTCGAGGGCGGTGTGACCGTGGTGCGGGCGCAGCTCGAAGGCGCGGCGCACCGGATTGGCCTTCGGCGTCGCCTTCAGTTCGGCTCCGGTGATGAGGGCCGCACCGACCTCGTAACCCTGCCACAGGATCGGTCCGGGCCACTCGTTGACGACGATGACAACGGCGGCGGGATCGAGCTTGAGGTTGGTCTCCGGATTCGCCGTGCGCGGAAAGCCGCCGCCCATGATGACGGTCAGGCGAATCTTCGTTTCGATGAGTTCCAAACCGCTCAGCGGGCTGAACGCATCGGGCTTGGAGCGGAGCAGGTCCTCGAGATTGCTGAGCGCGCCGACCGAGCAGTAGGTGACACTGCCGTCCGGCTGCGCGGCGAGCGTGCGGCGCAGCACGGTCAGCGCATCCGGCATCTGGTCGTCGGGTTTGGCGTCATGCGGGAATTCGTCGCGCAGCACGGGCGCGTAACTGCTCGGCCGGCCGCCGCGGATCGTGGCGCCATCCTTGTCGGTGCCGATCGGGATGTCCGGCCGGCCATACCAGCGGTTGATCGCGGCACAGGCGGCGGCCGAGGCGTTCGACGGATCCTTGCGGTTGGTGACGATGGCGAGGATTTCCGCCTCGCCGCGGTCCGCCAGCGCGTGCAGCACGGCGAGCGCGCCGGCGTCGTCGCAGTCGTTGGCCATGTCGGTGTCAAAAATCATCTTCACCGGCGCGGCCTGGGCGGCGGCGGCCAGCAGGAGCGGCAGGAACGGGCGCAGCAGCGTCATCGGGCGGGCGGTTGAACGGTGAGTTGGACCATCGCTTCGAGCGCGCGGGCCTGCTGCCCGGCGCTGAGGGTCAGAAAGCGGTCGCGGCCGGACGGCTGCCGGCCCTTGCCCTGCGGGGTGAAGCGGGTGAAGCCGTCGTCGAGCACCCGCACGCGGCCGGGCTGCGAGAGGCCGAAAAAGCCGCGCTCCGGATACACCGCCTGCAGCACGCTGCTCTGATCCCAGCAGGGCCGGTCGTGCGCGGGGCCGCTGTGCAGCAGGTAGGCCTCCCGGACCAGGTGCGGCCTGCGGTAGCCGAAGTCGCGGGCGATGCTCTGGCGCGGGTAGGGCAGGGCCTCGCCGATCTCGTAGCCGCTCCAGACGACCGGCACCCCGTCGGGCCAGCGTTCGGCGACGGTCTGCATGTAGCCGATGCCGTTGATGACGTTGGCTTCGAGGTGGTAGTTGCTGCCGTTGCAGAAGGCGAAGGCGCCGGCCATGATCGACAGCGTCCGCACCTTCGCCTTCACCAGCTCGACGCCGCCCGGCGACTGCAGCAGGTTGGCCAGGTTGGAGGCGATGCCTACGCTGACGATCGTGACGCTGCGGTCGGGCTGCGCCGCCAGCAGTTCGTGCATGAGTTCGACCGCGTCGCGGGCGTCCTCGTTGCGGCGCAAATCGTGCGGGTAGTCGGGTGATTCCGCCAGCTTCAGGTAGCGGCTTTCGCGGTGCTGCGCCTGCGCATCGCGGGTGACGCCGACCGGCAGATCGGGCCGGCCGTAAAACGTGTTCTGGGCGTCGACAAAGCTGGCGGTGAGCGGGTGGTTTTTTGAGACCGTGACGCCGAGCAGCTCGCAGGCGCCGCGGTCGGCCAGGCTGTGCAGCATGGCCAGCGCCAGGACGTCGTCGACGTCGCCGGTGATGTCGGTGTCGAACAGGATCTTCGGCGTCTCCGCCAGCAGCGGCAGGCCGAGGGCGAGCAGGGGGACGAGCAGGCGTTTCATGGTCTTCTAGTTGCGTCTCCAGGTGTCGGCCAGCACGGCGGCGACGATGACCGCGCCGGTGACGACCCGCTTGGCCGG
>CAYYJK010000258.1:0-4064 GCA_964472185.1 uncultured Prosthecobacter sp.
GTCCGGGGAACAGCGGACCATGGATGCTCGGGGCGGGCCGCGCAAGTCGAAGACGTTTTTTCCGGAGCGGCGGCCCGGGCGGTTGGGGCTGCAGCGCGCCGGGCGCGGGCTTGGCGGCGGTTTTAATACAGACTGTCCTGGTAGCGCAGCTGCACCTGGGCGTCGACCTCGTCAGCAAAGCCGGCGCCGCGGCCCAGGTTGGCGTCGATTTCCCGGCCGAGCGAGACGGTGACGTCGTCCGGCCAGGTCTCCGGCCGCCACAGGCCGCTGCGGATGCAGGCTTTGCCGCAGTGAAAGTAGGCTTCCGTGACGGTGAGCTTGAGCGTGAGCAGGGCGGGGGTACCCTGCGCGGCGAGGCGCCGGGCCAGAACCTCGTCCTGGAGCAGTTCGGCGTGGCCGCTGACGCGCAGCGTCTCCAGGCAGCCGGGCACGAAGAAGATCAGGCCGGCCTGCGGGTTTTCCAGGAGGTTCAGATACGAAGTCAGCAGCTTGTTGCCGCGCCGCTCGGGCAGGTAGAGGGTGTCGTCGCCCTCGACCAGGACGAAGCCGGGCGCGTCGCCCTTCGGGCTGGCGGTGGGCAGGCCGCTGCGGCTGCTGGTGGCGAGCACGACCAGCGGGCTGCGCCGGATGAAGGCCGCCGCCTGAGCGGTGAGCCGGGTGTGAAGCTTGTTCTGGGTCAGCTCGGACGGATGGCCCAGGCAGGCGCGGAGCTGATCGATCGTTTCGAGGCGCATGACCGTGCAGCGTATCCGCCGGGAGTGCGGCTTGGCAACGCCGTTTGCGGCGAGGGCCCCGCGAGGACCGCCGCCGGAGTTGGCCAACTCCGACGGCGGCCGGACCGGCGCAGCCGACTACTGCTCAAGTCGGAAGCGGCCGGAAAGGATTGGCGTGGCGTTGGCTTTCTGGCCGACGCCGGGAAGCTGCGGCAGCAGGAAGTGGCCGGTCGCCTTGAGGGCGCCGTCGTTGCCGCGCACGATCTGGCCGAGGAAGGCGACCTTGCGGGTCAGCGGCGGGGCGGTGTCCACCAGGGTGAAGCTGCCCTTCACCGCGCCGTTGGCCGGGTTCAGGCTCAGGCTGACTTTGGCCGGATTGACGGGCGGCAACTGCAGCTTGCGGTCGGCCGTCCAGGTGAAGTCCAGGTTGGGATCGGTGGCCGAGAGGTCCAGGCCGGCGCCGGTGAAGCGGAGCTGCACGGTGCCGGCGGCGGGCAGGCCGAGGGCGATGTTGCCCTTGCCGGCGGGCACCAGGTAGTTGCCGTCGGCGGCGAGCGGGACGGGGCCGAAACCGGCGACGTAGCTGCGGCCGCTGGAGGCGGGTTTGCTCCAGGTCAGACTGCCGGTCAGCGGCCGTTCCGTCGGGTCGAGGGACAAGGTGTTGATGGCCAGCGCTCCGACCAGGCTGCCCGACTTTTGGTAGAGCGCCTGGTAGAGCCCGAAGGCGCCGCCACTGAGCGAGCGGGAGCCGGTGAGGGCCTGTCCGTCGGCGGTTTTGCCGGCATACTTGAAGACGCCGTTGAGATCAACGCTGCCGGTGACGAAACCGCTGCCCTGGGGGATCTGCGTCAGCGCCGCGCCGGTGCGGTCTCCGGCATCGGCGAGGTCGAGGGCGAAGCTGTAGTAGCCCTGCAGCGCGGTGGCGGGTTGGGTGCGGGCGTTCCAGACGCTGCGTCCGCCGGCGACCGGCGCGCTGCCCAAGGTGCCGGTGACCGCGCCGGTGTCGGCGTCGAGGCTCAGGCTGAGCGTCTGCGTGCCCAGCGGCACGACGATCTGCGGCGCCGTGGCGGCCAGGAAGCCATTGGCGCTGTGCACCGCGGCGGCCGCGCCGGTGCCGGTGCTGCCGAGCGCGCCGACGTGCTTGAGGCTGAAGCTGCCGGCCGACGTGGTGGTGAAGGTCAGCCCGCCGCCGAGATTGGCGTTGCTGGCCGGGTCGCGGGCGATCCAGGCGCTGAAACTGCCGACCCGGGCGGGCGGCAAGGCGGCGACCGTGAGCGGCAAGGTCGCCTCTGCGCCGCTGCCGACGGCGTTGCTGGCGGTCACCTTCAGGTCAAAGCTGCCGGTGACGGCGGGCCGGCCGCTGATCGCGCCGGTGGTCGCGTTGTAGGTCAGGCCCTTGGGCAGGCCGAGGATCGCGAACTGCGTCGGCGAATGGCTGGCGGCAACCGTGTGGGCGAACGCGGCGCCGATGGTCGCGGCGGGCAGGGGATCCGTGCTGACCACCGGCACCAGCGGTTCTTCGACCGTGACGGTGGCGGTGTTGGAGGCCACGCCGCCGGGATTGAGGGCGTTGCTGACTTTGACCCAGTAGGACGTGGTCGCCGACAGGGCGGGGGTGGTGAACGAAGCGGCGTTGCTGCCGACCGGCTGCGAGGTGTCGCCGCTCAAGCCCCGGTACCACTGGTAGCTGAGCGGCGTGCCGCCGGAAGCGACCACGGTCAGCTTGGCGGTCGCCCCGGTGAAGATGGTGACCGGGGCCGGCTGGGTGACGATGGCGGCGGGCGTGGACGCCGTGACTTGGAGGATGAAGGTGCCTTCGGCGAAACGGCCGGTGCGGTTGGAGTTTTCCCAAGCCCTGATGTGGACGGTGCGGTTGCCGACCTCAGTGGTGATGCCGGTCAGGGTGGCGTTCTTGCTGTTGTTCGCAACGGGTAGCAGGGTCAGACCTGCGGGCAGCGTGCTATTGAAGACCGACCAGGACTTCGGGGTGTGGCCGCCTCCACCGACGATCTTGAACACCCCGGACAGGCTGGCGCCGGAGCTGACCGGAACGGTCGACGAGCCCGGCGAGGGCGCCACCTGGCTGACCGAGGTCGCGCCGGCGACGCTGTCGTAGGCGCCCAGGCCGACGACGGTGGCGATGGCGAGCGTGGTGGAGTCGATGACCGCACTCGAGGCGAGCAGGTTGACTTCCGGCAGCAGGGCCTGGGCCGCGGCCGGCGTGCGCTGGAACAGCAGCAGGAAGGAGCCGTAGCGGGAAAGCCGCCGGCGCAGTTTTTGGAGCATGGTGGGACGCGTCATGGAGAGATGGATGGTGGAGATGGAGGGGGTGAAATGAGGAGGTCAGTTGCAGCCGCAGCCGCCGCCGCCCACGCCGCCGCCGCCGAAGCTGGCTTCGCGCGAGAAGTAGGCGTGCTGGGTCATCGCCATGAGCAGGGGATCGCGGTCGGGGCTCATCAGCGGATGGGCGAGGTTGCCGCGCTCGTAGGGTTTAACGCGGACCAGGTGGTGCGAGCAGCTGCTCAGGGGCAGGATGGCGGCGGCGGCGGCGAGGACAAGGAAGCAGGGTTTCATGGGCGCAGGGACGGGCGGAGGTTCATTCGGCGAGCAGGGCCTCGATTTCGCGGCGGTACTCCGCCTCGGTCTTCGCGCCTTTGAAGCCCTTGTGGATGTGGCGGATTTTGCCGCTGCGATCGACCAGATAGCTGGTCGGCATGGTCGCGGGGTTGAAGAAGGCCACTGCCTGATGGCTGGCGTCGTGGACGAGGCTGAAGCCGACCGGGTTCTTGGCGGCGAAGCCCTGGAAGTCCTTGGCGTCCTCGTCGACGCCGACGCCGACAACGACGAGGCCCTTGGCGGCGTAGTCGCGGTGCAGGCGTTCCATGGTCGGGAAGGAGGCCTTGCAGGGGGCACACCAAGAGGCCCAGAAGTCGACCAGGACCACTTTGCCGGCGGTTTTCGGCAGGGTGGCACCTGGCAGCAGGCTGCCGAGGGCGGGCAGGGGGGCGCCGACGCTGGGTTCGGCGGCAAAGGCGGCACTCAGGCCGAGGCAGGTGAGCAGGGTCAGGATGGTTTTCATGGGTGGATGGCGTTTGGGTTTCAGGGATGGGGGACGGGGGAGGGTTCGACGGCGGCCTGGACCTGGTGCCGGTGGAAATGGCGGCTGAGCGCGACGCCGTGGTCGTCCTGCAGGCAGGCTTCGATGCCGGGCGCGCTTTCGACGAACTGCAGGCCCTCGCGCATGCCGAGGATGAAGGCGCAGGTGGAGTAGATCCCGGCGAGCAGGCAACTCGGCGCGAGCACGGTCACGGCGCGCAGGCCGTGGCGGACCGGCCAGCCGGTGCGCCGGTC
>CAYYJK010000258.1:4164-5553 GCA_964472185.1 uncultured Prosthecobacter sp.
TGCGCCTGCCGGATGTCGGCCTCGGCGGGCAGGCGCTCGTGCACCTGCTTCCAGTCCCAGACGCGCAGCAGCGGCAGCATGGCGGCATCGAGCACGCCGTCGGTCAGGCGGTGCATGGCGTCGGCGATGTCGAGCATGCGCTCGGTTTCGGCGTCCACCTCGACCCACTGCCGGCCGGCGGCCTGGTTGATGCGCGAGACCACCGAGTCGGGCCGGAAGCGCGAGAACTTGGCCTCGAAGGCCTGCAGCCAAGCCAGCGCCTCCGCGACGAACTGCAGGGCGGTGCGGCCGTCGTCGCAGCGGAACTGCAGGGCGCAGGCGGTGCCCAGCGCCTTGAATGACAGGCTGCGCACGCCGCGGCTGTCGGGTTCCAGGGCGATCTTGGGAAGGGTGGCAGTCATGGTCTCAGAATTGAAAGGACACGCCGAAGGTGAGCATGGTGGCGGTGGGGTAGGCGGCCGCCGGCGCCTGCTGGGAACCGCGGCCGCTCATGTCGTAGTGCTCGTAAGTCGCGGACAGGGCGATGTTCTCGCTGAGCTGGTACCGCGCCTTGAGGCCGAGGCTGAGGGTCTGCATGGACGACAGCCGGTAGTCGGCCGAGTAGTGCGGCCCCCGGCCCATCGGATATTCCTCGGGCTCGCCGAGGTTCACTTCATCGAGCGTGTTGTGGAAGAAGTCCGCCGCGTTCTGCCGGTAGTAGCGGAAGAAGGGCGTCAGTTCGAACTTTTTGCCGATGCCCTGGCGCCACTCGAGCTGCAGGCTCTGCGAGAAGACGCCGTAGTCGTCCTGCGAGAGCCGGACCACCGCGTCCAAGGCGCCCTGGACCCGGTCGAAGAAGTGCGTGCCCTGCAGCTGGAGCACGCCGCGCAGCCGGCTGTCGGGGCGGTTTTCGCGGTACAGGTTGACCGTCGGGAACTCGAGCGTGCCGCCCTCGCCGTCGGAGACGGACACGATGTCGGTGCGCTGGATGGCCTTGTACGGATCGTTCAGGTAGCCGTCGCTGTAGCCCAGCGTGAAGTTGGCGCTGAGCACGGTGTTTTTGTCGAGCAGCTGGCTGAGGCCGACGAACAGGTCGTAGCTTTCCTTGAGCTGGTCCTCGATGCCGATGACGCGCACGCTGTCGTTCAGGTAGTTGAGGCCGAAGGTCAGCGCCGTGTTCTTCTGGTTGATCTCCCAGCGGTCGCTGAGCGAGAAGCCGTACGACAGGTAGTCGTGCTCCTGGCTGCGCGAGACCTCGACCTCGACGCGGTGGTCGCCGAACTGGTGGGCCAGGGCGCCGAGCACGCCGTTGCGCACGTCCTCAATGTCGGCCAGGAAGGGCTGGCTGCCGTCCGGCAGGGCGCCGGTGGGCGTGGCTCCGCTGATGGCGTCGCGCAGCAGCTGGAAGCG
>CAYYJK010000259.1:0-5526 GCA_964472185.1 uncultured Prosthecobacter sp.
CGCCGGCGGGGTTTTGTCGGCAAACCGGCTGCGCCGCACCGGCACCTTCTTAGGACGGGGTTCCCGGGGTGGGAACTCCCATTCCAGCAGGCGCTTGCCGCCGGTCTTGCAGTTCAAAAACGCGCTGAACGGCCGTCCGCGCTTGGAGATCATGCCCTCGATGAGGCCGGTCTTGCCCTCGGTGAAGAATTTGACGGCGTTGGCTTCGCTGATCTCCTTCTGGCAGAGCAGCCGCGGCAGGCTGGCGTTGCAGGCCTTGGGATCCTTCGCGGCGACATTGCAGATGAACTTTTCAGGCGTGGCGTAAATCTTGCCGTCGCGCTTTTTCAGCGCGCAGACCGGACAGGCAGCGATCGGCGCCGCGCTGGCAAAGTCGAACGGCGGCGGCGCGTCGGGGTCGCTCTCGCCGCCGGCGAAGACGAAGGCGGTTTTGCCGTCGTCCTTGATCTCGATGCCGGCGGTGAAGTCGTTGCCTTTCTTGCTGCGGAAGCCCTCCATCGGCGGCAGGAACCGCTTCTGCAGCAACTCGCGCGTTTCGGCCTCGGAGAACTCGCGACCGGCGATGGTCTTGTAGACCTTGACCTTGCAGTCCGGATTTTTGCAGGCGTAGAAGTCCTCGGTCTGCTTGAACCCCTGGCCGCCGCAGACGCCGCAGCGGGTGTCGAGCTCGGGATACACGCGCTCCTTGATCTCCTTCTGATACTCGCGGGTCTTCTCCACCACCTGCTTGGTCAGGCGGCGGATCTCGTCCATGAACTGCGCCCGGTCGAGCTGGTTGTGCTCCATCTGGCGGAGCTTGTGCTCCCACTGGCCGGTGAGTTCCGGGCTGCGCAGCGCCTCGATGCCGATCTGGTTGATCTGGCTGATCAGGTTCAGACCCTTGGCGGTGACCAGCATTTCGCGCCCCTGGCGCTCGATGTACTTGTCGGAGATCAGGCCTTCGATGACCGCCGCACGGGTGGCCGGCGTGCCCAGGCCGCGCTCGCTCATGGCCTCGGCCAGCTCCTCGTCCTCGACCAGCTTGCCGGCGCCTTCCATGGTCGACAGCAGGGTGGCTTCGGTGAAGCGGGCCGGCGGCTTGGTCTGCAGCTCCTCGACCTTGACGTCCAGCGTGTCGGCGTGATCGCCGTCCTTGGCCGGCACCAGGAGCTTGGCGTTGCTCTCGCCTTCGGCGGCCGCCTCTTCAGCGGCCTTCTTGCCGTAGACCGCCAGCCAACCGGGCATCATCAGCACCTTGCCCTCGCTCTTGAAGGCGTCGTGGCCGACGCGGGTGATGCGGGTGGTCACCTCAAACTCGGCCGCCGGGAAGAACACGGCGACAAAGCGGCGGCTGACCATGTCGAACAGCTTCTGCTCCGCCTCCGGCAGTTCCTTGGGCGGGATCTGGCCGGTGGGGATGATGGCGAAGTGGTCGCTGACCTTGCTGCTGTCGAAAATGCGCTTGCTGGGCCGGACCCAGCGGTTGTCGAGCACGGTCGCGGCGTGGTTGCCGAGGTCGGCCGGCAGGGCGTCCGAACGCCGGCTGTCGTGGCTGGCAAAGGTCTTCAGCGTGTCGGTGACGGTGCCCTGGTAGTCCTCCGGCAGGAAGCGCGAATCGGTTCGCGGGTAGGTCAGCACCTTGTACTTTTCATAGAGGGCCTGGGCGATCTGCAGGGTGCGGCGGGCGGAGAACCCGAAGCGGTTGCTGGCCTCGCGCTGCAGGCTGGTCAGATCGTAGAGCAGTGGCGCGATCTGGCGGGTCGGCTTGGTGATCTGCTCGACCTTGCCCGGCCGGCCGACGCAACGGTCGGCGACGGCCTGGGCCGCCGTGGCGTCCCAGAGTCGCTCGGCCCGGCGGTGCTCGTCCGACTCGTCCTTTTGGAACGACTCGTCAAACCAGCGCCCCTCATAGCGGCCGGCCGCCACTTCAAACAGACCGTGCACCTCGAAGTAGGTGCGCGGCACGAAGGCCTGGATTTCCAGTTCGCGCTTGGCCAGGATGGACAGGGTGGGCGTCTGCACCCGGCCGGCCGGCGTCAGGCGAAAGCCCCCAAGCCGGGAGTTCAGGGCCGTCAGCGCCCGGGTGGCGTTGATGCCGACCAGCCAGTCGGACTCGCTGCGGCACTTGGCGGCGTCCGCCAGGGGCTGCATCTCGTCGCCAGTGCGCAGTTTGCGGAAGGCCTCCAGGATGGCCCCCTGGGTCATGGACTGCATCCACAGGCGCTTGACCGGCTTTTTCACGCCGGCCGCCTCAACGATGTAGCGGAAAATCAGCTCCCCTTCCCGGCCGGCGTCACAGGCGTTGATGAGTTCGGCGACGTCCTTGCGCTTCATCAGCCGGGACAGCAGCTTGAAGCGGTCCTGGCTGTCCTCGATCGGCTTCAGTTCGAAGTTCTGGGGCAGAATCGGCAGGTGGCTCCAGCCCCAGCCGATCTTCTTGCCGTTCACCTCCGGCATGCCAAGCTCGATCAGGTGGCCGACCGCGCTGGAGATGACGTGGGTGTCATTCTCGTAGTAATCTTTCTCCTTGGTGAAGGCCGACATGCCGGGCGCCTTGGCCAGAGCTCGGGCGAGATCGGCTGCCACACTGGGTTTTTCCGCGATGATGAGGGCCTTGGACATGACAAGAAGAAGCAGGGGCGAACCAAAGGCATGCTTTCAGGGCCAATGTCAAACCTTTCAGCACCCCGCTCCCGGTTGGCGTAGCCAAAATACTGGCGAAATCCCCGCCGGGACCGCCCGCCACCTCAAGTCAGGGGCTCCAGCCAGAGCCGGCGCGCCTTGCGCCGGAGGTGCCGGCCGCCGGGCAGATTGATCTTGGCCGGGCCTCCGGGGAGCAGCATGGCCCGCACCTGCTCGACCTCGCCAAAGCCGATGCCGCCGAGCCGGAGCTGGTCACGGAGCCACCCGAGCAGAAGCCGGGACTGCAGGGCCGGATCCAGAGCCGTCAGCCGCGGCGTCAGCCGCAGACTGCCGTCCCCGGCCAGGGCAGCCTCTTCCTCCAGGATGCGCCGGGCCTCCCCCTGCAGCCAGGCTTCATCACGGCCGGCCAGTCCGGCGAAGCGCGCCAGCAGCGGGCTGACATCGCGCTCAAAGACCTCGTTCAGCAGCGGCAGCACCTCGTGACGGAGGCGGTTGCGCCGGTGCAGCGGTTCCGCGTTGCTGGAATCCTCCCGGAACACCAGACCGTGCCGGAGCAGGTAGGCATCGATGGCGGTGCGCCGCACACCCAGCAGCGGCCGCACCAGCAGCAGCGCGCCGCCCTGTGGCAAAGCCAGCTCCGACACCTCCTGCATTCCCTGCAGGCCGCCCAGGCCGGCGCCGCGGCAGAGCTGGGCCAGGACGGTTTCGGCCTGGTCATCGGCGTGATGGGCCAGCAGCACATGCCGCGCGCCGTGCCGCTGCGCAACCCGCCCGAAAAATGCATGCCGCCGCTCGCGCCCCGCCGTCTCCAGCGACAGGCGGCCCGCCCGGGCGAGCTGCGCCACCGGCTCCCGCTCGATCTCGCAGCTGAGGCCGTTGCGCCGGGCCAGGCGGCGGACGAAGGCGGCGTCCTGGCCCGATTCGCGACCGCGCAGGCCATGGTTCAGATGGGCCAGGATGAGCTGCCGGAAGCCGGCCGCCAGCAGCAGATGCAGCAGGGCCACGGAATCGCGGCCGCCGGACAGCCCCAGGACGACCGGGCAGCCGCTCAGCGCCCGGACGTGCGCCGGCAGGACCGGATCCGGTCCGGAAACAACGGAGGTGTTCGGAGGTTTCATGACGGCTTCGCCCCGGGGGCGGAAAACAACAAACGCTGGCGGCAGCCCGGGGCCGCCAGCCAGCGTCAGTCGCGGTTGAACCATCCGGTCAGGCGGCTCAGGCCACCTTGTCGTCCGGCTCGATGAGGCCGTACTCGCCATCCGGGCGGCGCCACATGATCGCCAGCTTGTTGGTCTTCTCATTGTGGAACACCACGAAGGCGCGCTGGCTGATTTCGAGGTCCATGATGGCCTCGTCGGGGTACAGCGGGCGGACTTTGTACTTCTCCTGATGGATGTAGGAATGCTCGATGTGCTCCTCTTCGCGGTGCAGGTCGTCGGCGTGGAACACCTTCTGTTCCAGATGGCGGATGCTGCCGTTCTTGCGCGGACGGTGGTTCTTCAGCAGGCGGGTTTTGAACTTGCGCATGCGCCGCGCGATCTTCGCGGTCGACTCGTCCATCGAGGCGTAGATGTCCTCGCTCACGCTCTTGACTTCGATGACGATGTGGTTGGCGCAGAACAGGATGATTTCGGCGATCTGCCGGTTGTGCTCGACGTCGAGAATGACCTTGGCCTCAATGATGCGCGGGTAGTCGAGATGAAGGCTCTCAATCTTCTTGTGCGCGTAGTCGCGGATGGCATCGGTGATCTCGATGTGGCGTCCGGTAACGACGATCGGCAGATTGACGTTGTGTACTTGCATGGTTTGTATCCTCGTGGGTTTGGGGTTGAGCGTGCGTGGAGCCGGCGGCTTCACATGGTGAAATCCTCGCCGAGATAGAGCCGGCGAGCTTCGGGGTCGTTGACCAGAAAATCCTTGGTGCCGTGCCTGCGCACCTGGCCTTCATAGATCAGGTAGGCGCGGTCCACAATGTTGAGAGTCTCGCGTACATTGTGGTCCGTGATCAGGATGGCGAGTCCGGCACGGCGCAGCATGCGGATGATCTCCTGAATTTCGCTGACCGCAATGGGGTCGACGCCGCTGAACGGCTCGTCCAGCATGAGCAGCTTGGGCTCGGTCACCAGGCTGCGGGCGATGGTCAGCCGGCGTTTTTCCCCTCCGGACAGGGTCAGGGCCGGATTGTCGGCGACGTGGTCGATGCCGAACTTCTCCATGAGCTGCTGGCACTGCTCCTCGCGCTCCTGCCGGGTGAAGTTCTGGGTCTCCATGACCGCCAGGATGTTTTCCCGCACGGTCAGGCGGCGGAAGATGGACTCCTCCTGGGGCAGGTAGCCCATGCCGAGACGGGCGCGCTTGAACATCGGTTCGTGGGTGGCGTCATTGCCGTCGAACACGACCTTGCCGCCGTTCGGGCGGACCAGACCGACAATCATGTAGAAGGTGGTCGTCTTGCCGGCCCCGTTGGGTCCGAGCAGCCCGACAATCTCCCCCGCCTTGACCTCGATGTCGACGCCATTGACGACGGCACGGCCGTCATAGACCTTTTTCAGCCCCTCGGTGTGCAGCAGCATGGCCGCATCCGCCGGCACAGCCGGTTCCACGGCGGGCGCGGAAGCCCCGGCCGCCAGTTCGTCAAAGAGGGAGGGGCCGTCTTCCTGGCGCCGATTTTTGCTCGCTGCTGCCATGAGGGGGATGCTGTTACTGGCCGTTGATGGTGACGCCCGGCGCCGCGGTGCCCGGGGCCGGCTCCTCGCCGCCGACCTTGACGGTGCGGGTGCGGCCGGTGGTGTGCAGTTTGCCGTTTTTGTCGAACCGCATCACCGTGTCGGCGTCGGTGGCGATGTGCAGCACGTCGCCGCGCTGCACCTGGGGGAAATTGCTGAGGGTGATGTCGCCGGTGGC
>CAYYJK010000260.1:0-1458 GCA_964472185.1 uncultured Prosthecobacter sp.
GCGTCGGCGTGGTGCCCGAACCCGGCCGCGCCGCCCTGCTCGCCCTCAGCCTCGCTGCCTCCCTGCTCCGCCGCAGTCGCGGCGGGCTCACATGCGCTCGGTGGTCT
Organism: uncultured Prosthecobacter sp.; assembly: GCA_964472185.1. Taxonomy (GTDB): domain Bacteria; phylum Verrucomicrobiota; class Verrucomicrobiia; order Verrucomicrobiales; family Verrucomicrobiaceae; genus Prosthecobacter. The sequence goes on from CAYYJK010000260.1 coordinate 108, forward strand.
GGATGCCCAGCAGGGCGAGACCGGCCTTGAGCACGCGGCTGGTGGCCTCGCACAGCGTCAGGCGGGTGTTGCGCACCGCGCCTTCGGCGCGCAGCACCGGACAGGCCTCGTAGAAACTGTGGTAGGTGTCGGCGAGTTCGTAGAGGTAGCTGGCCAGCAGGTTGGGGCGGTGGTCGCCAAGCACATCGTGGGTGATTTCGGCGAACTGCGCCAGCTTCACCGCCAGCGCGCGTTCGGCGGGCTCCGTGACCGTCAGCTCGTCGCCGAGCTGCACGGCGCCATCGAGCTTGCGGAAGATGGAGCGGGTGCGCACGTAGGCGTTGATCAGGTAGGGCGCCGTGTTGCCCTGCAGGGCCAGCATCTTGTCCCAGCTGAACTTGTAATCGGTCATCCGGTGCTGGCTGAGCTCGGCGTACTTGACCGCCCCCGTGCCGATGACTTCGGCGATGTGAACCTTCTCCTCGTCGGACAGACCTTCGCGCTCCGCGACCACGGCATGGGCCCGTTCGACCGCCTCATCCAGGACCTCGATGAGGCCGACGCTCTCGCCGGAGCGGGTTTTGAACATCTTGCCGTCCTGGCCGAGAATGCTGCCGAAGGCGATGTGGCGCAGGACGACGTTCTGACCGCGCTTTTTCGCAACTTCGAAGAGCTGGCGGAAATGCAGCTCCTGCGGGGCGCCGACGACGTACCAGACCTCTTCCGCCTGCCAGGCGTTGACGCGGTGATCGATGGTCGCCAGGTCGGTGGTGGCGTACAGGAAACCGCCGTCGCTCTTGCGGATCAGGCAGGGCTTGTCGGCCAGTTCCGGCACGTCGCGGAAGAACACGCAGACGGCCCCCTCGCTGATCTCGGCGATGCCGCCGGCGAGCAGGCTCTCGACCAGCGGCGCGAGCCGGTCGTTGTAGGCGCTTTCGCCGAGGTAGTGGTCGAAGTGGACATCGAGCTTCCGGTAGATGCGGCGCAGCTGCTCCAGCGACAGCGCGACGCAGCGCGTCCAGATCTCCAGGTTCTCCGGATCGCCCTGCTGCAGACGGACCAGCTCCTGGCGGCAGACGTCGAGCACGGCGGGGTCGTCCTTGGTCTGGGCGTTGACGTTCTTGTAGACGCGCACCAGTTCCTGGATCGGATCGCGGTCGAGGGCGGCGTGGTCGAGGATGGTCTTCCAGCCATGCAGGATCATGCCGAACTGCGTGCCCCAGTCGCCGATGTGGTTGTCGGTGACCACGTCGTGGCCGACGAAGCGGGCGACGCGCGCCAGGCAGTCGCCGATCATCGTGCTGCGGATGTGGCCGACGTGCATCGGCTTGGCGATGTTGGGCGCGCTGAAATCGATGACGATGCGGCGCGG
>CAYYJK010000260.1:1558-5516 GCA_964472185.1 uncultured Prosthecobacter sp.
CCCTCCGGCAGGTCGATGCCGGCGGCGGTGAAGGCGGCTTGGAGGCGGGACGTGAGCAGGGCGCGGAACATGGGGCGGGCAAGATACCGAGGACCGGCGAAAGTCGAATCGAAAGGCGGCCAGCGCGGGGAACGCCGACCCCGGCGATTTTCACCTGCACAGGCCGCCCGGGCGCGCTAAGGCAGAAGGGCATGCAGCCCGTTCTCCAAGTCCACCAAGCCAGCTTCATCCGCGGCGGCCGCCGCATCCTGCAGGACGTCTCCTGGGAGGTGCGCGCCGGCCAGCACTGGTGCATCCTCGGCCCCAACGGCTGCGGCAAGACCTCGCTGATCAACCTGATCACCGGCTACGAACCGGCCACCGACGGCGACATCCGCATCGGCGATGCGCAGTTCGGCAGCAGCGACTGGCGCGAGGTGCGCAAAAGCGTCGGCCTGGTCACCAACACCCTGACCACCTACATCGAGCCCGGCGAACCCGTGCTCAACGTCATCGCCAGCGGCCGCGAGGCCAAGCTGAACCTCTGGCAGGACCCGCCGGCGACCTGGCGCCGCCAGGCCGCCACCCTGCTCAAGGCCACTGGCAGCAGCCACCTGCGCAACAGCCTGTGGGGCACGCTGTCGCAGGGCGAGCGCCAAAAGGTGCTGATCTGCCGCGCCCTCATGGCCCGCTTCCGAGTGCTCATCCTCGACGAACCCTGCGCGGGCCTCGATCCGGTCGCCCGCGAGCAGTTCCTCAGCTGGATGGCCGAGATCGCCACCTGGCCGGAAGCGCCGTCGCTGGTGCTGGTGACCCACCACGTCGAGGAGATCCTGCCGTGCATCAGCCACGTGCTGCTGCTGCGCGCCGGCCGGGTCCATCAGGCCGGCCGCAAGGACGAGGTGCTGACCAGCGAGGCGCTGAGCGAGATCTACGGGGCCGAGCTGGCGCTCGACCGCGAGGGCGAGCGCTATCGCCTGCGTGTGCTCTGACCCCGCGCCGGGATTCAGAGATCGCGGACGTAGATGTTCGCGTAACCGGCCGCCTGGGCGAGATCGGCCAGGCCGATGCTGCCCCGGGCCCCCATGTCGACGCTGACCTCAAAGCGCTGCGGATTGGCTTCCTGGGCTTCGGTGACCAGGATCTCGGCCTTGCCGCCGCGCAGCGCCGCCTTGACCCGGTACCACTGGCCGGGTTTGACCTTGCCGGCGCCCAGCACGACCGGGGCCTTGCCGGCGCCGAACATCACCAGCGGATGGCTGAGCCCGCGCACGCACAGGCCGGCAACAGGCTTGTTCAGGTCGGCGTCCTTGGGCAGCTGGACGTCGCAGATGACCTCGCAGTCGCCGTATTCCTGCTCGCTCCACAGCGCCGGACCGGTCGAGCCGGCCGCGAGGCGGATCTGCCAATCGCTGACGCTCCACTTGGCGCCGCCCGCGGCCGGCACTTTCCAGCCGCGAAAATCGACACCGGTATACAGCGCCTTCCAGCCCTGATTCTCGGGCGCGGTGACCTCGGGGCCGGCGCCCGTGGAGGGCAATTCCTTGATGCGGACGTTGCGGAACTCGATCGGCGCGCCTTCGGACTCCAGGGCCAGGTAGCCCTTGCGGTAGTTGCAGTGATCGCCGCCGCTGACCACCTTGCCGTTCACCGCCAGGGTCAGGCGGCCGTTGTTGGCCTCGATGCGGTAGTGGTTCCATTCCGGGCTGGGCTTGCTGCGCTCCTCGCTGGGAAAGCTGCGCTGGCCGTTGTGGTCGCCATGCGGCTCCATCGTGGCGCCGTGGATCGGAAAAACGTCGCCGTGGGTGGTGAACCAGCGCGGCTTCTTCGGGTCGGCATGCTTCAGGTAGCCGTGGTCGAGCACCTGGACTTCAATGCCGCGCAGGAACGGTACGCCGGGGGCGGAGATCGGCGTGCCCCAGATGAAGACGCCGGAGTTGCCGCCGCTGCTGAGATGGCGCCATTCCGCCTCAAGGATGAAGTTCTCGTACTGGCGCTCGGTGCGCAGGGCGCCGATGGGCTTGCCCGTGCAGGAGATGACCCCGTCCTTGATGCTCCAGGTCTCCGGGGCGCAGTTGGCGTTGACCCAGCCCTTGAAGTCGTTGGGGTTGAACATCGGCACAAACCCCTGCTCCCCCTTGGGCTGGCAGGCGGCGAGGGCGGCAAGGCAGAGGAGGGCGGCGGCGGGCTTGATCATGGGCTGGAGAATACGGGAGGATCGATGGTGATTCTTCGCCGGCAAGCCGGGAAACGAAAACTCGCGGGGCCGGCCGCCGTTGTGCTGGCATGGACCCGCTGTTCGCCCATCACCTGCACCAGACCCGCCGGCAGTTTTTCGGCCAGATGGGGCTGCGCGCCGGCAGCATCGCCCTCGCCTCGCTGCTCGCCCGCGAGCAGGCGGGCGCTGCACCGGCGGCGGGCGCCGTCCATCCGCCCCTGCCCGGCCTGCCCCACTTCGCCCCCCGGGCCAAGCGGCTGATCTACCTGCACATGAACGGCGCGCCTTCGCAGCTGGACCTGTGGGACTACAAGCCGCAGCTGCGCGCCCATTTCGACAGGGACCTGCCGGAGAGCGTGCGCCGCGGCCAGCGCATCACCACCATGACCAGCGGCCAGGCGCGCCTGCCGGTCGCCCCGTCGATCTTCCAGTTCCGCCAGCACGGCCAGTCAGGCACCTGGGTGAGCGAACTGCTGCCGCACACCGCCAAGATCGTCGACGAACTGGCGCTGGTGCGCACCGTGCACACGAGCGCGATCAACCACGACCCGGCCTGCACCTTCGTCATGACCGGTAGCGAGGTGCCGGGCAAGGCCAGCATCGGCTCCTGGCTCGCCTACGGCCTCGGCAGCGCCAGCAACGACCTGCCGGCCTTCGTCGTCTTCACCCCCAGCTTCCCCGCCACCGGCAATGCCCAGGCCCTGTTCACCCGCATGTGGAGCAGCGGCTTCCTGCCCACCAAGTACACCGGCGTCGCCCTGCGCGGCCAGGGCGATCCCGTGCTGTTCGTCAAGAACCCGCCCGGCGTCTCCGGCGGCGACCGCCGGACGATGCTCGACAGCCTCAACCGCCTCAACGAACTCCAGCACGAACGGCTCGGCGACCCGGAAATCCAGACGCGCATCGCCCAGTACGAAATGGCGTTCCGCATGCAGACCAGCGTGCCGGAACTGACCGACCTGAGCCGCGAAAGCCCGGCCACCCTGGCCCTGTACGGCGAGGACGTACATCGAGCCGGCAGCTTCACCCACAGTGCGATCCTGGCCCGGCGCCTGATCGAACGCGGCACCCGAGTCGTGCAGATCCTGCACCGCGGCTGGGACCAGCACAGCGGCCTGCCGAAAAACCTCGCCGCCCAGGTCAAGGACACCGATCAGGCCTGCGCCGCCCTGGTGATGGACCTCAAACAGCGCGGCCTGCTCGAGGACACGCTGGTGGTCTGGGGCGGCGAATTCGGCCGCACCGTCTATTCGCAGGGCACCCTCACCCAGGACAACTACGGCCGTGACCACCACCCGCGCAACTTCTGCATGTGGCTCGCCGGCGGCGGCGTCAAACCCGGCACGGTCTGGGGCGAAACCGACGACTTCAGCTACAACATCGTCCGGGATCCGGTCCACATCAACGACCTGAACGCCACCATCCTGCACCTGATGGGCATCGACCACAGCCGCTTCAGCTTCAAGTTCCAGGGCTTGGACCAGCGCCTGACCGGCGTCGAGGAGCATCACCCGGTCCGGGGGATCCTGGCGTGAGGTTTAGCCCTCGATAAAGACAAGGCTTATTGACCCCAAAGAGCGGTCCGTGTTTAGCCTATCCTGCCTCCTGCGCAGGTTCTGCACTCATGATCCGCCGCTTTTTTAGATTCCCGGGCACGGTCCTCATCTGCCTGCTGGTGCTGCTGCTCTGGGCCGGCGCGCTGCTGCTGTCGCCGCCGGCGCAGACCGAGCCCTTCCGGGTGGCCGTCGGCATGTGGCCCGG
>CAYYJK010000261.1:0-5513 GCA_964472185.1 uncultured Prosthecobacter sp.
CGCACGAGGTGCTGGTTGGTGCCCATGCGTCCGGTGACGCCGTTGAGGATGATGCCGATGTTCTGGATGGCCATAGGAGGAAGGTTGTGCTTGCGTTTACATCATATATGATATATGAGCAAGTCGCTTTTTGTGAAACCCACCACCCTACCCCGCACCAAGCAGCAGGCCGTCTACGAGGCCCTGCGCGCCGAGATTCTGGACGGCCGCCTGGCCCCCGGCTGCGTGCTGGTCATCGATGCCCTGGCCAAACGTTTCCAGGTCAGCATCATTCCGGTGCGCGAGGCCCTGCGCCAGTTGCAGGCGGAGCGGTTGGTGGAAATCCGTCCGCACACCGGCGTCCGGGTGGCCCCGGTGGACCTGGCCGGCCTCCGGGAAATTTTTGCCCTGCTCGGGGCGCTGGAGGCGGAGACGGCGGTGGCGGCGCTGCCACTCCTGGAGGCCTGCCACCTTGAGGCGATGGACGGGCTGCTGGAGCGCCTGGAGGCGGCGGCCGCCGGGCAGGACAGCGCCGGCTTCGAGCAGGCCAATCGCGAATTTCACCTGCTGCCCTGCCGCATCGCCGGCTTCAGCCGTTCGGCGCAGATCCTCCGGGAGCTGCTGGCCGAGTGGGAACGCCTGCACCGGCAGGCCTTTCAGGGCGCGCAGCCGCCGGACCCGGTGCAGGCGAACCGCGACCATCGCGCCATGGTGGAAGCCTTCCGCGGCGGCGATGCCGCCGAATTGGAAAGGGTGATCCGCAGGCACAACGCGACGGCGTTGACGCACTATCAGCGGCTGGCGGCGGCGTGAGACGGAGCCGCTTGGCGGGTCACTTCGGCAGCGGCACCTGGCCCGGGTGCATCAGGTAGGCGATGAGGTCGCGCACTTGGTCCGGTTGCAGGGCGGTCAGCAGGCCTTCCGGCATCATCGAGACGGCGGAGGTTTCCTGCTTGGCGATCTCGGCTTTTTCCACGGTCATTTCCTGGGCCAGCTGACGCAGGCTGAGCGTGCGGTCGGTCTGCCCGGCAATGACGCCGCTGAGCACGCGCCCGTCCTTGAGCGTGACGACGCTCATCCGGTAGTCGGCGCTGACCACGCCGCTCGGATCGACGATGTTTTCCAGCAGGTAGTCGAGGTTGGCGCGGCCCGAGCCGGTGAGGTCGGGACCGACCTGGCCGCCTTCGCCGTACAGTTTGTGGCAGGCCGAGCAGATTTGGTAGAACAGCCGGCCCTGGCTGAGATTGGCCTGGGCCAGCACCCCGGGCGTGAGCCGGGCTTTCAGTTCGGCGATCTGCCGGGCCTTGTCGCCCGAGGCCTCGCGCAGTTCGCCCCAGACTTCCGCCAACTGCTTCGAGAGCGCGGCGTCGTTCAGGCCGCGAATCTGGCGGGCGTGGAAGGCCGACAGGTCGGTCTTGGCGATCTTGCCGGCGGCGATCTGATCGAGCAGGGCGCGGGCGAAGGCGGGGCGGGCGACCAGGGCGTCGATCAAGCCCGGCCGGTCCTCGATGGCAAAGCTGCGGTAGCTTTGCGCCAGGCGGACGCCGATGGCCGGATCGTCGAACTGGGCCAGCCCGCGCGCGGCCAGGGCGTTGAGTCCGCGCGTGCCGAGCAGGGCTTCGCAGGTAGCGCGCAGGTCGGCGGGCCGGGCGTCGATCAGCGTCTTCAGCGCCGCCTGACGTGCGGCCTGGTCCGCGCGGTCGTCGAGCACGATCGACTTCACGTCGTCGAGCGCCCGGCCGTCGCCGAACAGGGTGCCGAGTTCGCGGATCAGCCGCTTGGCCGTCCCGTCCTTGGCGGCGGCCGCACGCGTTGCAATGGCGGCGGCAAAACCGTCCCAGGCCGACGGTTTCGGCGCTTTGCGCCAGCCCTGGAAGGCGTCGCTCAGGCCCTGGATCACGGCCGCCTGCAGTTCGGGCGCCAGTGCCTGAGCCGCGTCCAGCAAGGCGTTGAGCGGGCCGGGCTGCGCCTCGATCCGGCCGGCGAGGGCGCGGGCCAGCCAGCGCGTGGTGTCCGGCCAGGTGGAGGTCCGGGCCAGCTGCACCAGGGCCTGCGGGTCGCGTTCGACCAGCGGAATCAGGCCGTACCAGACCAGGGCCGGCAGGTTGCGATCCCGGGCGTGGCGGGCTTGCCGGAGCAGTTCGCCGGCGAGGGCGGCGCGGTTCGGCCAAGGCAGGCGCTGCAGCGTGCTGGCCAGGGTCAGGTGCACCAGTGACGAGGAGTCGGTGCGGGCCAGCTCGACCAGCCGGCGGTAGACGGCGAGGTCTTCGCCCTCCAGCCGCGGCAGGGCCTGCGGATGCGGCTGGCTGGTCAGCGTGTCCAGAGCCCAGAACTGGGTGAGTTCGCGGATGGCGCGCACGCGGGCATGCTCATCCGGGCTGTCCAGGCCGGCCGGCGGCGCCGGCGGGCGCCAGGCGAAGGGGCGCGCGGGTAGGGCTGGGCGGCCGTGGCTGATCCGGTAGATGCGGCCGCTGGTGCGGTGCACGCCGGTGCTGTCGTGGCACTCGCCGGTGTCGCTCCAGTCGAGGATGAAGCCGCTGCCGTCGGGGCCGGTGCTGATCTCGATGCCGCGGAACCAGGGGTCGTCGCTGAAGAAGACGTCGGGCTCGTGGCGGCCGACGTAGCCGGACCCCAGGCGTTCCAGGCGTTCGACGTTGGCGCGGCGGCCGTGCATGTTGAGGGTGAACAGCTTGTTGCGGTAGCTTGCCGGCCACTGGTCGGCCTGGTAGATCATCATGCCGATGTGGGCGTGGCCGCCGCCGAGGCTGTTGGCCTTGCCGTCGCGGCTGTCCTGCCAGGACCCGCGGGTGTCGAAGTGGTAGTGGTCGGCGATGGTGTCGAGCCGGTGGTAGACGTGGGGGTTGCGCGAAGGGCTGGTGTCGTGCAGGTGCGCGCCGGGCATGAGGTGCCAGAGATGGCCGGTGACGGTGTTGATGAAGAACAGCTCGCCCTCCTTGTCCCAGTCGTGACCCCAGGGGTTGGTGGTGCCGTGGGTGAGCACCTCAACCCGTTGACGTTCCGGATGGAAGCGCCAGAGGCCGCCCTTCATCGGCAGACGCTGCGCCTCGGGCGTCCCCGGCACGCCCAGGCTGGCCGGGCAGGAATGGCCGCAGCGGCCGTACAGCCAGCCGTCGGGCCCCCAGCGCAGGCCGTTGGCGAAGTTGTGGTAGTTGTCCTTGGCGACGGTGAAGCCGTCGAGCACCACCTGCGGCGGCCCGTCGGGCCGGTCGTCGCCGTCAGCATCGGGCAGGAACAGCAACTGCGGCGGGCAGAGCAGCCAGACCCCGCCCCGGCCGACTTCAACGCTGGTGAGCATCTGCACGTCTTCGGTGAACACCGTGCGCGTCTCCGCCCGGCCGTCCCAGTCGCGGTCCTCGAGGATGAGCACGCGGTCCTTGAGGCCGAGGTCGAAGCGCTTGGCGCGTTCGGCGTAGGTGTAGTTTTCCGCCACCCACATCCGGCCGCGCGCATCCCAGGCGAGGGCGACCGGGTTGCGCACCGCCGGCTCGGCGGCGAACAGGGTCGCCTCGAAGCCGGGCGGCAGCTTCAGCAGGCCCAGCGCCTGCGCGGGCGACGGCGGCTGCGCATCGCCGGGATCGCTGTTGTAGACGGCCGGAAATTCGGCGGCGGCCAGGACGGTGAGCAGGGGCAGCAGAAGCAGGCGTTGAAACAGCGGCATGGGGTGGAGTCTTCAAGAACAGCGCAAAAAGCGCGCGAGGCAAGATGCAAGCGGCGGCGCATTCCTGCTTGCCAGCATCCCGGGCTTCGGTTGGGATGAGGCCCACACCCCATGAAAATCACCTTTTGCGGAGCGGCCGGCACCACGACGGGATCCAAGCACCTGATTGAAGTCAACGGAGCGCGCATCCTGCTCGATTGCGGCCTCTACCAGGGCCGGCGGCGCGAGGCCATGGAGCGCAACCGCGATTTCCCGTTCGATCCGCAGAAGATCGACTGCGTGGTGCTGTCGCACGCCCACATCGATCACAGCGGCAACCTGCCGCACCTGTATCGCCGCGGCTTCACCGGCAACATCTACTCGACACCGGCGACGCGCGACCTCTGCAGCATCATGCTGCCCGATGCGGCGCACATCCACGAAAACGACATCGCCTGGCTGAACCGCCATCACAAGCGCGAGGACCGCCCCGAGGTCGAACCCAGCTACCGGATCATCGACGCCGAGCGCTGCCTGCGCCAGTTCGTCACGATCGGCTACGACCGGCCGATGCCAATCGCCCCCGGCGTGCGCCTGACCTTCATCGACGCCGGCCACGTGCTCGGTTCGGCCCAGGTGGTCCTCGACATCGACGACCAGGAGACCGGCCGGAAGAGCCGCCTGCTCTTCAGCGGCGACGTCGGCCGGATGGGCAACGACCTGCTCAACGATCCGGCGCCCTGCGCGGACGTCGACTGGCTGATCATGGAGAGCACTTACGGCGGCCGCATGCACGAGCTCGAGGCCCAGATCTCCGAGCACATCTGCCGGCTGATCCAGGAAATCCAGTACCGCGGTGCGCGCATGATCATCCCCGCCTTTGCGGTCGAGCGCACTCAGCAGCTCCTGTTCACCCTCGACAAGCTGCGCCACGAGCGCTGCTTCGACCCGGTGCCCGTCTACGTCGACAGCCCGCTGGCAGTGCGCGCCACGGAGATCTTCCGTCTGCACGTCGACGAGCTCAAGGAGTCGGCCGGCCAGACCGCCTTCATGCGCGACGACCCCTTCGGTTTTGAGGGCCTGCGGCTGGTCCGCTCCGTGGACGAGTCCAAGGCGCTGAACCGCCTCAAGGGCGCGGCGATCATCATCTCCGCCTCGGGCATGGCCGAAAGCGGCCGCATCCTGCACCACCTGCGCAACAACGTCAGCAACCCGGACAACATCATCCTCTTCGTCGGCTACTGCGCTGAGAACACGCTCGGCTGGAAACTGCGCAGCGGCCAGAAGCACGTCAACATCCTCGGCGACGAGTTCGCCGTGCGCGCCGACATCGAGACCCTCGACTCCTACTCCGGCCACGCCGACCACAACGAGCTGCTGGCCTACTTCGACCGCATCGGCGGGCCGAAAAAGCGGGTCTTCCTGGTCCACGGCGAGCCCGAGCGCTCGCAGGCCCTGCAGACCGCCCTGGCCGGACGCCATCCGGGCGGCAGCGTCGAGGTCGCCGGGCTGCTCCAGCAGGTCGAGCTCTGAAAGGGGCGGGGCAGGCGCAGTCCCCGGTTGCGTTTCGCCCCCGGCTGGCCTTCTTGCGGCCCCCGTATGAGCAGCGAGCAGCGCAAAGCATTCCCGTTTTCCGAGTTTGAGCCGAAGTGGCAGGCCGAGTGGGAGGCCCGCAAGGCCTTCCGCACCCCCAACCCCGGCGAGGCCGGCTTCGACGCCTCGAAGCCGAAGTTTTTCGTGCTCGACATGTTCCCGTACCCGAGCGGCAACGGCCTGCACGTCGGCCACCCCGAGGGCTACACCGCCACGGACATCATCGGCCGCTTCAAGAAGATGAGCGGCTTCAACGTCCTGCACCCGATGGGCTGGGACGCCT
>CAYYJK010000262.1:0-5477 GCA_964472185.1 uncultured Prosthecobacter sp.
CCGCTCGTCGTCGTCGTGCAACGGCTAAACATCGCGCCCGGCTGGTTCCTCGCCCGCAGCGAGGCCGCCTGGGCGGAGTTCCAGAAGCTGCCGCTGCCCGGGCTCAAGGATGAACACTGGCGCTACTCGAACGCGAAGAAGATCGAGCTCGCCGACCACGCACCGGCGCAGGCGCCGACCCCGGCCCACATCCAGGCGGCGCTCGCCGCCAGCGAAGGCCTCAAGGCGCGCGCCGCGCGCTTCGTCTTCGTCAACGACACGCTGGTCGAGTCCGACACGACCGGCCTGCCGGAAGGCGTCGTCTGCGTCAGCTTCGCCGACGCTTTGAAAACGCACGGCGAGGCCCTGCAGCAGCACTTCATGAAGGGCGACCTGCCGCTCGGCTCCGCCAAGTTCGCCGCGCTGCACCTGGCGCATGTCAAGGCGGGCACGGTGATCCTCGTGCCGAAGAACGCCGTCATCGAACAGCCCATCGAAATCTTCCACTGGGTGGTCGGCGATCACGCGGCGATTTTCCCGCACACGCTGATCGTCACCGGTGACCATGCCCAGGTTAGCGTCGTCGACCACTACCGCAGCCTGGCCGGCGAAGGCGGCCTCAGCATCGCCATCGCCGACCTCGTCGGCGGCCCCGGCAGCCGGCTCACCTACGCCGCCTGCCAGGAGCTGGCCGACGACGCCCAGGCCCTGCACCTTTCCAGCATCACCGCCGGCCGCGACGCGGCGGTGAAAAGCTTCCAGGTGCAGCTCGGCGCCGCGTTCAGCCGCAGCGAAAGCGTCAGCGACCTGATCGGCGAAGGCGCGCACAGCGACATGCTCAGCGTTTCCCTGCCCATCGGCGAGCAGGTCGTCGATCAGCGCACGCTGCAGCGCCACAAGGCCCCGCACGCCACCAGCGACCTGCTGTACAAAAACGCCCTCTACGGCCAGTCGCGCACCGTTTTCAGCGGCCTCATCATCGTCGACGAAGGCGCGCACTACACGGACGCCTACCAGACCTGCCGCAACCTGCTCAACAGCAGCGAAGCCGAGGCGAACAGCCTGCCCGGCCTGGAGATCAACGCCGACCAGGTCAAGTGCAGCCACGGCAGCACCAGCGGCCCGATCGCCGACGAGGAGCTTTTCTACCTGAAGGCGCGCGGCATTCCGGACGCAGAATCGCGCAAGCTCATCGTTGAGGGCTTCCTCGCCGACGTGCTGCGGCGCTTCGGCAACAGCGAGGTGCTCGACACGCTGGTCGCGCGCATCGACGAAAAGCTGGAGCGCGCCGCCTAACTCTGAGCGTGGCATGAAGCTCCCGCCGTCCATGCGCCTGCTGCACGCCGGCGCGTGGGCGCTGCTGCTTCTGGGCCTGCTGCTCCAGCTCGTCTTCCGCGACCGCTGGGCCCTGCTGGCGACGCCCTTCTACGCCCTGCCCAAACCCTGCCTGGCGCTGCTGGGATGGCTGCTGGCCCTGATCCCGGGCCGCAGGGCGGTGCGCGTCGCCGCGGCGCTGACCGGCCTCAGCCTGCTCGGCTGGTGGCTGGCCGTTTCCTGGCGCGGGCCGGCGCCGCACGCGCCATCGCCAGCGGACCGGCCCTCGCTGCGCCTGCTGTTCTGGAACCTCGACCGCCCGCCCGGGTTCGACGCCGAACTGGTCGAACTGGTACGCGAGCAGCAGCCGGACCTGGCGGCGTGCGTCGAGCCCGGCGCACGCGCCGGCGAGTGGCTTGAGGCCTACCGCCGGGCCCTGCCCGAGTACCAGGTGGAGTGGATGCCGCGCGGCATTCTTTGGCTGGCCAAAACGGCCTCGCGCTGCCGGGCGCGCGGCAAACTCGGGGACATCGGCGCTTTCGCCCGCTTCGAAGTGGAGCATGCGGGACGCCGTTTCCCCGTGGTGGTCGCCGACGTCTTTGCCCACTGGACCCGGTCGCGCCGCGGCCAGCTCGGCGAGGTGCTCGAGCAGGCGCAGGGACGCGCTGACGCGCTGCTGCTCGGCGACTTCAACACGCCTTGGGAATCGGTGTGGTTTGACGCCTACCGGGGGCCGTTCCAGCACGCCTGGCAGACGGCGGGGCAGGGGTTGCAGGAAACCTGGCCGCTCGGCCTGCCGCTGCTCAGCCTCGACCACGTCTGGGCCGGCCGGGACTGGGAGATCCTCGAGGCGCGCACGCTCTGGCGGCTGCGCGGCAGCGACCATGCGGCGTTGCGGGTCACCCTGCGCTGGCGCTGAGCGGGCTCAATCGATCGTCCACTCGACGGCCACCTGCTGCTCGCGGCCGTTGCGGTCGTGGTACTTCACGAAGCCGTGCTTCGCGCCGTACTCATGCACGCATTTCGTGACCTTGACGTCGTAGGCGCAGTACTCGGCGATTTCCGCCAGCTTGCCCTGCTGCCACCAGCGGATCGCCTCCAGGCCGTCGGCGGTTTTGCCCATGCCGAGGCTGGCGGCGGCGACGGCCTCGAGCTTGAGCCGGTGGCCGAGCTTCTTGTCGAGCTCGACGAGCAGGTCGAGGCTGCGCACCTGGTCGCGGAAATCGAAGATGGTGTGGCCCATGAGCACCTCGTAGTCGAAACCGACGTGGTTGAAACCGACCACCAGATCGGCCCGCACCAGCTGCTGGATCAGCTCGCTGGTCTCGTCCTCCTGAAAGATGCGGTACTCCCCCAGCTTGGTGCTGTAGGTCACCGCCACGGAGATCCCCATCTTGTGCTTGTTGCCCCAGCCGCCGACATCGTTGGCCGTGCGGCGGGTTTCCAAGTCGAAGTAGACGATGTCGCGGGCCATCGCGCTCAGAGGCGATAGACGATGCGCGCCTTGTCCATGTCGTAAGGCGACATCTCGATCTTGACGTTGTCGCCGATGACCAGACGGATGAAGCGCTTGCGCATCTTGCCCGAAATGTGGGCCAGGACTTCGTGACCGTTCTTCAGCTTGACGCGGAACATCGTGCCGGCCAGAACCGCGGAAATGGTGCCATCCAGCTCGATCGCCTCCTCCTTCTGCTTCGGCTCATCTTCCGGATCGAGGCGGCGAGGCGGCGGTCCGCGACGGGCACCGGACGACGGGCGCGGCGGCCCGCCACGTTTTTTGTTGGATTTACGGCGAGGAGGCGGCATAACGGAAGTACACTCCGGTCGCTTGTGTACCGGAAGGGTTAACGTGCTGCGCGGCGGCTCCCTTGACAACCTCTATTTGTCCGGGCGCGGCCGAAAACCGGCGGAAAAAGTGCTGGCGCGATCGGAGGCATGCATTAAGGTGGCGACCGCTGGTTTCCAGATGGTGGTCGTAGCTCAATGGTAGAGCCCCAGATTGTGATTCTGGTTGTTGCGGGTTCGAGCCCCGTCGATCACCCCACTCCGCTGTTCACGACGACAGCGTGCCTTGCGAAACCGGCGCCAGTGGACACATTCGCCCTCCATGGAAATCCTACAGCCCGTTCTCGGCCATCACTTCGCCGATCTGAGCCTGCTGCGCACGGCGCTCACCCACGGCAGCGTCAGTTACGAAGGTCAGCAGGGCCAGGCCGACAACCAGAGGCTGGAGTTTCTCGGCGACGCCGTCCTGCAGCTCGCGCTCTCGGAAATGCTGTACCGCCGGCTCGCCCAGGCCCACGAAGGCATCCTGACTCAGCTGCGCGCCCAACTGGTCTCGGCCAAGGGCCTGGCCCGCGTCGCCCGGCGGCTGCAGCTTGGCGGCTTTTTGATCATGGGCCGGGGCGAAGAAGCCAACGGCGGCCGTGAGCGCGACAGCAACCTTGCTGACGCACTGGAAGCCATCGCCGGTGCCGTCTACCTCGACGCCGGCATGGACGCCGTCCAGGCCTTCGTACGCCGGCACTTCCTCGCGGATCTGGAAGCGTTGGGCGGCAACCCGAACGAGCAGAATCCCAAGGGCCAGTTGCAGGAACTGCTTCAGGCCCTGGGCCCGCAGGCGCCGACCTACCAGGTGATCGGCGAATCGGGACCCGACCACGCCAAGTCCTTTGAGACGCTGGTACAGTGGAATGGGCGGTCGCTCGGTCGAGGACTGGGGCGCAGCAAGAAGGAAGCCGAGGTCGAAGCGGCCCGCCAAGCGCTGCGCTCACAGGAGCTTGCTTCGCTTCTCGAGACCTCTAAGAGCACCTGATTATAAACTCACCATAATTTCCATGACAGCCTGTGCACAACCGGCCAACAACACCGGTCAGGATTGATGGAAACTCGCAGAAGTGCGAGTTGTTGCTGGGGGTGCACAACCCGTGCCCAAAACTGTCACCAGCTTGAACGCTGTGGAACCGCCGGGATGAACCCGCGGAACAGGGTTGTTGCAGTTGTGCACAGCCTATACGGATAAGGAGAAAGGGTTAGCTGATCCTCCAATCATCTTAGAGCTGTGGACAACTTCCGATCCTCCACTTGGCGGGAAGCACGCTGGCAGCTTGCACTGACCGGGACGCTGCCCATCTTGGGGTTTCTATGTCCAGCAGCCTCGGCACCGTTTTCCGCATCAGCACTTGGGGTGAATCCCACGGACCCGGAGTCGGCGTGGTGGTGGACGGCTGTCCGCCCAGCGTGCCGCTGACCGTGGAGGACATTCAGGCGGAGCTCGACCGGCGCCGTCCGGGGCAGAGCAAGATCGTCACGCCGCGCAAGGAGGACGACCGTGCGGAGATTCTGTCCGGGGTGCTCGAGGGTCAGACCCTGGGCACGCCCATCGGCATTCTGGTGCGCAACACGGATCAGCGGCCCTCCGCCTACACGGAGATGCAGCAGGCCTATCGGCCCAGCCATGCCGACTACACCTACGACGCCAAGTACGGCATTCGCGCCGTCTCCGGCGGAGGCCGTTCCAGCGCGCGGGAGACCATCGGCCGGGTGGCGGCCGGTGCGATCGCCCGCAAAGTCCTGCAAGGGGGTCTGCCGGGCTACGAATGCCTGGCCTACGTGCGCAGCATCCAGCATCTGCAGGCCGAGGTGCCCGCGGCGGCCGAACTGACCGCCGACCGCATCGAATCCAACATCGTCCGCACCTGCGATCCGCAGGCGGCGGAGCGCATGATCGCCCTGATCGAGCAGGTGCGCAGCGAGGGCAACAGCGTCGGCGGCGTGATCGAATGCGTGGTCCGCGGCGTGCCGCCCGGGCTCGGCGAACCCGTGTTCGACAAGCTCGAGGCGGATCTCGCCAAGGCGATGCTCAGCCTGCCGGCCTGCAAGGGTTTCGAGATCGGCAGCGGCTTTGCCGGCACGCAGATGACCGGTTTGGAGCACAACGACGAGTTTTACATGGATGCCGGCCGGGTGCGCACGCGCAGCAACCGCAGCGGCGGCATCCAGGGAGGCATCAGCAACGGCGAGGAGATCGTCTTCCGCGTCGCTTTCAAGCCGACGGCGACCGTTCTGCGCGAGCAGAAAACCGTGACCAACACCGGTGTGGAGACGACGCTGGCGGCGCGCGGCCGCCACGACGCCTGCGTGCTGCCGCGCGCGGTGCCGATGGTCGAGGCGATGGTGCACCT
>CAYYJK010000263.1:0-5445 GCA_964472185.1 uncultured Prosthecobacter sp.
TCCGCCACGGCAGCGGCCGCGTCCTCGCCGACGTCGTCGAAGTCCTGCCGCGCGGCCTGTAAGCGGGGGCAGGTCAAGGGAACGTCGAAGACCTCCTACGCCTGACCGGGGACGCGACTTCGACGGTGGGTTGAGCTTAGAGGGGTCATGACGGCCTGAACTCGGGAGGCTGACGTCAAAGATGAGCCATTTACCGGAATTGGCTCCATCGCATTGTTAGGCTCCGTTTTCATTTTTCAGGTCTTCAATGAATCGTTCATATACTTCATCAAATCGAAGAACGCCTGATTCGGCTAAATCGAAATCATCGTCTGCGGACATGAAATAGCTAAATCGATCCGGGACAGAATATCTTTCCTGCACGCTAATGCTGTAGAAAAAGCGGGCTGCTACGGCGGCGAATCCTTTATCGGCGAGGCATCGCTCTCGAATATCGGGCAGCACATCGTCCATAGTATCCCAGAGGTCACATCCCGCAGATAGGATTCCGAGGATCTTATCGATCTCGTAGGTGGATTCCGGCGCCGTCAGTGATAAGTCAATGAGGGCCGTGTCAGGCTTCGCTGCCTGCTCGATGACGCCATCCGTCCATGAGATTACCTGTTGACCGCTGGCAATGCCGAGTTGGTGTAGCACTCGCAACCGGGCAGCGGCTTGGGGTTGGGTCGTCATATTTCTGCCTAACGATCAAGCTCAGCGACGGCCTCGGGGGCGGCGGTGGAGCGCACGGTGCGCTCACGAATTCCCGCGGCGCTCGAACGCACGGCGGAGAGGCCGTTCGCTGCAGCGCTCTGGTTAGGTGGCGTCATTTGTTTTTCACTCTACCTAAAATGCTCTGCCGCGACAACGAACCCCAAAAGCGGCTGTCGAATGAGTTCGTGGTGTTGTCGCCAACCACAAAATATGTGTCTGGTGGAATCGTGTATGGGTAAGTAACCGACGGCTGCGGCGAACGCGCAATGCTCGCAACGTAACGAATGCCCGCCAAACCCTCTGGCTGCGCCTCACGCTTGCCGCCGATGAAAACGCCATCATCGCGAATCTCCAAGCTCTCGCCCGGAAGGCCGATGACTCGCATCACCCAAATCTCCTGCGGCTGAGTGAATGTCTCCTTCGGTGGAGGATGAAACACGACAACATCCCAACGCTGTGGCCCGCTCTTGCTAAACGCCGACATATCCGCCACGACGCTCTCGTTTGGCTGGATGGTGGGTGACATGGCTGACGACCCGCTCTGGCGGAAACGCTTCTCGGAGCATCCGCTCACAAGAACAACCAAACCGAGTATGAAAATGGAGACGCGCATAGCCACCTAACAGTATAATTCAGCCTCTGTGTGGGAGAACTGTTCTGACACACAGAGGCTTTGTACGTACCAAGGCCGCCCGGAAGGGCAGACTCCGTCCCTGGAAAGCCTGCATGGCACAAGGCTGCGCCGCGCAGGGATTCCCGTTCCAAAAAAAGGAGTGCTGGAGAGCCGAAACCGGATGGTCTTGAAAAAGATGCGTCGTTCTTTTACGAAAATGCGAGCACTCCCGCAAGGGCAAGTTTTGCCGTCCGGAGTTCGCAATCCGGAGGAGACAAGACGCCTTGCGCCCGCTGGGCGCCCCCTTGCCCAGACCGGCTGAAGCCGGGACTACGAACGCAGAAACGGTAGGGCGCCGTGGCTGGAGGCGGCGAAGATCGTTGGGGGGATGGCACGTCGCAGCCCCAGACTGATCGGGCGAGCCGCAGCCCCCTACCCGCTGCATCTCCATCCACGATCCGCCATCCACCCTGCAGACCGGCTGCAGCAGGGACGGCACAACCCCGCCTCGGTAGGGCGCCGCTGCGTCGGCGCCGTGGCTGGGGGCGGTGGAGATCGTTGGGGGGGATGGCACGTCGCAGACCCAGACTGGTCGGGCGAGCCGCAGCCCCCCTACCCGCTGCATCTCCATCCACGATCCGCCATCCACCCTGCAGACCGGCTGCAGCCGGGACGACACAACCCCGCCTCGGTAGGGCGCCGCTGCGCCGGCGCCGTGGAAGTGCGGTGAAGATCGTTGGAGGATGGCACGTCGCAGACCCAGACCCGTCGGGCGAGCGGCAGCTCGCCCCTACCCGGGGCATCTCCATCCCCGATCCGCCATCCCCCTGCAGACCGGCTGAAGCCGGGACTCCACGACCCGATCCGCGGCAGGGCGCCGCGGCCCGGCAGGGCGGTTTTCGGCGCGAAAGCGGTCGCCGCCAAACAAGCCGGCAGCTCAAGCGGCGACGCCAAAGAGGGCCCCAACACCTGCGGTCAGCCCCATCGCCAAGGCCCCCCAGAAAGTCACGCGCGCGGCGGAGACGAGCAACGGAGAACCTCCTGCACGAGCGGCAACCAAGCCCAGCAAGGCCAGAAACAGGAGCGAACCGCCCGCAACGGCCCCCATGAGCGCAGAAGCCGGAATCAGGAGAACCACCAGCAAAGGCAGGAACGCCCCGGCAGCAAACGTTCCCGCCGAGGCGAATGCGGCCTGCACGGGACGGGCGGCCAACGCGTCCGAGATTTCCAACTCGTCTCGCGCATGCGCCGCCAGTGCGTCATGCGCCATCAACTGGCTGGCCACCCTCGAGGCCAGGTTTTCGTCAAGGCCGCGCCTGACGTAGATGGCCGTGAGTTCTGCGTGCTCCCGCTGGGGGTCTTCAGCCAACTCCGTCTTTTCACGGGCCAGGTCGGCGTTTTCGGTGTCGGCTTGTGAACTGACCGACACGTACTCGCCCGCGGCCATCGACATGGCGCCGGCAACGAGGCTGGCGACGCCTGCGACAAGAATGGCCTTGGTGCCCGCCCCGGTGGCAGCCACCCCCAAGACGAGGCTCGCCGTGGAAACGATTCCGTCATTGGCGCCAAGCACCGCGGCGCGCAGCCAGCCGGTGCGGTGCGTCCGGTGTCTTTCATCATGTCTCATGGGGGGAGCGGGGGCGGGGTGGCGTCCGCTGCGAAACCCGGCAACGCAGCGAAGCGGTTCTCACGGCGGCGACCGGTTCAGAGGCTTCGTGCATGGCGTGGCGGATGTTGCAGACGATTTTTGGAACCGGCGCGGCCGCCAACACGCTGGCGGCGCATCGTTCCGCTTCAGGCGGATCGCGGCTCGGTTCCAAGCCAGAGAATGTTCCCGTCGGCATCGGCAAATTTCATCTCGTAGGCCCACGGGCGATTCCGGGGTTCCTGAACGACTCGGACTCCTTTGGAACGGTATTCGTCGAACAGCGAGTCATCTTCGAGCCCGATCCAAACCCAGGCGGGCTCAGCCGCATCCTGCTGCCTGAGCATGATTGGCTGGCCGTCCCTCGACATTCCACAAACCTCTGCGCCCGGTTCGCCGCCCCAGTCCACCGAGAACCCCAACGTCCCGGCATAAAAGCCGATGCTTTTCTGCAGATTTCGAACCGGCAGGATCGGAATCGTGCATTCCAAGACCGGCGGCTTCGGGTTCATGGGTGCGCGGATGAAGCGTTTGGTTGCCCGCCAGGCCTTCGACAGCGGCAACCGGTTTGCGCAGCCGTTCTCCAGCCTTCGACCACGCTTCGCCGGCGGCGGGCAGCGCCAGCATCTGCAGGATGCTCCAGGAAACCCATGCGGTTCTTGTACGCGATTTGCGGATGCTCGACAAGCATGGTGTCCACTTTCTGGAGCAAAAAGTCGCACGGCCAGGCGCCTTGGCTTGAGGGCGGAAGGCTCTGGGTCAAAAGCGCGTCGTGGCCGAAGGCTGCGGACGAGCCGCAGCTCGTCCCCACCCCGCGCGGCGCGGCGTTCGCATCGCCCTCAACGATTCGTCAGCCCCCGACCGGCGAAGACCCTCCGGACGGCCTGAAGGCCGAACGACGAACACTCCCAGACGGCCCGAAACCGAACGACGAATGCCCCCCGGGACGGCCTGAAGGCCGAACTACGAACACCGCTCCCGGATGGCCTGAAGGTCGAACGGCGAACGCGGGGCCGGCAGAGCGGCGCGGGCCGATGCGCTGATCCGTGCGGCCAGGCCCTCTTCATGACTGGCACGAAAAAGCTTTAAGACCTCATGCCGTCCAGGCAGCGCAGGCCTCTTGCGAGCGGCACGAATTGCCCAGGAAAACCTTGGGGCCGCTCACGGCGCCCCATGGGCCGCGCAGCGGCGACAGACCGCTGCGCCGAGATTGGCTGGCATAGTGCCTGCTTGGGCGACGTACTCTGCCCCCTCCCAAAACCCCCGCATGCGCCGATTTCCAACCGCACCTGTCCGCCATCTTGCCTCCGTGCTTGGAATTCTGCTGGGCGGATGGCTGGCCAGCGCGCCGGCGGCCAGCCTGATCTGGGAGGCGGACGGCGTCGCCGGCGATCCGTCGGGCGGTGCCGGCACCTGGGACACCAGCGCCCTGCTCTGGAACGGCGCCGGCGTCATGAAGGCCTGGAACAATGCCGGCAACGACACGGCGATTTTCGGCGGCACGGGCGGCACGGTCAGCCTCGGCGCACCCGTCAGCGCCGGCGGCCTGACCTTCAACAGCACCGGCTACACCCTGGCCGGCGGCGGCCACACACTGACCCTGGGCGGCGCGGTGACGGTCACCAACGCCGGCACCCTGGCCCTGCTGCAGACCGACCTGAGCCTGTCGGCTGCCGTCAGTTTCGGCGGCGCCGGCAATCTGACCCTGGATGCGGCCGCCAACGTCAGCGGCGGCGGTTTTGCGGTGAGCAAAAGCGGCGCCGGCACGCTGACCCTGGCCGGCACCCTCACCGACGCCGGCCTGCTGACGGTGAGCGCCGGCGTGACGGACCTGTCGGGCAGCTACACGCGCAGCAGCTACAGCAGCGTCGCCGGCCTGTCGGTGACCGGCGGCACGCTGAACGTCACCGGCACCCTGGGCACCTCCGCCGCCGTGCCGGTGGGCCAGACCGGCTTTGGCGGCAACAGCACCACGAACTTTTCCGGCACCGCCTACATGACCGGCGCCAGCGCCACCTTCCGCGTCGGCGAGGGCAGCAACGCCACCGTCAACGTCACCGCCGGCACGCTGACCATCGGCACCAGCTCCGCCGGGGTCGTGCTCGGCCGCAGCAGCGCCAGCGCCCGCGGCTTCCTCAACATCTCCGGCGGCGCCATGATCGTCGGCGGCGCCAGCACCCTGGTGCGCATCGGCGCCGGCTACTCGAACACCGAAACCAGCGGCGCCAGCGAACTGACCCTGTCCGGCACCGGCCTGTTCGACACCCTCAGCACCGGCGGCACGATCCTGCTCGGCTCGAACCTGGCGGGCAACACGGCCAGCAGCGGCACGATCCACCTCAACGGCGGCACCCTGGCGACCGGCCGCACGATCACCGGCGGCACGGTCGGCGCCTCGATCTTCAACTTCAACGGCGGCACCCTCAAGGCCAACGGCAGCGGCCTCACCCTGGCCACCAGCCTGACCACGGTGAACGTGCGCGACGGCGGCGGC
>CAYYJK010000264.1:0-5441 GCA_964472185.1 uncultured Prosthecobacter sp.
TTCGCAGCGGATGCCGCCGGTGCAGAAGCTGACCACGGGCAGCTGCTTGAGATGCTCGGGCAGACGGCGCACCGCCGCCGGAAAGTCGCGGAAGTGGTCGACGCCGACAGGCAGGGCGCCCTTGAAGGTGCCGAGCCGGACTTCGTAGTCGTTGCGCGTGTCCAGCAGCACCACCGGCCGGCCTTCATCGAGCCAGCGCTTCAGTTCGCGCGCCTCCAGTCGCGGCGAGGTGTACCGGGCCGGATCGATGCCGTCGACCCCGAACGCGATGATCTCCTTCTTCAGGCGCACCAGCATGCGCCGGAAGGGCTGCTCGGCGCTCTCGCTGAACTTGGGCGCCAAGCCCTCCAGGCCGGGCACCGCGCGCAACTCGGCCAGCAGCAGCGCCACTTCAGCCTGGCCGCCGGCGACGAACAGATTGATGCCCTCCGGGCTCAGCAGAATGGTGCCCTTGAGCCCCCAGCCCTTGCAGGCCGCCAGCAGACGCTCGCGCAGGAGCTTCAGCTCGGTCAGCGGCGCAAATCGGTAGGCGGCAATGTTCGTGATCGTGGCGGGCATGCAAAGGCCAGACATGCCGCCGACCGCGCGGTCTTGCCAGCGCAAAACTTCACCCGCCTTCCGGCTTGCCGCCCGCGCCCGCGCAGGCCACCATCGGCCATGCCCAAGCGGATCGCCCTTTTCGGAGGCAGCTTCAACCCCCCCGGCCTGCACCACCGCCAGATCGCCCAACGCCTGTCCCGGGAGTTCGACGAAGTGCGCGTCATCCCCTGCGGCCCGCGGCCGGACAAGCCGGTGACCGGCTCCATCCCGCCGGTGTTCCGCGCCGCCCTGGCCGACCTGACTTTCGGCGACCTGCCCGGCGTGACGGTGGACCGCTTCGACCTCGAGCAGGCCACCTTCACCCGCAACCACGAGCTCCAGCGGCGCTACGAGGAACTTGGCGAAGTCTGGCACGTGGTCGGCGGCGACCTGGTCCGCGGCGGCGCCACCGGCGCGTCCGAAATCCAGCGCTCCTGGCAGCGGGGCGACTGGCTCTGGCAGCAGGCCCGCTTCGCCGTGCTCACCCGGCCGGGCTACGCCCTCGATCCGGCGGACCTGCCGCCGCAGGCCAAAGTCATCGAACTCGCCGAAGACGGCTCCAGCACGCGCATCCGCGACCTGCTCGGCCACGGCCAGTCGGTCCGGGACCAGCTGGCGCCGCGCGCCCTGGCCTACATCGAGCGCTACGGCCTGTACCGCGCCCCCAACCCGGCCAGCTGGGCTCGGGGCAGCCTCACGAACGCCCCCTTCCTGATCGAGGCCGACCCGCACAACGCGCGGGCGCAGAGCTGGCTGCCGCGGCTCGGTGCGGGCACCAACGCCGCGGACGCCGAGTTCATCGGCGTGCTGGGCGGCGACGGCAGCATGCTGCGCAGCATCCGCGAGCACTGGCCGAAACGCCTGCCCTTCTTCGGCATCAATGCCGGCCATCTCGGCTTCCTGATGAACGCTCCGGAGCAGGTCTTCAGCACCGGCTTCCCGCCGGCCGACATCATCTTCCGCCAACTGCCCCTGCTCTACCTCGAGTTCGAGGATCCGCAGGGCCGGGTGCGGACCGCCTACGGCTTCAACGACGCCTGGCTGGAGCGCGCCACCAGCCAGAGCGCCTGGCTGGAAATCAGCGTCAACGGGGTCACGCGCATTCCCAAGCTGGTCAGCGACGGCGCTCTGGTCGCCACCGCCGCCGGCTCGACCGCCTACGCGCGCAGCATGGGCGCCAGCCCGCTGCTGGCGGACACGCCGGCCTGGCTGCTGGTGGGTTCCAACGTCATGGAGCCGGCCCACTGGCGCAGCGCCCTGCTGTCGGTGGACAGCACGGTCGAGATCCGCAGCCTCGATCCGGGGCACCGGCCGGTCGAGGCCTTCGTCGACGGCCTCAGCATGGGCGAGGTTGCGGTGCTGCGCGCCCGGCTCAGCCGCGCCGCCTCGGCGGAACTGGCCTTCTGCGCCAGCCATGACATGGCGGACAAAATTGCGGAAATTCAATTCCACCGCGCACCCGGAAGCCCCTGGCAGGGTTGACGGTGAACGGCCTGCTCCGCCCCTTGCCGCGCGGGCAGGCCGCCGTGACTCCGACCATGATCGAACCCGCACAAAAAGACGACCGACTGCTCCGCGACATCGCCACCGCCAGTGCCGATGAACACCTGCTGCACGTCTGGTGGCTCGGGCAGAGCGGCTTCTGGATCAAGCACGCCGGCCGTTCGTTCCTGTTCGACCCCTACCTGTCGGACTCGCTGACCCGCAAGTATGCCGCCACCGACAAGCCGCACGTCCGCATGACGGCGCGCTGCGTGAATCCCGCCCGGCTCGGCGCGGTCGAGTTCGCCACAGCCAGCCACCTGCACACGGATCACTTGGATGCCGAGACGCTGGTGCCCCTGGCCGAGGCACACGGCGCCCTGCGGCTGTTTTTGCCGGCCGCCATCGAAGCCGAGGCGGCCACCCGCCTGGGCCGCGCGCCGGTCCAATACGTCGGCCTCAGCGGCGGCGACCAGTACCACGATCCGCACTGGACCCTCGAGGCCGTGCCCGCCGCCCACAACGATCTCAAGGTCAACGCGCTTGGCCAGCATCACTGCCTCGGCTTCCTGCTCGATTGCGGTCCGTTCAGAATCTACCACAGCGGCGACACCCTCTGGCACGACGGCCTGCTGGCGCCCCTGAGCGAGCGCGCCTGCGATCTCATGCTGCTGCCGATCAACGGCAACCGGCCCGAGCGCCGCGTCGCCGGCAACCTCAGCGGCCCCGAAGCCGCCGCGCTCGCCAAAACCTGCGGCGCCCGGCTCGTGGTCCCCTGCCACTACGACATGTTCACCTTCAACACCGAGTCGCCCGAAGCGTTCGCCGCCGAATGCCGCCGGCTCGGCCAGCCTTATCGGTTGCTGGGCTGCGGCGAGCGGCTGACGCTGCAGGCCCGCGCCGGCGCGGACACGCCCGCCAGCCTGGCCGGCAAAACTCCGGAGGCCGCCTGACTTCCCGTTTGCATTCCCGCAACGGCTGCCCTATCGACCGGGCATGGAAACGACCCACAAGTCCGTCCTGACCGACCTCCAGGCGTTCGACGTGGCGAGCCTTAAAGGCCGCCTGAGCGAACTCCGGAGGTATCTTTGACGTCCCCAGACTGACCGAAGAGCTGTCGGCGCTCGAACACAAAATGACCGACACCGGTTTCTGGGACAACCAGAACGCCGCCAAAAAAGTGATTGATCGCGCCAACGTGATCAAGCGCCAGATCATCCCCCTGGGTGAGCTGGAGAGCCGCGTGGAGGATTTCCCCGTGCTCATTGAACTGGCCAAGGAGCAGGGCGACACCCAGAGCTACCTGGAAGTCCAGCGCGAGTATGACGCGCTGCAGCAAGCCATCGCGGCCTACGAACTCGACCTGCTGCTCAAGGGCCCCTTCGACCGCGGCAACGCCTTCATCACCATCCACTCCGGCGCCGGCGGCACGGAGGCCTGCGACTGGGCCGACATGCTGATGCGCATGTACGTCCGCTGGTGCGAGCGCCGCGGCTACAAGGTGCAGATCATCGACCACCAGGAAGGCGACGACATCGGCACGCGCTCCGCGACGCTCGAAATCATCGGCGAAAACGCCTTCGGCTTCCTGCAGGCCGAGCGCGGCGTGCACCGACTGGTGCGCATTTCGCCCTTCGACGCCGCGAAAAAGCGCCACACCTCGTTCGCCTCGATCGATGTCACCCCCGACAACGAGGAGGACATCGACATCGAGGTGCGCGAAGAGGACCTGAAGATCGACACCTACCGCGCCGGCGGCAAGGGCGGCCAGAACGTCAACAAGGTGGAAACGGCGGTGCGCATCACCCACGTGCCGAGCGGCGTCATCGTCGCCTGCCAGGTGGAGCGCTCCCAGCCGAAGAACCGCGCCAAGGCCATGGCCATGCTCAAGGCCAAGCTGTACCAGATCGAGGAGGACAAGCGCCAGGCGGAGATCGCCCGCCAGTACGGTGAAAAGACCGACATCGGCTGGGGCAGCCAGATCCGCAGCTACGTGTTCCAGCCCTACCAGATGGTCAAGGACCACCGCACCGGCGAAAAGACCAGCGACGTGTCCGGCGTCATGGACGGCGACCTAGACGCCTTCATGGAGGCCAAGCTGCGCGGCAAGAAGGCCGGCGACAGCGACGACGACGAGGACCTGTGAGAAGTGCCGGGACTGGCGGCCGCGCGGCCGTCAGTCCCGCGTCCACAGGCGGCCGCTGTCGAGCCACTCGCCCACCAGCAGCCGGAAGGCCGCCACAGCCGGCTCCGGCGTGTCGGCGTTCCAGACCAGCACCAAGGGCACCGTGCGCTGCGGCGTCACCGTGACAAAGCGCAGCGATGGCGGCATGGCCGAGGCGGCGACGCTGTCCGTGGCGATGCCCACCCCCGCGCCGGCCTCGACGTAGCTGAGCACCGTGCCCATCAGGCTCGGACTGTAGGCGATGCGCGGCGTGAACCCGGCCTCCCGGCAGGCGGCGAGAATCTCGTCGTGCAGACCGACTCCCTCGCGCCGGGCCAGCACAATCAGGGGCTCCGTCGCCAGAGCCTTCCAGGACACCGTGTCGCGGCCGGCCAGGGGATGACCGGCGGGCACCACGATGCCCAGAGGCTCCTGGCGCAGCGGCAGGGTTTCCAGAACGCGTTCCCCCTGTCCGGGCAAGGGCCGCGTCAGCGCCACCGACAGCCGGCCCTTGGCCACCATCTCCCAGACTCGCTCGGGAGTGCGCTCCTCCAGATGCACCGAAACCTTGGGATACCGGCGGCGGAACTCATGCAGCAGCCGGCCCAAAAACGGCTGGGTCGGCGGCCCGATGTAGCCCAAACGCAGCTCCCCCTCCTCGCCGGCCGCCGTGCGGCGGACCCGCCGCAGCGACTCCTCCAGACGCTCCAGCACCAGCCCGGTCTCATGCAGCATCACCGCCCCGGCCGGCGTCAGGGCCACCGTGCGGCGGTTGCGCTCGATCAGCAGCGACCCGATCTCCTGCTCCAGCTCCTGCACGGCGCGCGACAGCGCCGGCTGGGCGATGCGCAGGCGCTTGGCGGCGCGCGAGAAGCTGAGCTCCTCGGCCACGGCCTGAAAGTAGCGCAGGTGTCGAAGATCCATGGGCGGCAAAGGGCGGCGGAAACCGGACGACGGTCAATCGTTTTTCGGACGGGCCCGGAGCTGTTCGGCGAGCTCAAGAGCGCGGGTCCGTTGGGCGACGGTGGGGCGGTGAGTTCGGGCCATGATCCAGCAAAAAACGATTTGAACAGGTTTACGCCGGCGGTCGCCGCTTGTCACCGCCGGAAGTCGGCCCGCCGCCGGTTTCCGGAACCGCCAGACGCGCCAGACAACAATTGACTCGTCAAGTCCGGGCCGGCCGCGCACACTCGCCGCCCATGAATTCCGCCGAATC
>CAYYJK010000265.1:0-5423 GCA_964472185.1 uncultured Prosthecobacter sp.
GCCTGGCGGACAAAGGCGAAGATGCTGTTGTCGCCGTCGTTGGCGTCGAGCCAGGCGAAGCCGCCCGGTTGATGGTCCTGGGCGTGCAGGGCCGGCAGGCGGGCATAGAGAGCGTTGAGA
Source organism: uncultured Prosthecobacter sp. (assembly GCA_964472185.1). Lineage (GTDB taxonomy): Bacteria > Verrucomicrobiota > Verrucomicrobiia > Verrucomicrobiales > Verrucomicrobiaceae > Prosthecobacter. The sequence goes on from CAYYJK010000265.1 coordinate 121, forward strand.
TCGCCCACAAGCCGCTGCAGGGAGGCGTGCTCCTGGCCGAGGAACAGGTGCCAGTCCAGGCTGCGGGCGTGGTTCCACTCCTGCCACTGGCCGAATTCGCCGCCCATGAACAGCAGCTTCTTGCCGGGATGCGCCCACATCCAGCCGTAGAACATCCGCAGGTTGGCGAACTTCTGCCAGCGGTCGCCGGGCATCTTGTTGATCAGCGAGCCCTTGCCGTGGACCACCTCGTCATGGCTGAGCACCAGGATGAAGTTTTCGTCGTAGGCGTACAGCATCGAGAAGGTCGCCTCGCCGTGATGGTACTTCCGGTGGATCGGATCCTCCTGCATGTAACGCAGGCTGTCGTTCATCCAGCCCATGTTCCACTTGAAGCCGAAGCCCAGGCCGCCGCTGTCGACGGGCTTGGAAACGCCCGGCCAGGCCGTGCTCTCCTCGGCGATGATCGTGGTGCCGGGATGCTGCGCGTAGCAGACGCGGTTGAGCTCGCGCATGAAGTCGATGGCCTCCAGGTTCTCCCGGCCGCCGTACTTGTTCGGCACCCAGGCCCAGGGCTTGCGCGAGTAGTCGAGGTAAAGCATCGAGGCCACGGCGTCGACGCGCAGGCCGTCGATGTGATACTCCTCCAGCCAGAACAGGGCGTTGGCGATGAGGAAGTTCTTCACCTCGGCGCGGCCGTAGTTGAAGATCAGCGTGCCCCAGTCCTGGTGCTCGCCCTGGCGGGGGTCGGCATGCTCGTAAAGCGCCGTGCCGTCAAACCGGGCCAGCCCATGGGCGTCCTTCGGAAAGTGTCCCGGAACCCAGTCGAGGATGACGCCGATGCCGGCCTGGTGGCAGCGGTCGACAAACTCGCGAAATTCGTCCGGATTGCCAAAGCGGCTGGTCGGCGCGAAGTAGCCGGTGATCTGGTAGCCCCAGGAGCCGTCGAACGGGTGCTCGGCCACGGGCATCAGTTCGATGTGGGTGAAATTCAGCGACTTCACGTAGGGGATGAGGTCGTCGGCGAGTTCGCGGTAGGATTTCGGCCGGTTGCCCTCCTCGGGCACGCGTTTCCAGGAGCCCAGGTGCACCTCGTAGATGCTCATCGGCCGCTGGTACAGGTCGGCGCGCCGGCGCGCCTGCAGCCACTCGCCGTCGTTCCAGCGATAGCGGCCGAGGTCAAACACCAGGCTGGCGGTCTGGGTGCCGTGCTGGCCGAAGAACGCCCAGGGATCGCTTTTCACCGCCAGGTGGCCGTCCGCGGAGAGCACTTCGAACTTGTAGTGGGCCGACTCGCCGACGCCGGGCAGGAAGATCTCCCAGATGCCGCCCTCCATGCGCAGGCGCATGGGATGCACCCGGCCGTCCCAGGCGTTGAAGTCGCCAATCACCGACACCCGCTGGGCGTTGGGCGCCCAGACGGCGAACTGCACGCCGTGCACGCCGCCGATGACGCGCAGCCGGGCGCCCAGACATTCCCAGAGGCGCTGGTGGGTGCCCTCGCGGAAGTAATAGACGTCCTGATCGCCCAGCAGCGGCCCGAAGGCGTACGGGTCCGCCTGACGGAGCAGCCGGCCGTCGTGCGTGACGCATTCGAGATCGTAGGCGCCGGCCAGCTCGCCGGGCTCCAGCTCCAGGCTGAAAAAGCCGTGGTGATGCAGGCGCTGCATCGGCCAGGCCGCCGAGCCGTCGCGCGTCACCACCCGCACCGAATACGCCTGGGGCTGCAGGGTGCGGATCACCTCCCGGCCCGCCGCCAGCGGCTGCCGGCCGAGAAAGGCGAAGGGGTTGCCGTGGCGCGCCTCCAGAACGGCGAGGATTTCGGCAGACAGGCTGGGGTCGTCGGTCATGGGCATTGGTTAGCGGTGCGCAGCACGGGCTCAAGGTGTTCCTGGCAGATTTTGACCATGGCATGCCGCTGCCAGAGCCAGCAGCGACGGGCGACTTCCGGAGCCGTCTGCCGCCACTGCATGATCCGTGCCGAAATGTCGTCGGCGTTCCCGGCCGGGTCAAAGTAGCAGGCCGCGGCGCCGAGCACCTCGCGGTGCACCGGCAGGTCGGAGCAGAACACCGGCAGCCGGTGCGCCAGCGCCTCGAGCAGCGGCAGGCCGAAACCCTCGCCCGTGCTCGGAAAGAACAGGGCGTCGGCCTGGCGGTACAGACTGCGCACGTCCTCGTCATCGAGTTCCCCGCCCTCGCCGAGGAACAGCGCCTCGTTTTCGATCCCCAGCCGGGCGCGCAGCGCACGCAGCTCGGCGTGGTAAGCGCGGCCGTCGGCTTGGTGCGGGTCGGGCGCTCCGGAGACCACGTAGGCCGCGGCGCAGCCGGCCGCTTTCAGGGCGGCGGTAACCTGCAGGCCCAGCTCGAGGTTCTTCCGGCGCAGCAGCCGGGCGGGATGGAACAGCACCAGCGGCCGTTCGCCCAGGCGCAGGGCGGCAATGCGCGGAGTCAGCCCCAGCACCGCCGCCAGGTCGAGGCCGTTGGGAATGACCCGGACAGTCTGCGGAGCCACACCGGCGGAGCGGGCGTAGTCCTGGCGCCGCACTTCCGAGACCGCCACCGGCAGCACGTTCGCCGGCAGCGGCGCGCGCAGCGCCGCCAATTCCGGCGATTCCCAGGGCAAGTGCGCGTAATGCGGGTTTACCGCCGCCACATCATGCACCCAGTTGATCCAGCGCCGCCCGGGCTGCGCGGCGGCCAGTTCGCGCAGCTCGCGCGTCCAGTCCGGGGCAAAGGGCATGGTGAAGACGTTGTGCACCAGCACCGCGTCGCAGTCCCGCCACCAGTGCGGCTGCCCCGCCGCGGTCGGGCGGTCGACCAAGCGCACCTCATGGCCGAGCTCGCGCAAGGCTGCGGCCTGATCGCGAATCACCCGCTCCACACCGCCGACGATTGGCGGCAGCGTGTAGTGGACGATGGCGACGCGCATGGCCTGCAGGCGGGGGTCAGACGACGATGTTCACCAGCTTGCCGGGCACGACGATGATCTTCTTGGCCGGCTTGCCTTCCATGAACTCCTGCACGCGCGCGCTGGCCAGGGCGATCGCCTCGATCTCCGCCTTGCCGGCCTGCACGGGCACCCGCGCCTTGTCGCGCAGCTTGCCGTTGACCTGGAAAACGATCTCCACCTCGTCCACAACAAGGGCCGCCGGGTCGTAGGCCGGCCAGGCGCTGTCGCTGAGCAGGCCGCCGACCGCCAGGGCCGGGAACTTGGAGGCGATGCGGGCGTTGAGTTCCTCGGCCAGATGCGGCGCAAACGGGCTGAGCACCTTCAGGAAGGTGACGATGGCCGAAGCGGGCTTCACCTCGGCGCCGGTGAAGGCGTTGGTGCAGACCATCATCTGGCTGATGGCGGTGTTGAAGCTGAGCTTCTCGATGTCCTCGCCGCACTTCTTGATGGTTTCGTGCAGGGCCTTGTTGAGCGGTTTGCTGACGGGCACGTCCTGCAGGGCCTGGGACACGCTCCACACGCCTTCGTCATCGACTTCCATGACCAGGCGCCAGACGCGGGCGAGGAAGCGGTACACGCCCTCGACGCCCTTCATGCTCCAGGGTTTCACCTGCTCGAGCGGGCCCATGAACATCTCGTACAGACGCAGCGCATCGGCGCCGTACTCGCGCACGACGTCGTCCGGATTGACCACGTTGCCGCGCGACTTCGACATCTTCTGGCCGTCTTCGCCGAGGATCAGGCCCTGGTTGACCAGGCGCTGGAACGGCTCGGGCGTGCTGACATAGCCGAGGTCGAACAGCACCTTGTGCCAGAAGCGGGCGTACAGCAGGTGCAGCACGGCGTGCTCGGTGCCGCCGACGTAAAGATCGACGCCGCCGGGTTTGCCGCCACCCATCCAGTACTTCTCGGCGGCCTCGCCGACAAAGCGCTCGCTGTTCCGTGCGTCGCAGTAGCGCAAGTAGTACCAGCACGATCCCGCCCACTGCGGCATGGTGTTGAGCTCGCGTTTGGCGGTGGCGGAGTACTGTACCCAGTCGGTCGCCTTCGACAGCGGCGGCTCGGGCGTGCCGGTCGGTTTGAAGTCATCGAGGTCCGGCGGCAGCAACGGCAGCTCGCTTTCCTGCAGGGCGCGGTGCCGGCCGTCCTCCCAAACGATCGGGAAGGGCTCGCCCCAGTAGCGCTGGCGGCTGAACAGCCAGTCGCGCAGCTTGAAGTTGGTGGTGCCCTGCCCCAGCCCCCGCTCCTGCAGCCAAGCGGCCATGCGCTTTTTGGCCTCGGGCGTCGCCAGACCGTTGAGGAAGCCGGAATTGACCGCAAAGCCTTCGTGGCTGAAGCATTCCGCCGGCTCCATCTCGCAGACCGCTCCCGCCTCTCCGGCCAGGCGCGGCGCGGCGGCGACGACCTCGCGGATGGGCAGGCCGAACTTCTGTGCAAACTCCCAGTCGCGCTCGTCGTGCGCAGGCACGGCCATGATGGCGCCGGTGCCGTAGCCCATCAGCACGTAGTCGGCGATCCAGATCGGGATCTTCTCGCCGTTGACCGGATTGACGGCGAAGGCGCCGGTGAAGACGCCGGACTTGTCCTTCGACAGCTCGGTGCGCTCCAGGTCGCTCTTGCGTGCGGTCTTTTCGCGATACTCTTCGACGGCGGCGAGCTGCTCCTCGCTGACCAGTTCGTCCACCAAGCGGTGCTCGGGCGCCAGCACCATGTAGGTGGCGCCGAACAGGGTGTCGGGGCGCGTGGTGAAAACGGTGATGGTTTCGTCCAGGCCGTCGACCTTGAAGGTGACGTGCGCGCCTTCGCTGCGGCCGATCCAGTTGCGCTGCAGCAGCTTGATGCTTTCCGGCCAGTCGAGACCGTCGAGTTCGTCGATCAGGCGCTGGGCGTAGGCGGTGATGCGCAGCATCCACTGGCGCATGGGGCGGCGCTCGACGGGGAACCCGCCGACCTCGCTTTTGCCGTCCACGACCTCTTCATTGGCCAGCACCGTGCCGAGCTGCGGGCACCAGTTCACCGGCGCTTCGCTGACGTAGGCGAGGCGGCGATGGTCGATCGCCTCGCGTGAGAGGCCCTGCGCCTCCAGTTCGCTGACCGGATGCGCCTTGCCGTCGTTGCCGACGTAAGAGTTGTAGAGCTTGAGGAAGATCCACTGCGTCCATTTGAAGTAGCCGGGGTCGGTGGTGTTCACCTCGCGGTCCCAGTCGTAGGCGAAACCGAGGGACTTGAGCTGCTTGGTGAAGTTGGCGATGTTCTTCTCGGTGGTCAGCCGCGGATGCGTGCCGGTCTTGATGGCGTACTGCTCCGCCGGCAGGCCGAAGGCGTCCCAGCCCATCGGGTGCAGGACGTTGAAGCCGCTCATCTTCTTGAAGCG
>CAYYJK010000266.1:0-5422 GCA_964472185.1 uncultured Prosthecobacter sp.
CCGCCACCGAAGACGGCCGGCTGCGGCCGGACATGATCGTGCGCCTGCCCGGAGGCCGCAACCTGGTGGTGGATGCCAAGACCCCGCTGAGCCAGTACCTGGCAGCGGCGGAGGCCGTCGAACCGGGCGCACGCGAGGCGGCGCTGGCCGGCCACGCCCGGGCGGTGCGTGAGCACATGAAGCAGCTCGGCCAAAAGAGCTACTGGGAGCAGTTCAGCCCCAGCCCCGACTTCGTCGTCCTGTTCCTGCCGGGAGAAATGCTGTTCAGCGCCGCTCTCGAGAAGGATCCGGAACTGATCGAGGCTGGGGTCGGCAGCCGGGTCATTCTGGCGACGCCGACGACGCTGATCGCCCTGCTGCGCACGGTGGCCTACGGCTGGCGACAGGAGGCCCTGGAAAAGAACGCCCGCGACATCAGCGCCCTTGGCCGCGCGCTGCACGAGCGGCTCTGCGTGATGGGCGAGCACTTCCAGCGGCTGGGCCGGCAGCTCGGTCAGGCGGTGGACAGCTACAACCGCACGCTCAACACCCTGGAAAGCCGGGTGCTGGTCGCCGCGCGCAAGTTCCGCGATCTCGGCGCCGGCAGCGAGGAGCGCGAAATCGAGGAGCCGCTGCTGATCGAATCCGCGCCGCGAGCGCCGCAGGCGCCCGAGCTGGCGGACGCGGCGGACGAGGCCTGAGCCCGCCCCAAAACAAAAGCGGAAGGCTGGGCCTTCCGCTTGAGTGGGTGCGAACCATGGGCGGCCGCCACTCAGGCGGGAACGCCGGCCAGACCGCCGGGCAGGCCGTCATCCTGGGCGTCCTCGCGGGCCGCCGGCCGTGACTCGGAGGCCTTGGCCACGGGCGGGCTGGGCGGCGGATTCGGACGGTCCTTCGGCGGATTGAGCATGTAGCCGTGCTCCATGATTTCGCGGATCTGCGCTCCGTCGAGGGTTTCATACTCGAGCAGGGCGTGCGCGATGGCGTCGAGCTTGTCCTTGTGGCCGAGCAGCAGATCCTTGGCCTTGGCGTAGGCGTTGTCGATCAGGCGCTTGACCTCCTCGTCGATCTTCTGCGCGGTGGCACCGCCGTAGTTGCGGTTGCGGCCCAGATCGCGGGCGAGGAAGACGGCCGAGTCGCCCTCGCCGTATTCAACCATGCCCAGCGCCTCGCTCATGCCCCAGGCGCAGACCATGCTGCGGGCGATGCCCGTGGCCTGGCGGATGTCGCCCATGGCGCCGTTGGTGACGTCGCCGAACTGGATTTCCTCGGCAACGCGGCCGCCCATGGCGACGACGAGGTCGTCGAGCAGCTCGCTCTTGCGGTGGGTGAACTTGTCCTCCTCGGGCAGCCACATGGTCGAGCCCAGCGAGGGGCCGCGCGGGATGATGGTCACCTTGTGCAGCGGATCCGTGTGCTCGAGCAGCTCGATGAGGATGGCGTGGCCGGCCTCATGGTAGGCGGTGTTTTCCTTCTCCTTGTCGCTGAGCGCCAGACTGCGGCGCTCACGGCCCCAGCGCACCTTGTCGCGCGCCTCTTCCAGCTCCGGAGTGCCGATGGCCTTGAGGTTCTTGCGGGCGGCCAGCAGGGCGGCCTCGTTGATGACGTTGGCCAGTTCCGCGCCGGAGAAGCCCGGCGTACCGCGCGCGACCTTGGAGAGGTCAGCGTTCTCGCTGAGTTTGACCTTTTTGGCGTGGACGCGCAGGATTTCCTCGCGGCCCTTCACGTCGGGCAGGCTGACCGTGACTTGGCGGTCGAAGCGCCCCGGGCGCAGCAGCGCCGGATCGAGGACATCCGGGCGGTTGGTGGCGGCGATGATGATGATGCCTTCCTGGGTGTCGAAGCCGTCCATCTCCACCAGCAGGGCGTTCAGCGTCTGCTCGCGTTCGTCGTGGCCGCCGCCCAGGCCGTGACCGCGATGACGGCCGACCGCATCGATCTCATCGATGAAGATCAGGCAGGGCGCGTTCTTCTTGCCCTGCTCGAACATGTCGCGCACGCGGCTGGCGCCGACGCCGACGAACATCTCGACGAAGTCGGAGCCGCTGATGCTGAAGAACGGCACGTCGGCCTCGCCCGCGATCGCCTTGGCCAGCAGGGTCTTGCCGGTACCCGGCGAGCCGACCATGAGCACGCCCTTGGGAATCTTGCCGCCGAGGCGCTGGAACTTTTTGGGATCCTTGAGGAACTCGACCAATTCCTGGACTTCATCCTTGGCTTCCTCGACGCCGGCGACGTCCTTGAAGGTGACCTTGTTGCGGTCCTGGGAGAGCATCTTGGCCTTGCTCTTGCCGAAGCTGAGCGCCCCGCGGCCGGCGGACTTGATCTGCTGGCGCACCAAAAAGTACAGGAGGAACAGGAGCAGCAGGATGGGCAGCATGGAAATCAGCAGGTTGCCCCACTGGTTGTTTTCGTACCGCGGGATCAGCACCAACCCCTTGGTGTTCATCAGCGCATGCAGCTCCTCTTTCTGGTACTGGATGCTGACCGGCACGCGGAACTGCACCGAGGCGGGGCCGGCGGCGGCCGGCTTGGCGTCAAGCGGCTTCACCGGCTCCGGCGCGGCCTTGGCATCGGCGGACGGGGCGGCGCGGAAGGCCCAGCCCTTGATGTACTCCGCCGTGGTCGTGTCCTGCTGAATCAGTTCCAGGTCCTTGCTGCGGTCGATCCGGTCCTTCTCGACCAGATCCTTGAACTCCTTGTAGCTGATCTCCTGGGAACGCGCGGCCTGGTTGTTGACCATCAGGGCCGAGCCCACCAGCAGCACCGCCATGGCCAGCAGCAGAAAACCCCGCCAGTTGAACTGCGGCTCCTGGGAGCGGCGGTTCGGCGGGTCGTTTTTGGAAGTAGAGTCGTCGGACATGATCGGTAAAAAAAGGGAGGCGGGAAAGTTACGAATGGGAAGGATACACGTCGCCCGGGGATTTGCAAAACTCGTTTCCTCCCGCTTGCCGGAAAGCCAACCGGTCCCGGCGCCAACGGCGCGGGATGATGATTTCCATAAAATCCAGAGCTGCCAGCGTATTCAGGCCGGCAGCAGACGACTCGCCATGCCGTCACCGATCCGCCGCAAGGCGGCTTTTTCGGCCTCGCTGAAGTCGTACGGCTCGCGCTTGCCGATCCCCAAGGTGCCGCAAAGACGGTCGCCATCCAGAATCGGCACGGCGAGGCTGCCCTGCACCTGGGTCAGCTTGGCGCCGGGTTTGGCGACGCCACTGGTGTCGGTCTGCAGGTTGCACAGCTCCACGGGCTCCCGGCGCTCAGCGGCGGCGCCGGCAATGCCTTTGCCGATGGGAATCGAACCGATGACCGGCAGCAGCTGTTCGGGCACGCCGGTGTGGGCGACCAGTTTCAGATGCCGGTCGGTGGGATCGAAACGGTGGAGCGTGCCGGTGACGCAGCCGAAATCCGACAGCACACCGGTGAGGAAAGCATCCCAGGAGGCATCCAGGGACGGAAGGGTGTCGGGGGCGTTCATGGCGGGAAATGCAATTGTCGCGGGAGGAAGCTGCGTCTATTCTGAACGAGTATTACTTGCCGTCATGAAAAAGCGCACCGTCATTTTTGGCATTCCCTGGCTCCTGCTGGTGCTGGGTGCGGCGGCCAACCCGGCCACTCAGCCGGTGGTCGGCCGCACGATTTACCATGCCGACAACTCCAGAACGGAGTCCGTGCGCGATCCGAACACCCGCGAACTGACGGAGACCACGTACACGTCCAACAACGTGCTGAGCGTGCGCAAGGTTTTCCTGCTCAATGAGAAGGGCGAGCCCCTGCAGGGCAACGTCTACGACGGCCGCGGCAACCTGATCGCCCGCTGCCAGTCGATCTACGACGAGTTTGGCCGGCGCCGGGAGGACCGGCTGATGAACCTCAACGGCGTCGTCTTCCAGCAGGTGATTCATGAGTACGGCAAGGACGGCAAACCGCTGAAACCCAAGGTGATCAACCTCGACGCCAACGCGCCGTCGATCAAACCGGCCGCCATTGATTTCACCGGCGCCGCCCCGGCGCCGGCCGCCCCCGGACAGCTGCCGAACTCCGGACGTTTTGCGCCGGCCGGTGCGGCGGAGGGAGGCGTCATGCCGCCCGTGTATGCCCCGGGCACCGCGCCGGCGACGCCGGCTCCGGAAAAGGCCAAGGGCAACTTCTTCAAGCGCCTGTTCCAGAAAAAAGAGCCCTGAACGCCGACGCCCGCATCGCGCCGCGGGCGTCAGGTGACAAACAAATCCGGTGACACCGTTCCCTCCAGGCCGTAGATTGTAAGCTCGCAGTGTCATCGTCACATGGACATTTCACGGCCAGAAGGATTGGGAAACCCCGCGCCGTTCCCCCAAGGAACTTCGGTGGGTGTTGATGTTTCCGGGCCGCTGTTCATGGAAGAAACCCTGAAGGCCAAGATGCCCGGCAGCGGCATGACGGTGTTCCAGCGCTACCGGCTGGAGCGCGTGATCGGCCGCGGCGGCATGGGGGTGGTCTGGCTGGCACACGACCTGAAACTGGAACGGCCGGTGGCCATGAAGTTCCTGCCGAGCCTGGTCGGCCTCGACCCCGCCGCGGTGAAGGAACTGAAGCTGGAAACCCGCCGCGGCCTCGAACTTTCCCACCCGCACATCGTCCGCATCTACGATTTCGTCGACGACGAGGAAGCCGCCGCGATCTCGATGGAGTACATCGACGGCAAGACGCTCTCCGAGCTGCGCCTGACCGAGCCGAACGGCGTGTTCACGGTCGAGGCCGTGTCCCGCTGGCTGCTTGGCGTCTGCGAAGCCCTCGACTACGCGCATTTCCAGCGCAAGGTCGTTCACCGCGACCTGAAGCCGGCCAACATCATGATCACCGCCAAGGACGGCGTGGCCAAGATCGCCGACTTCGGCATCGCCCGCAGCCTGTCGGACACGATGAGCCGGCTGTCGGCCGCCCACCTGTCGACCAGCGGCACCCTGCCCTACATGAGCCCGCAGCAGGCCATGGGCGAACGGCCGCTGCCGACCGACGACGTCTACTCGCTGGGCGCCACCCTGTACGAACTGCTGTCCGGCAAACCGCCCTTCTACCGGGGCGACTTGCCGACGCAGATCCATTCGAAAATACCGCCCACCATCCTGGAGCGCCGCCGCGAGCTGGAAATTCCCAGTCTGGAAGCCATCCCGAAAGTCTGGGAGGACGCCATCGCGGCCTGCCTGCACAAGGAGCCGCACATGCGCCCTGCCTGTGCCGGCGCCTTGGCGGAGATGCTCGGCCTCAAGCCCGCCACCGTGCATGTCCGCACGGCGGCGCAGTTCCTGCCGCCGTCCACCAGCGCTCCGGCGCCCAGCCGGAACCGGCGCCGGCCCTGGGTGATCGCCGGAACCTTGGCAGGCCTCGCCTTGGCCGCAGCCGCCTGGCAGCTCTCCCAGCCCAAGCCGGCAGCCTCCGGAACCGCTGCGGCCCGGCCCCAAGC
>CAYYJK010000267.1:0-5394 GCA_964472185.1 uncultured Prosthecobacter sp.
AGGGTTTCATCGAGCCAGGTGGTGCGGTTGAACAGGTAGTAGCTGCGGGCCAAAAAACCGGTGGCGCGCAGATTGCCCCGGTCTTCCGGCGCCAGCTCGTCCGCCGCCAGCATCTGCTGGATCATCGTGTCGTAGCCCTTGTCGGCGTTCAGCGATTCGACAATCCAGTCGCGCCAGTGCCAGAGATGCTTCTGGCTGTTGCGCAGCTGGTCGCCGAGGCCGTACCAGTCGCTGTAGCGCCAGATGTCCATGAAGTGGCGCCCCCAGCGCTCGCCATACTGGGGCGATGCCAGCAGGCGGTCGACCTCGCGGCGGCGGGCGTGCTGCGCATCGCGGGCGTGCGCCTCCAGGAACCGGCGGACATCCGCCGGTTCGGGAGGCAGCCCGGTCAGGTCCAGCCAGACGCGGCGCAGCCACACCTCCGGTTCGGCCGCCGGCTGCGGCTGCAGCCTGTCGGACTGCAGGCGCTGCAGCAGCAGCTGATCCATCGATCGCCCCGCGTCGCGCGGCGGCTGATAGGCCCAGTGCGCCCGGGGATCGGCCTCCGGCGCCTCCCCGGCCAGGCCGGGAGCCCCGCGCCGCAGCCAGTCGCGCAGCAAGGCCACCTGCTCGGCGGACAGCAGCGCCCCCTCGCCCTCCGGCGGCATGCGGTCGTGCGGGTCCGCCGTCGTCACCCGCTGCAGCAGCAGGGCCGGATCCCCGGCCAGCGCATCGCCGCCGTCACCGCCGCTGCGCATCGCCGCCACCGTGTCCAGGCGCAGACCGGCCTTCTGCTTGAGCGCGCCGTGACAGGCGTAGCAGCGCTCCCGAAGCAGCGGCTTGATGTCGCGGGCATAATCCGCGGGCGCGTCCGCCCCGGCCGCACGCGCCAGAAGGACGAGCGGCAGACCAAGCGCGGCGAAGCGGATGTTGCGGATGCGGGGCATGCCAGGCGGAACACGGGTTCCGGCTGCCAGCATATACAGACCGAAACCGTCCGATGTTTCGGCGCGGAGGACGACCGCCGGCGCCGGTCAGATCATGCGGCTGTGCAAAGCCAGACGCTCCGCCGCGGACAGGCCGCTGCGCGCGACCGCGTTCCAGGCTTCGTTGATGTTGCGGCGGCTCCACAGCTGGGCCAGGCAATCCCCCAGACTGCGACGCAACCCCGGATTGCCCAGCCGGGTCAGCAGATCGAGCGCCAAGCGCGGCCGGTGGTGCTTGACCACCAGGATGAGCCGGGCCAGCGCCGCCTCCTCCAGATGCGCGGCCACGCCCTCGCTCTTTTCTTCCAGCACCTCCAGCAGGGCGACCCAGGCGACCGGATCCCGCTCCGTCTGTGCCGCCAGGTGCGCCGCCAGAACCGGGCGGATTCCGCTGCCGAAGCCGCTGAACCGCCGCACGGCCTCCGCACACTGCCCGGCCGCCACCAGGCGTTTCAGCGCGGAAGCGAACGCCGGAACCGACGGCGGGCGGGAGGACGTCTGGGACATTCGCCATGAACGGCGGCCGCGCCCGTACCTTCTTGCACAGGCGTGTCATCCTTGTGTAAAATCCGCGCATGCAGGCCGCCATTTCACCCGCCGACTTTCTGCGCCAGGTGCGCCCCCAGGAGCTGATCCGGCTGTTCGAACTGCTGCCCGACGTGTCCTTCTTCATCAAGGATCGGCAGGGACGCTTCCTGGCGCTCAACCGCCGCGGTTGTGACTACTGCGGTGTCCGCCACGAGCGCGAAGCCTTCGGCCGGACCGACCACGATTTTTTCCCGCGTTCGCGGGCCCGGGCCTACGCCCAGGACGACCAGGCGGTGATGGCCGGCGGCGAACCGATCATCAACCGCCTGGAAAGCGCCCCCGAAGCCGAAGGGTCGCCGCACCTGGTGTTCACCAGCAAGCTGCCGCTGCGCGACCGCCGGGGCCGGATCATCGGCGTGGCCGGCTTCTCCCGGCAAATCCAGCAGGTGCGCGCCCCGCACACGACGGAAGCGCGCCTGGCCGGCATCATCGAGCACATGCACCGCCATCCCGAGCAAACCCGGCCGGGACGCGAACTGGCGCGCATGGCCGGCCTGTCCCAGAGCCAGTTCGACCGCAGCTTCCGGCGCGCCTTCAACACCTCGCCGCGCCAGTACCTGCTGCGCGTGCGGGTCGAGGCCGCCTGCCGCCGGCTCGCGGACACCGACGACACCGCGGCCGCCATCGCCCAGGATCTGGGCTTCTACGATCACGCCCACCTGGCGCGCAGCTTCCGCCGGATCATGGGCGTGACGCCGACGGACTACCGGAGCCGCCAGCGTTCGCCGCACCTGGCCTGAGCCGGCGCCGGTTCAGGGCGACTCGGCCTCCGACTCGTCCGGCGTGCGCTCCAGGAAGCGCATGGCGTGGTCGATGAAGCGCAGCGGCACGTCGTCGGTGGGGCCGTTGCGGTTCTTGGCCAGGATCAGCACCGCCTGCCCCTTCTTCTTCGCCTCGGTCTCCTCGTCACCGACCTCCATCTTGGCCCCGGCGTAGTCCTCGCGGGTGAGCAGGCCGACCATGTCGGCGTCCTGCTCGATGGAGCCGGATTCGCGCAGGTCGGAAAGCACCGGCCGCTGGCCCTTGCGGGACTCGACCGCACGGTTGAGCTGGGCGAGCACCACCACCGGCACGTTCAGCTCCTTGGCGATGCCCTTGAGGCCCGCCGAGATTTCCGCAATTTCGATCTGGCGGTTGTCCTTGGCGCGGCGGCTGCCCGAGGTGAGCAGCTGCAGGTAGTCGATCATGATCATCTGGATGTCGTGCTGCTTCTTCATGCGCCGGGCCTTGGCACGCAGCTCCATGATGTCGATGCCCGGGGTTTCATCGATGAGGATGTTCGCGCGCTGCAGTTCGCGCGTCGCCTTGGACAGGGCCTCCATCTGCGCACGCGACATGAGGCCGCGCGACAGGTCCTGCATGGACAGCTGCGCGCGCGAGACGAGCAGACGCCGCACCAGCATGGTGGCGCTCATTTCCAGGCTGAACACGGCGCAGGGTTTGGCGCAGTCGACGGCGATGTGCTCGACGATGTTCATCGCCAGCGAGGTTTTGCCCATCGACGGACGGGCGGCGATGACGAACATTTCCCCGCCCTGCAGGCCGCTGCTCATGCTGTCGAGCTTGCTGTAGCCGGTGGACAGGCCGCGCAGCTGGCCGGGGTGCTCGAGCATGTACTGGATCGAGTCGATCGCCTCGGACACGTGGGCAGCCAGGGTCTTGACGCCGTCCTGCTTGCCGGTGGACTCGCGCACCGCCAGCACGCGCTGCTCGGAGTGGTCGATCAGCGTGCTGACGTCGTCATCGAGCTGCTCCTTGCCGTGTTCATAGGCCTGATGAATGGTCAGCGAGCAGGCGTGGATCAGCTGGCGCAGGATGTATTTGTCGAGAACGATCTTCTTGTAGTATTGGTAGTGCGCGGGCACCGGCACGAAGGTGAACAGCTCGGTGATCGCCGCCGGTCCGCCCACCCGTTCCAGCAGGCCCTGGTCGCGCAGGGCGTTGGTGACCATCACCGGATCGACCGGCAGGTTCTTGTCGTAGAACTCGAGCAGCTTCTCGTAGATGGTGCGGTTCGCCTCGTGGTAGAAGGCGGCCGACGGCAGGCCGACGCGGCTTTCGCTGAGCCGCTCGTTCGGATCCTGCAGCAGGCTGGAGATGACGCCCTTCTCCGCCTCATCGCTGAACGGCAGCGCGCGGTTGATGTTGGCCAGCAACTCCTCGGCCGTGGGCTCCTCGTTGCGCTTGCGGCCGAAGGGGTTGGCCTGCTTGGCAAGCTCCGCCTTGGCGGGCAGCTCCCCCGGCGCCGCGGCGGCCTGGACCAGATTAGAAACGGACGATGTCATGACGGTCTCATTGATGGAGCTCGCGTCCCGGGATGCAATCTGCGTAACTTGGGAACAGTGTGTGAACAACCTCCGGCCGCTGTGAACAAGCGCCGGCGGTTCAGGCCAGGATCGGCCGCACCAGCTCGCCATGCACGTCCGTGAGCCGGAAATCCCGGCCGGCATAGCGGTAGGTCAGGCGCTCGTGGTCGAGGCCGAGCAGGTGCAGGATGGTGGCGTGCAGGTCGTGGACACTGACCGGGTTGTCCTGGGCGGCAAAACCGAACTCGTCGGTGCTGCCGTGCACCGTGCCGCCGCGGATGCCGCCGCCGGCCATCCAGACGCTGAAGCCGTAGTGGTTGTGGTCGCGCCCCAGCGCCGCCTTGCCGCCGCTGAGCTCGACAGTCGGCGTGCGGCCGAATTCGCCGCCCCAGATCACCAGGGTGTCTTCAAGCATGCCGCGCTGCTTGAGGTCGGTCAGCAGCGCGGCGATGGGCTGGTCGATCTCGGCGGCCAGGCGGCGGTGATTCTCCTCGATGCGGGCGTGGTTGTCCCAGGGCTGGCCGGCGCCGTGCCAAAGCTGGACAAAGCGCACGCCGCGCTCCAGCAGCCGGCGGGCGATGAGCGTCTGGCGGCCGTGCACACCGTCGCCGTAGAGGTCGCGCAGGTGCTGCGGTTCGCGGCCGAGGTCGAACGCGTCGGCGGCGGCGGTCTGCATGCGGAAAGCCAGTTCAAAGGACTCGATGCGCGCGTCCAGTCGGGGATCCAGCCGCGGGCGGCGGTGCTCCAGATTGAGCCGGTGCAGCAGGTCCAGCTGGCGGCGCTGCGCGGCCGCGCCGGCGTGCGGGCTGCGGATGTTCTCGATCAGCCGCGCCAGTTCCGTGTGCTGGGTGTCGACGTGCGTGCCCTGCAGGGTGCCCGGCAGGAAGGCCGACTGCCAGTTCTCCGCCCCCTTCACCGGGTAGCCACCCGGGCACATGGAAATGAAGCCCGGCAGGTTTTCATTGTCGCTGCCCAGCCCGTACAGCAGCCAGGAGCCGAGGCTGGGCCGCGGCTGCACCGAGTCGCCGCAGTTCATCAGCATCAGCGAGGGTTCGTGGTTCGGCACCTGGGCGTGCATCGAGCGGATGACGGCGATGTCGTCGATGTGCTGCGCCGTCCTGGCGAACAGCTCGCTGACCTCGATGCCGCTCTGCCCGTAGCGGCGGAAGGCGAAGGGCGACGGGAATGCCGCCCCGGTCTTGCGCTCGGTGAGCAGCGTGCGCGGCAGCGGCCGGCCGGCGTAGCGTGCCAGGGCCGGCTTGGGATCGAAGGTGTCGACGTGCGAAGGTCCGCCGTTGAGGAAGAAGTGGATGACGCGCTTGGCCCGGGGCGCGAAGTGCGGGCGAACGGACGGCGCCGCCTGCAGCGCCCCCCGCGGCGCCAGCAGGCCGGCCAGCCCGAGCATGCCGAAGCCGAGGCCGGAACGGCTGAGGAACTCGCGGCGGGAAAAACTTGGGGCGGAGGCGTTCATGCGGGTCAGTCGACAAACAGGCACTCGTTGGCCAGCATCAGCACCTGGGCCAGCTGCTGCCAGG
>CAYYJK010000268.1:0-5372 GCA_964472185.1 uncultured Prosthecobacter sp.
CATCGCCGTCGTCCCCGAACCCTCCCGCGCTCTCCTCCTCCTCGCCGCCCTCTCCACCCTCGCTCTCCGCAGAAGGCGGCGCTGAGACTGCGGCCTGAAACGACGACGGCCTGCCCCGCAAAGGGCAGGCCGTCGCATTTTCAGGGGTTCAGCGTTTGCCCTTCTGGCTGGCCGCCGTGAACCAGTCACCGCCGCCGCCCATGCCGCCGAAGGGATTGCCCATGCCGCCGCCCGGGCTGCGGCCGCCGCCGCTGCTGAAACCGCCGCGGTTGCCGCCCCCCTGGCCGCCCCCGGCCGGGCGCGGTCCGCCGCCGCCGGGCTTCTTCTCGAAATCCGGCTTGGACTTCATGCTCAGGGCGATGCGCTTGCGCGGAATGTCGACTTCCGTGACCGTGACCGTGACCTTCTGGGCCACCTTGACCACCTCGGCCGGATCGCGCACGAAGCTGTCGCTGAGCTGGCTGACGTGGACGAGGCCGTCCTGGTGGACGCCGATGTCGACGAAGGCGCCAAAGGCGGTGACGTTGGTGACGATGCCCGGCAGCTTCATGCCGACCGTCAGGTCCTTCATGTCGTTGACGCCCTCGGCGAAGTTGAAGACTTCAAACTGCTTGCGCGGGTCGCGCCCCGGTTTGGCGAGCTCGTTGACGATGTCCTGCAGGGTCGGCAGGCCGACATCTGCGCTGACGTACTTCTTGAGGTCGATCTTCTGGCGCAGCTCGGCCTTCTGCACGAGGTCGCCGACGGTGCAGCCGAGGTCGGCCGCCATCTTCTCGACGAGCGGGTAGCGCTCGGGGTGCACGGCGCTGGCGTCGAGCGGGTGCTCGGCGTTGCGGATGCGCAGGAAGCCGGCGGCCTGCTCGAAGGCCTTGTCGCCCAGGCGCGGCACCTTGAGCAGGTCCTTGCGCGACTTGAACGGGCCGTTCTCGTTGCGGAAGGCGACGATGTTGGCGGCGTGGGTGCTGTTGAGGCCGGAGACGTAGCTGAGCAGCTGCTTGCTGGCGGTGTTGAGCTCGACGCCGACGCCGTTCACGGCGCTGACGACGACGTTGTCGAGGCTGGTCTTGAGCTGGTTCTGGTCGACGTCGTGCTGGTACTGGCCGACGCCGATGGATTTCGGATCGATCTTCACCAGCTCGGCGAGCGGGTCCATGAGCCGGCGGCCGATGGAGACGGCGCCGCGCACGGTGATGTCGTGGTTGGGGAACTCCTCGCGCGCCACCTCGCTGGCGGAGTAGATGGAGGCGCCGCTTTCGTTGACCATGATGACCGGGATGCCCTTCGGCACGCCGATGCGGTTGACAAAGGTTTCGGTCTCGCGGCTGGCGGTGCCGTTGCCGATGGCGATCGCCTCGATCTTGAAGCGCTCGATGACGTTGAGCAGCAGGGTCTTGGCGTGCATCAGGCTGTTGCCCTCGCCGAGCAGGTAGATGACGTCGTTGAACAGCAGCTGGCCCTGGGCGTCGAGAACGACGACCTTGCAGCCGGTGCGGAAGCCGGGGTCGATGCCGAGCACGCGCTTCTGGCCGAGCGGGGCGGCGAGCAGGAGTTCGCGCAGGTTGTCGGCGAACACGCGCACGGCCTCGGTGTCGGCCCGCCGCTTCGACTCCAGGCGCGCCTCGGTCTCCATGCTGCTGCTCAGCAGGCGCTTGTAGCTGTCGGCGCAGGCCAGCTTCATCTGCTCGGAGCAGGCGTTGCCGCCCTTGACGAAGAGCTGGTTGAGGATCTGCACGGCGGTGTCCTCCGGCGGACTGATGCGCATGAGCAGGAACCCCTCCTTCTCGCCGCGGCGGATCGCCAGCATGCGGTGCGAGGGGATGGACTTGAGCGGCTCGCTCCAGTCAAAGTAGTCGCGGAACTTCTGCGCGTCGGCCTCGGTCTCCTTGCCGAACATGACTTTGGAAACGACCGTGCTCTGCTCGCTGAACAGCTTGCGCAGGGCGGCGCGGGCCTCGGCGTGGTCGCTGATGCGCTCGGCGATGATGTCGCGCGCGCCGGCCAGGGCGTCGGCGGCGTCCTTGACGCGCAGCTCCTCGTTCTCGTGGTCCGGATTGACGAACTTGGCCGCCTCGCCGTCGAGGTCGGCGCCCTGGGTGAGCAGGTGGGCCTCGATGAAGTCGGCCAGCGGCTCCAGCCCCTTCTCCTTGGCGATGGTGGCACGGGTGCGGCGTTTCGGCCGGAACGGGGCGAAGATGTCCTCCAGCGAGTTCATCGTCTCGGCCTTGTCGATCTTGGCGCGCAGGACGTCGGTCATCAGCTTGCGCTCCTCGAGCGACTTGACGATGGCGGTGCGGCGGTCGTCGAGGGCGACGAGCTGGTCGAGGCGCTCCTTGACGTTCTGGATCTGCACCTCGTCCATCGACCCCGTGGCCTCCTTGCGGTAGCGGGCGATGAAGGGCACGGTGGCGCCGTCGGCGAACAGCTGGGCGGTGGCGCCGACCTGGATGGCGCGCAGGCCGAGTTCCTTGGCGACGCGCTCGACGTGGGCGACGTTGATGTTGAGTTCTTGGGCGGCGGACATGGCGGAAAGGGGCGGAGGTTGGAACGGGCGGCCGTCCGGTCGGAAGGCGCGCAGGGTTGGAACGGGTGAGGTAGCGAGAGGGTCCGGAGGGGCAACCCTTGAGCGCGCTTCGACAGGAACTTTTGTTGCAGGCGCAGGCTTGACAGCCCTCTCACGGCTGCGGCAGCCGCTGGTAAATTTCCAGCTCGCCGGCCTCGTTTTTCGAACGCTGCAGCGGCTGCCCGCGGAGGCGCCGCCACTGCGCCGGCGCTTCCTGCAGGGCCTGGCGCAGCAACCGGTCGTGCGGCTGCTGCCAGGTGCCCGCACCGCTGAGGTCGACAAACACGCAGCTCACCCGGTTCTGCTCCAGAAAGGCGCGCAGTTCCGCCGTCGTGGCGAACGCCGGCCGGTAACCGCGGCCGAGCCAGTCGGAGGACCCCAATTCCTTGCTGGCACGGATGACGTCGAGGCGCACCGCCTCGTGCCGGTCGCCGGCGAACGCAGCGGCGGCGATGATCGCGCCTTCGCCGCGCGGATCGGAACTCACCAGCCACTGGCGCGGCGCGGCCGCCGGCTCGCCGAGGGCCTGGGCCACCGCCGCGCCGTAACCCTGCACGATCTTGGGGCTGACTCCGGCCGCCTGGACGAGGCCCGCGGCCAGCAGCAGCGCCAGTCCCCAGGGCTGCACGCGCGGCGGCAGCCGCGCCGCCACCAGCGCCGCGAGCAGAGCGATCCCGGGCACGACCGGCATGAAGTAGCGGCTGCTGTAGCCGGTGGGCACCAGCAGCATGACGGCCGCCGTTCCCGCCAGCAGGCCGAACAGGCCGGCGATGCGCGGGTCGGCCGTCCGGCGCCGCAGCGTACGCACGAGGCCCAGTGCCAGACCGGCCAGGAACAGCGCCAGCAGCGGCCAGCCGAAACTCCACTCCGCCGCCCGCGCGTAGAAGCCCAGGCCGTCGAGCGCATACTTCACCACGCCCTCGTTCACCATGCCCTCCCGGGTGATTTTGGAGGAGTACAGCATCCAGGGGCCGGCCAGCAGCCCGACCGGCACGCCGGCCAGCCAGAAGCGCCAGGACTTCAGCAGCTCCCAGCGGCGCAGCAGCGGCACCGTCAGCGCCGGGACCAGCGCCAGCGCCAGGCCGGAGCCCTTGGTCAGAATGGCCAGGGCGGCGCAGAAGCCGAACGCGAGCGCCCAGCGCGCCCGCGGCGATTCCAGGAAGCGCGCCCAGGCCTCCAGGGCGAGCAGGCAGAGGCAGGCGAGCAGCAGGTCGGCCATGACCAGCTGGGTCAGCTTGAGCGACACCGGCAGCACCACGGTCAGCAGCGCCGCCGTCAGCGCCGGCCGCGGTGCCAGGAACCGCCGGCCATACCCGTGCACCAGCGCCGCCAGCAGGCCGGCCAGCAGCGCCTGCACCACAAACAGGGTGACCGGCTGCGGCCAGACCAGCAGGGCCAGGCCGGTCAGCGCGTAGTAGCCGGGCGGGTAATGCCCGAGCGCCACCTTCGGCAGGTCCTCGTAGTACTGCTGGGCGAAGGCCATCGGCGACTGCCCCAAGGCCGTCGCCAGGTAATCCCGCACCATCAGGCTGGTCACCGCGTGCGCCGGCTCGTCCGGATCGCCGCCCAGGTCCGAACTCCAGACCCCGCTCAAATGCTGAAACAGCAGCACCCCGAGGGTGACCAGCAGGCAGAGCAGCACCGACCGGCGGCGGTCGCGGGAAACGGAAACATCGGACATGCGCCGCGCACCCTGACGCAGCCGGCCGGCGCAGGCAATGCGGACCTTGCGTCTTTCCGCTTTCGAGCGCGCACTTTCTGCCTTTGCTGGTGCGCCATGCCCCTGCCGCATTCGCCCTTCGTCGAGTCGCTGCTCGACCTGCTGACGCCGCTTGGCGACGTCCGCGCCCGGCGCATGTTCGGCGGCTGCGGCATCTACCGCGGCGACCTGATGTTCGGCCTCGTCGACGGCGAGGCCTTTTACCTGAAGGCCGACGACCTCAACCGCGCCGAATTCGAAGCGCACGGCCTCGAGCCGTTCACCTGGACCGACCGCCACGGCCGCCGCCTGACCATGAGCTACCACCGCTGCCCCGAAACCGCCCTGACCAGTCCGCAGCGCATGAAGCGCTGGGCCCTGCTCGGCTGGCAGGCCGCCGAACGCGCCGCGGCGGCGCGCGGCACGCCCGCCCGGCGCACCCGCCGCTGACTTGCCATGCCCGCCCACGCCGACACCTTCCGCCTGGCCACCCGCGGCAAAGGCACCTACGAGATCACCGACCGCTGCGAGCAGATCGTCCGCGCCAGCGGCATCCGCACCGGCACCGCCACGGTCTTTGTCCAGCACACGAGCTGCAGCCTGGTGATCTACGAAAACGCCGACCCGTCCGCGCGCACCGACCTGCACGCCTTCTTCGACCACCTCGTCCCCGAAGACACGCCCTACTTCGTCCACACCCACGAGGGTCCGGACGACATGCCCAGCCACCTGCGCATGGCCCTCACCCGCACCAGCGAAGCCGTTCCCGTCGTCGGCGGACGCCTCGCCCTCGGCACCTGGCAGGGGATCTTCCTGTTCGAGCACCGCCGCGCCCCGCACACCCGCTCCATCGTCGTCAGCGTCGTCGGCGAGGGCGCATGAAGGGTTTTCCCGAACCGCCACGTAACCTCCCGACCCCTATGATCATCGACTGCCACAACCACGTCGGCGCCGACGTGCTGTTCTACCTCCACGGCGACTTCCCCTACGCCCAGCACCTCGTCGCCATGGCCGCGGAAGGCGGCGCGCTCGGTGTCGACCGCTGGGTCGTCTTTCCCTTCGTCAGCCACATGGCCCTGGATGTCGGCGGCTTCCTCGACAACGCGATCCGCG
>CAYYJK010000269.1:0-5365 GCA_964472185.1 uncultured Prosthecobacter sp.
AAACCGTCGGCCTGCAGCTCTGGGACCTGAAGTGGGAGTTCGCCGTCGACGGCGACGACCTGTTCTTCGTCGACACCATCGACGCCGACTCCTTCCGCGCCACCAGCACCGTGCCGGTCGACGGCCGCGAGCTGATCATCCACTACAACAAGCAGGCCATGCGCGACTACTACCGCATCGTCTGTGCCGACTGGTATGCCGGCGTCAACGCCGCCAAGGCGGAGGCGCAGAAGACCGGCGCGCCCTTCAAGCAGGTGCTCCAGGCCGGCCAGGCGGCCGGCACCTACCTGCCGACCCCGGACGTCGATCCGGCCTTCCTCGACCTGCAGGCGCGCAAGACCGCCCTGATCAAGGAGCACGTGCTCGGCACCACGCCGGCGGACAGCATCCGCCGCGGCCTGGCCGAAACCGGCCTGGCGGAAGCCGAATTCTACCGCAGCCGGGGCCTGCTCGGCGAACTGCTCAAGCTCAACGCGCTCTGAAACCGTGAGGGGTGGTGGCGGAGCCTGCTCCGCCACCACCCCTGCGGCGGCCGGCGAACCGGCCGCGGACTCAGTGCGAAGTCGCCTTCTCGGCCCCCAGGCCGGTGTGGGCGCGCACGGTGAGCTCGGCAAATTTCGCCTCGGCCTCCGGATCGCGCGCGGTCAGCACCGTGCCCAGCCAGGCCGCCAGGAAACCGAGCGGGATGCTGACAATGCCCGGGTTTTCCAGCGGAAACGGCGCGCCCGCCTTGCCGAACACCCCGTTCGGGCTGAGCAGAATCAGCACGATCGAGGACAGCAGGCCGACCGCCAGGCCGGCGACGGCGCCGGCGGTGTTGAAGCGCCTCCAGAACACGCTGAAAATGATCACCGGCAGGTTGGCGCTGGCGGCCACGGCGAAGGCCAGGCCGACCAGGAAGGCGGCGTTGACGCTCGGGCCGAGGTAGATCGCGATGCCGATGCTGACCGCGCCGACGACGAAGGCGGTGATGCGCGCCACGCGCACCTCCTCGCCCGGCCGGTGCTCCTTGCCGTGATGGATGACGTTGGTGAAGAAGTCGTGGGCGAACGAGGCCGAGGCGCTCATCGTCAGGCCGGCGACCACCGCCAGGATGGTGGCAAAGGCCACGGCGCTGATGAAGGCGAAGAACAGCTCGCCGCCGAGCTGCTGGGCCAGGATCGGCGCCACCATGTTGGTGTCCGGCTTGCCATCCGCGGTCAGGATCAGCGCCTTGTTCAGGATGGTCGCCGCGCCGAAGCCGAAGAAGGTGGTCATGATGTAGAACAGGCCGATGATCACCATCGCCCAGACAACGCTGGAACGGGCGGTCTTGGCGTCCGGCACCGTGTAGAACCGCACCAGAATGTGCGGCAGGCCGGCGGTGCCCAGTACCAGGCCGAGGCCGAGCGACACCAGGTCCAGCGGCCCCCAGGGCCCGGCCACGGCCACGCCGTACTTGAGGCCGGGTTCCAGGAGGTTCTTCGGCTCGGCCGTGCCGGCGTAATCGGCGTGGGCGACGGCGTGGAAGAACTGGGTGAAGCTGAAGTCGTGGAACTGCAGGACCAGGTAGCTGAGCAGCAGCGCACCCGCCATGAGCAGCAGCGCCTTGATGATCTGCACCCAGGTCGTCGCCAGCATGCCGCCAAAGACGACGTAGACGAGCATCAGGAGGCCCACCCCGATCACCGCCGGCGCGAACTCCAGGCCGATCAGGCGCTTGATGATGACGCCCGCGCCGACCATCTGGGCGATCATGTAGAAGGTGGAGACGGTCAGCGTGCTCAGCGAGGCCATCGCGCGCACCGGCCGCGGGCTCATGCGGTAGGCCAGCAGGTCGGCCATGGTGTACTTGCCGGCGTTGCGCAGCGGCTCGGCGACGATCAGCAGCACGGTGATGTAGGCGACCAGGAAGCCGACCGAATACATGAAGCCGTCGTAGCCGGAGAAGCAGATCATCCCGGAAATGCCGAGGAAGGAGGCGGCGCTCATGTAATCGCCGGCGACGGCGAGGCCGTTCTGCCAGCCGGTGATGCTGCGCCCGGCGGCGAAGTAGGCGCCGGCGCCGGTGTTGCGCTTGGCGGCCCAGAAGGTGATGAGCAGGGTCAGGGCCACGAAGCCCAGAAACATGGCAAGGGAGATGGACATGGTCGGTCGGAAGGGGCGGTAGGCTTACTGGTGCTCGGCGATGACTTCGGCGGCTTCGCGGTCCCAGCGGGCGGCGACGCGCACGTACACGAAGGCCATGATCCAGGCCATGAAGAACTGCGACAGGGCGAACAGGTAGGCGATGTTGACCTCGCCGAAGACCCGCTTCTTCATCAGTTCCGGGAAGTAGCCGACCAGGATGGGCAGGGCCAGGTAGTAGGCCATGAAGAACAGCGTGGCGCCGATGATGAAGCGGGCCTTGTGGCTCAGCATGGCGCGAAACTGAGGCTTCGCCTCAAGCTGCTCCCAGTTGACGTTGGATTTCGGGTCGGACATGGCGCGCGAGCCTAGGGATGGCCGTCGGCGATGGCAAGAGGCAAAAAGCCGGCCCGGGAAAAAGCCGGCTCACGGGCGCCGCCGCTGCAGCTCCCCGGCCGCCGCCTTCAGGCGCTGCAGGACGTAGTAGACCGTCCGGCTGCGCAGGCGCACCAGGTCGGCGCCGATGATGCGCGGCACGAAATCGGCCGGCACCGCCAGCAGCTCCGCCAGCGCGCAGCCGTTCAGGCCGCGGCAGAGGAGGGCCGTCATGGCGCGCGTCAGCGTCTGCACCTTCGGCCCCAGCTCGACGGCAAACCAGACCCGCTGCTGCGGATCGACGCGCAGGAACACGCCGACCGTGTCCGTGCACTCCGCATCCTTGCGCACATCCTCGAGATCGTAAGCCTCGCCGGCCCGGCGCGCGCAGGCCGGCGCCAGGCCGGCGTAGTCGATCAGGGCCTCGCGGCGCTCGGCCTCGGGCAGCGATTCAAACAGTTCGATCAGTTCCTGAAGCGGCGCGGGGTACGGCATGCGGTCGGCGACTCTGCCACAGAACTCCGCGAATCCGCCGGCCTTTTCACTTTCCCCGCCGCACTTTTCCTCTTCTGTCCCCGCCGTGTCCCGGGTCCTGCACCAAGCTTTCGAATGCGCCGCCGTGCGCCCGGCGATGATGGACCGGCTCTGGGCCGCCGGCTGGCGCCATTTCGGCTGCAGCTTCTTCCGCTACAACCTGTTCCCGGATGCGGACGGCGTGCGCACGATCACGCCGCTGCGCGTCGATCTGGCGCAGTTCAGCCTGTCGAAAAGCCAGCGCCGCGTGCTGCGCAAAAACGCCGACCTGCGCTGCGAGTTCGCCCCGGCCAGCCTCACCGACCGGGCGCGCGCGATGTTCGAGCGCCACAAGGCCCGCTTCAAGGACAACGTCCCCGACCGCCTCGACACCTTCCTTGCCGCCGATCCGGCCACGGTCCCCTGCCCCTGCGTCGAATGCCGGGTCTGGCTGGGCGACGAACTCGTCGCGCTGAGCTACCTGGACCTCGGCGCCACCGCCTGCTCCTCCGTCTACGGCCTGTTCGAACCCGCCCAGGCGCGCCGCAGCCTCGGCATCTACACCCTGCTGCAGGAAATCCGCCACGCACGCGGACTCGGCCTGCGCCACCACTACCCCGGCTACGCCACGCGCGAGCCCAGCGCCTACGACTACAAAAAACAGCTGCGCGCTCTGGAAGTGCTCGACTGGAGCTCCGGCTGCTGGCAACCTCTGCAGGTGGATCCCATCCGCTCCTAGCGGCCGGCACATCCCGGCAGGACCCTGCCGGCGTAACTCTTCTGCAATCCCAGCACGCCATGACGCTCAATCCCAAACTCCGCAAGCTGCTCAACGACCAGATCAACAACGAGCTCGCCTCGTCCTACATCTACCTGGCCATGGCCGCCTGGTTCGAGCAGACCCCCTACTCCGGCTTCGCCAGCTGGATGTTCAACCAGAGCCGCGAGGAAAACATGCACGCGCTCAAGTTCTACCAGTACGTCGTCGACCGCGACGCCGTCGTCGAGCTGCAGCCGATCGCCAAGCCCAAGTCCGAGTTCAAGTCGCCCATCGACGTCTTTGAGCACAGCCTCAAGCAGGAGCAGAAGGTGACCCAGCAGATCAACGACCTCTACGACGTCGCCGAAAGCGTCAAGGACCACGCCTCGAAGAACCTGCTGCTCTGGTTCCTCAACGAGCAGATGGAAGAAGAGAAAACCGTTCGCGACATGCTCGACCGCCTCAAGCTCGCCGGCAACGATCCGGCCAGCCTGCTCGTGCTCGACCGCGAAGCCGGCCAGCGCCAAAGCCCGGCAGCGGGCAACGGCGGCGGCGGCGCCGAGTGAGTCCTGAGTTCCCCGAGCCGGCCCGCGCGAAGTCTCGCGCGGGCCGGTTTTTTTGTGCCCGGACGGCGGCTCCCGCCCCTCGCGGACCTCAACGCCGGCGGCGGCGCAGGACCAGCGCCAGCAGGCCGCCGAACAGCAGGGCGGCCCGCCCCGGTTCGGGCACGGCAACGTAAATCAGGCCATGCTGCAGGAACAGGTCGGTTTCGAAGTACCAGCCCTGGCCCAGGGCGCCGAGCGCGGCGTTGGCGCTGCTCAAGTCGAGGTCCGCCAGCGAGAAGGCGTCCGCACCGCCCGCGCCGTCGCCGTCCAGGTTGAGCGTGCCCCAGTCGAGCAGGTTGAAGACATCGCCCAGCTGCGGCGTGTAGCTTCCGAGCAGTTCCACCCGCAGCGTGCCGCCGGCGTTGAGCGCGAGGCTGCCGTTGACCTGCAGCGAATCGTAGCGGCCGCCGGAATCCGCACCGGCGAAGTGGGCGGCGTCGCCGCCCGCCAGCGGATCGAGGGAGCTGCTGGAAGTGCCGCCGAGCTGGAACAGGGCGCGCAGCGCCGTCACGCCGCCCGCCAGGCTGAGATCGTGAAACTGCAGTTCGCCGGTGCCGTCCCCGGCGAATGCCGACGCCCCCGACGAATCGCCCGGGCGCAGCACCGCGCTGCCGGAGACGATCAGGCGGCCGTTGATGCTGCCGCGCCCGGACAGCACGGCGTCGGACAGGGTGTAAGCGCCGCCGGTGCGGCCGGCGAGGCTGAGCAGGGCGCCCGCATCGACCTGGATCCAAGGCGTGGCGCCGAGGTTGCCGCTGCCGCTGAGGGCGAGCGTGCCGGCGCGAACGGTGGTCTTGCCGGTGTAGGTGCTGACACTCGCCACCGGCGTGGTGGTGTTGTAAGTGTTGGTCAGGGTCAGCGTGCCGGTGCCGTCCTTGATGAGGGCGAGGTGACCGGTGATCTTGCCATGGAAGGTCTGGTTGGCAGACTGGTTGACAGTCAGCGTCGACAGGCCGGCGGCGGAGTTGTGAACGCTGACGACGTCGTTGGAACCGCTGGGCAGCAC
>CAYYJK010000270.1:0-5356 GCA_964472185.1 uncultured Prosthecobacter sp.
TGCCGAAGGCGTTGCAGGCCTGGTTCGGCTTGCCGAAGTCGCCGGTGTGGCTCATGTCGACGCTGATGAAGCGCAGGTCGAAGTCGGGAATGTCCCAGGCCCAGATCCACTCCTGCCCCGGCAGCGCGAAGAACTTGCGGTAGCCGGTGGCCGCGATGTCGTAGCCGGGCTCCTCCAGGCTGAGGCCGTTCGGCCGGATCTTGCGGTCGAGGTTGCCGAGCGACACCATCAGCGGCGTGCTGCGGAAGAGGTCCGCCTGGGTGTCGATCGCCGTGCTGTGCGACTTCGTCGCCTCCTTGTCGGCCTGGGTGGCGAACTGGTACTGCATGGCGGTGTCGCCGGAGGAGAGCAGCAGGTGCGGGTCGTCCTTGCGGATGGCGTCGAAGTTCAGCTTGGCGTCGGCGCGGATGTTCGCCACCACGGCGATGCGCAGCAGCTTCGACGGGTAGCCCTTGAAGGTGTGGATCGCCGAAACCTGGTCGCCGCTCTTCACGCGGTAGTGATAGACCGCATCCTTTTGCGGAATCGGGATCTCGACGTGATGCAGCGTGCGGCTGCCAGCCACCTTCACCGTCTCGCCAAGCTGCGCCGTAGTGCCAAACTCGACGACGGAGTCGCCCGGGTTCGTGGTTTCCCAGGACAGGACGATCTTGGAGTTGTCCGGCGACTGGTGCGTCATCCAAACGCGCTCGACCTTGGCCGAGGCGGACAGCGACAGCAAGGCGAGCGTGGCGGCAGCGAGAAATGCGGTTTTCATTCGGGTGACGGGTTGGCTCCCGGAATACGCCCTTCGCTGCATTATTTTTGTTTCGAAATTTCCCACTGCTGCTCGCCCAGCGCATCAAGCCCCGGTTCGGATCGTGCGGGAGCCTCAATGTGTCGAGGTGCTGCTTGCCCGCGGACGTCTTGGCTGGAAATCTTCATTCCCGTCCAGTACCCCCACCGTCATAGCGGTAGTTGAAGCGCGCGTTCGGCGCGGTGTCGCCGTGGTCGAGAAAGTCCATGCCGTCGGCCGTCGCAGACACGTTGTCGGTCCATTTGAAGTCGAAGCGCAGGGGCTTGTCGGCACGCAGGCCGAGGGCGGAGCGTTCGACGGCGAGGTGCAGTTCACGCGTGCCGATTTGCAGCCTCGCACGGCCGGCGGATTCCCAGGCGCGGCCGTTCCAGCGCTCGAGGCTGGCGGCATCCGGAGAGACGCGGGTGTGGTTGACTCGGAGGTCGTATCCCAGGCGGCCGGAGGCGGCGTTTTGATCCGTGTCGATCAGCAAGACCATCCACTCCGCGTCGGTGGCCGGCGTGAGCGGCTCGCGGGTGGTGACCTGGAAGTGGAGATGCGTGGCATCATGGGCCACGCGCGCGCTGTCGAGGTCGTTGCGCCCGGTTGTGTGGGTGTAGCGACCCGCACCGGGAACGCCGTCGTGATCGCGATGCTGGGTGTCGTGCAGGTCATCGAGGTAGGCGGGCTTCACGTCGGCCCACTGGGCGAAGTCGCCCGGGATGGCGATGGCCTTCGCCGGCACGGCGGCGGGCACGGGGCGCACCCCCTTGTAGCGGCGGATGTTGGCGACCATCTGCCAGTAGGTGCTGTCGCCATAACCGCCGCGCATCGGCTCGATGTCGCGGTTGAACTCCGGATCGTAGAGATCGACAAAGAAGGTCTCACCTGGCGGCAGTACGCGGCCCTGAAAGGTCATGCTGCCGTCGGAAAGAAAGCGCTGGGCGATCCACTCGTTCCAGCCGGTGAGAAAGATGCACTCCGGCTGATGCGGCAGCGCGTGCCGCCACTGTTCGTCAAAGTAGAGTCCCTCGCCCGGACGGCACTCGGCGGGTGGTGGCTGGCGACTGCCGTGAAAGCTGCGGCCGATGTTGTTGGTGACGTGCTGACTGACGCCCACCGGCACGCACTCGGCCCTGTCCGGCGACTCATGCCAGCCAGGCGTCTGCGGCGCGAAGTCGAGCCATGGCCACTTGTCCCTGCCATCGCCAAACCAGGCATGGCCGCGCGTCCAGGCCCAGGAGGTGCGGATCGTGAAGAACGCCTTCACCTCTTCGCTCAGGCCCTCGGTCGGCGTCAGCAGCAGCGGCTTGCCCTTCCAATGAAACCACAAATCGCGATGCTTGCCCGGCTGGTAAAACGTCTGCCACAGATGCCGCACCACGGCCAGATGCTGGGCATAGGCAAACAGGGCGATCTTCGGCACGCGCCGGCCCTCGGCCTGCATCTGCGTCAGCACAGTGCAGAGCGCCTCGCGCTCGGCGTCGTAAGTGAAGCCGTTGGTGGCGTCGAGGATGAGCACATCCACACCCGCATCGGCAAGCAGCTGGACGTGCTTGCGGATCACCCAGGGATCGTCGGGACGATAGTAGCCAAAGCGCGGCTCGCCCCAGTAGTGCGGCGCCTGCACCGGCCCCCAGGCGGGCTGCGCAGGATTCGCCTTCAGGCTCTTGGCGATGTCGTGGACCTGCGTATTGCCGAAGGCGGCGTGCCAGTTGAAGTAGAAGATGCCCACCGTGCGCTTCGGTTTCGGCGCGCCGACCTCCGCGCTCATCGGCAGCCTGCGCCCAAGCGAATCCGTGGCGGCCCAGGTGTCGGGCATCGTGTCACGGAACTCGGCGGCTTGCAGTGAAGCCGAAACCAGCGGGAGGCAGCAAGCCGCACAAAACAGGAGGCGCATGATGGCGGATCCAACGCGCCGAACCGCGCCGCCCGCACAGCCGGCAGCGCACGTCGGCATGACCGAAACGCACCTCGACTCCGGAACAGCAAGCCGTAGGAGCGGGACCCGCCTCACTTGGCCACCTTCTCTTTTTCGTCGCCGTGCTCGGCCGCGCTTGCTTGCGAAGCAGTGCTGTGGTCGCGGCTGCGGAGGTAGGCGACGAGGTCGCGCAGCATCGGCGGCGGCAGGGCCAGGGCCATGGGCGGCATGGCGGACATGGGCGGCGTGACGGCCTTGACCTGCGTGCGCGGGTAGGTGTTCGCCCGGCCGTCCAGGCCGACAACCGTGAGCTTCTCCGGCGTGTCTTCGGTGATGCGACCGGCCACGAGCGCCCCGTCCGCGAGGGTCACCGATGACATGCCGTACCCGGCGGCGATCTCGGCATTGGGATTCACCAGGGATTCGATGATCTTCTCCGGCTTGAGCCGCTCGGCCACCCGGTCCAGCGCCGGTCCCTGGACACCGCCGTCACGGCCGATTTTGTGGCACTGGAGGCAGGCGCCCTGGTTGCGGAAAACCAGCTCGCCGGCCTTGGGATCGCCGCCGCTGAGGCTGAGCATCGGCACGGCTTCCGGCGCGCTGGCGGCAAAGGCGGCGGCGGCCTGCTGCGCGGCGGCCTCCCGGGAAGTTTGCAGCGCCAGAAACAGGTCGAGCCACAACTCGCGGCGCAGGCCGTTGGACTCGCGCTGCGTCCAGCGGTCGAGCGCCTCGGCGGGGTGCAGCGCGGCCAGAATCTCCAAGCCGGCGCGCGCGGCGAGGAGCGGGCCGCGGTCGGCCGCCTTGCGGGCGACTTCGGCCAAGCCGTCGAGCTGCAGCGCCAGGCCGTGGCGCAGCGCAGCGGCAGCGACTTCGGCATTCGTGTCCGTCAGATGCGCAGCGACGAGCGTGCGGGCTTCGCCGGACACGGATTTCACCAAGCTGTCGAGCGCGGCGGTGCGGACGGCCGCCTGCTGCCGGGCGTCGCCGACCAGCGCAGCGAGCGTGGCGGCGTCGAGCTGCACACCGGCGGCATCGGCGAGCTTGAGGGCGAGCGCGGCGAGTTGGGGCGACGGCTGGCTGGCGAGGAACTGCTTCAGGGGCTCGCCAAGGCTGCCACCGAGATCCTTGAGTCGGCGGGCCTCGCCGGGGATCGGGCGGTAACCGCCCAGCACGGGATCGGTGGTGATGCGCTTCTCCCACAGCCGGAGTCCGTGCAGCGCGGCTTCGCGCACGCTGGCATCGAGCGCGCCGTTCGCGGCGTGCTGGAGCAGCCGCCGGGCTTGATCGGCGCCGCCTTTCCGGTAGCTGGCGCAGACGATGCGCCGCTGCACCAGCAGGGGCATGTCGGCGGCAGGGGCCAGCTTGGCCAACGCCTCGCCGGCGACAGTGTCGAGCGCGGCGGTGTCGTAGATGGCGCGGATGGCTTCATCGCGAATCACCGCGTCGCGATCGGCGAGGAAGCGGGCCAGTTCAGCGCTCTCCTGGTGCCTAAGCTGCAGCACGGCCAGCAGGCGCAGTTCCGCACTGGCATCGTTCACCAGCGCCACGGCGCTGGCGACGGTGCCGAGGCGCTTCAAGGCGGTGGCGCAGGCGTGCCGCAATACGATGTCGTTGCCGGCGTTGGCCTTCGCCGCCGCGTGAACGGCCGCGAGGGCGGCGGCATCGCCGTTCCGGGCGACGCGGCTCAGCGCGATGAGGGCCAGCGAACGCACGCGCGGCGCGGCATCGCCGGTCAGGGCCAGCAGACGCGCCTGCACGCCTTCACCGCCCGAGTCCCCCAACGCACGGGCGGCGTTGGCGCGAATTTCGGCGTCGGCGTCTTGCGAAAGTTCGAGGAGCGCGGCGGTGGCGGCGCGGTCATTCTGGCGCGCCAACTGCCCCAGCCCCCAGACCCCGTTCAGACGGCTCGTGACCGGCAGCGCGGCGTTTTGGGCTGTGGCGCGCAGGACCGCCTGTCCGGCCTCGCCGCGCTTCACCAGCTCCAGCTGCGCCATCTGACGCAGGCGGCGGTCGGTTGAAGTCAGCGCGGCGGCCAGCCGGTCCGGCGCATCGGCCGCCAGGCCGCGCTTGAAGATCGCCGCGAGTTCCGCCCCCTGCTTCTGCAAGGCCGGGTCCTTCGGCGTGAGCTTGTGAATGGCGCCGTTGGCGTTCACGGACCAGCCGCCGCCGAAATCGCAGACGTAGAGGCTGCCATCAAAGCCCTGTTCCACGTCGCTGGCGCCGACGCCCTCGACCACCACCTGCTCGCTGCCGACGGTGAAGCCCGCGCCCCGGCCCTGCACGCCATAGGCGGTGATCTTGCAGCTCTGCGGCGCGCCGCCGTAGTCGGCGAGCAGGAACTTGCCGCGCAGATCCTCCGGCGCGGCCTGTCCGGTGACCCAGGCCAGTCCGGAGGGGCCGCGGCTGACGTTGGCGGCGGGCGGGTAGCTCCACTGCGGGCGGTTTTCCCCCTCGGCGGCAAACATGCGCTCGGCCACCCAGACGCTGACCTTCGGGTGGAACTGCTCCCAGTCCATGTGGTCGACGTACTGATGAGTGCACTGGTGGCTCATGTCCCAGCCCGAGTCCGTGCCCTCCAGCGCATAGACCATGCGGGCCTTGTCGCCGATGTCGCCGGTGTTGTCGAAGGTGAACAGGTTGCCGTGCTCGTCGAAGGCCAG
>CAYYJK010000271.1:0-5347 GCA_964472185.1 uncultured Prosthecobacter sp.
GAAGGCCGCCGAACAGCTCCGGCAGCAGCAGCTCACCGAGGCCGCCAACGCCGCCGAGCGGCGCTGGGCGCGCACCGGGCGACACCGCACCGCGCCCCGGGGCGCCGGGAGCCGCCGCACCGGAATCGCCGACGGACCCACTCGCCCAAGGCCGCACGGGCGGAGCGGCCGACGCCGCCAACCCGCCGCGACCGCGCCCGGCGAGGCCCGCCGGCGCGAACCGCACCGCTGGCAACGATCGCGGGGGCGGCGGCCTGTTCTTCGACGCCGCGACCGAGGCCGAGGACTCGCGACCCTTCACCGGCAGCGGCTACCAGCGCTGGACCGACCGTCTGCGCAACGTCGAGGAACTGCTCAACCGGCCGGAGCTGCGCAACCAGGCGGCGCGCGTGCTTGACCAGGCCCGCGACCTGCGGCGCGACCACGAACGCAACGACGCCGCACCGCAGGTCGACCATCTGCAGGTGCGCATCCTCGATCCGCTGGTCGAGCTGCGCGACCGCGTCGCCGAGGAGCTGGCCAAACGCGAGGCCCGCGCCCCCCGGGTGCCGGTCGACCGCGATCCCGTGCCGCCCGCGTTCCGGGATCTGGTGAAACGCTACTACCAGGAGCTTGGCGATGGCAAATAAGCTTCCATCGCCCAGCGTCCGGCGCCAGCCCGGCGCGTCCAGGCTCCCCCGCCCTGCATGACGTCGCTGATCTTCCAACATCCGGAACGCGGCTGGCTGGTGGCCGTTCTGGTGCTGCTGGCGGGCCTGGCCCTGCAGCGCAGCTACCGCCACGCGCCGCTGCGGGGCGCGGCCCGCGGGCTCGCCCCCGCCTGCAAGCTGCTGGCCTGGGGCCTGCTGGCGGCGCTGGTCACCGATCCGGTCTGGTCGAGCCGCCGGCCCAAGACCGGCGAGAACGAAATCGCCGTCATCGCCGACAACAGCGCCTCCCTGACCCTGGCCGAGGTGCCGGGCCAGCCGACGCGCGCCGCGCAGATGCAGGCGGCCCTGGGCTCGGCGGACCAGCCGCCCGGCTGGCTGGAGGCGATCAGCCGCAGCTTCCGCGTCCAGCTCCTGCTCGCCGACGAACGCCTGCGCGGTGTCGCCGATTTTTCCAGCCTCGACTTCCAGGGCGCGCGTTCCGAACTCCACCGCGCCCTGCAGACCGTGCGCACGGGCGGCGCCGGCAGCCGGCTGGCCGCGGTCGTGCTGGTGACGGACGGCCAGCCGACCGACGCCGCCGCGGCGAACGCCACGCTGCCCGCCGGCGTGCCGGTCTTTCCCGTCCTGGTCGGCCAGGCCGAGCCCGCCCCCGACCTGCGGCTGACCGAGGTCAGCGTCGCCCAGACCGCCTTCGAGGACACGCCGGTGACGATCACCGCCGGCCTGCGCGGCCAGGGTTTCGCCGGCCGCGAGATCGTCGTGGCGGTGCTCGACGAGGCCGGCAAAACCGCCGCTTCCGAAAAGCTGAAACTGAGCCAGGCGACGGACAGCCGCACCGTGCGCCTGCAGGTGCCGGTCACCCGGCCCGGCCTGTCGTTTTACCGGGTCGTTGTCGCGGAGGCGGCCCTGGCGGCGCAGCTGGGCGGCGACGCCTGGCGCCCGCGCGCGCAGGAGGCCGTCCTGCAGAACAACGAGCGCCTGATCAGCGTCGACCGCGGCCAGGGCCCCTACCGCGTGCTCTACCTGGCCGGCCGGCCGAACTGGGAGTACAAGTTCCTGCGCCGCGCCCTGGCCGGCGACCCCGAGATCCAGCTGCCCTCGCTGATCCGCATCGCCAAGCGCGAACCCAAGTTCGAGTGGCGCGGCCGCACCGGCGAGACCAGCAACCCGCTGTTCCGCGGCTTCGGCCAGCAGGGCGAGGCGCAGCGCTACGACCAGCCGGTGCTGACCCGCCTGGGCACGCGCGACGCCGCCGAACTGCGCGACGGCTTCCCGAAAAGCGCCGAGGAGCTGATGGGCGAGTACCGGGCGATCGTCATCGACGACCTCGAGGCGGAATTCTTCACCCAGGAGCAGCTGCAGCTGATCGAGCGCTTCGTCAGCGACCGCGGCGGCGCGCTGCTGATGCTCGGCGGCCAGGAATGCTACCAGGCCGGCGGCTACGAACACACGCCGGTCGGACGCATGCTGCCCGTCCACCTCGACCGGCTGAGCCGCGAGCCGCCGGTGGCCGACGGCCGCTTCAACCTCAGCCGCGAAGGCTGGCTGGAACCCTGGACGCGGCTGCGGCCGGCGCGCGCGGCCGAGGAGCAGCGCCTGGCGCAGATGCCGGGCTTCCACGCCGTCAACCAGGTGTTCTCGATCAAGCCGGGCGCCAGCGTGCTCGCCACCATCGAACGCGATTCGGCGCAGCCGCTGCCCGCCCTGGCGGCGCACCGTTTCGGCGAAGGCCGCGTCGCCGCACTGACCATCGCCGACCTCTGGCGCTGGGGCCTTTATGACGCGGCCGCCGGCAAGGACCTGCAGCGCAGCTGGCGCCAGCTGCTGCGCTGGCTTGTGGTCGACGTGCCCGACCGGATCGAGTTCACCGCTGCGCCGGCCGCCGGCCGGGTGCCGTTGGCGGTGCGGGTGCGCGACCGCGCCTTCCGGCCGGTCGACGACGCCCTGGTCAGGATCGAGGTCACCGGGCCGGGCGGCCGGAAGTCCGTGCTGTTTGCCGAGCCCAGCCTGCGCGAGGCGGGCCTGTTTGAAGCCGAGTTCACCGGCCCGGAGCCCGGCGCCTACCGGGCGGTGGCCGAGGTGAAGGCCTCCGCCGAAGCCGGCCAGCCGGCGCTGCCGCTCGGCCGCAAGAGCTCCGGCTGGACGCAGGATCCGCGCGCCGAGGAGTTTGCCCAGCCGGCCCCGGGCCGCGAGTGGCTGGAGCGCCTGGCCCGGGACAGCGGCGGCGAACTGCTGACGCTGGCGGATTTGCCGGAACTGCCGGCCCGGCTGCAGAACCTGCGTGCGCCGGTCGAGGAGACGGTCATCCGGCCGCTCTGGCATGCGCCGTGGTTCTTCGCCCTGGTGCTGGGCCTGCTCGGCACGGAATGGGTGCTGCGCCGGAAAGGAGGTCTGCCATGAACGCTTGGACGGTCCGTCTGCCAATGCTCCGCCTGCTGCTTCTGGCCGCGGGCCTCGCCGCCGCGCAGGAGCCGCCGCAACGCGCGCTGGACCTGGTGCTGGTGACGGGGGCGCCGGGCACGGAGGAATACGCGCAGCGTTTCGACCGGCAGGTGCAGGCCTGGCAAAAGGCGGGCGCGCAGGCGGGCGCCCGGGTCACGCACATCGGCGCCGGCGACCAGGCCGCCGAACGCCTGGAAGAGGCGCTGCACACCGCCGCGGCGGCGGCCGACGGCCAGCTCTGGCTGGTGCTCATCGGTCACGGCACCTACGACGGCCGTGAGGCCCGCTTCAATCTGCCCGGCCCGGACCTGGCACCGAAGCAGCTGGCCGCCTGGCTGCAGCCGCTGCAGCGCGAACTGGTGTTCGTCCACACCGGCGCGGCGTCGGCGGCGTTCCTGGAAGCCCTGGCCGGGCCGAAACGCGTGCTGGTCAGCGCCACCAAGAGCGCCGACGAGATCTACTATGCCCGCTTCGGCGAATTCTTCGCCCCGGCCATCGCCGGCGATCCGGCCGCCGATCTCGACCAGGACCGGCAGGTGTCGGTGCTGGAAGCCTTCCTGCATGCCGGCCGGCAGGTGGCCGAGTTCTACGCGCAGGAGGAGCGCATCGCCACGGAGCATGCCCTGCTCGACGACAACGGCGACGGCGTCGGCACGCGCCAGGAGGCGTTGGAGGGGCTGCAGCTCAAGGCCGGCGCCCCCCGCGCCGGCACGCCCGAAGGCCGCCGCGCCGCCCAAATCGCCCTGGTGCTCCACGCCGAGGAGACGCGCCTGAGCGAGGCGCAACGGTCGCGGCGCGACGCCCTGGAAACCCGGCTGGCGGACCTGCGCACGCAGCGCGAGCCGCTCGGGGAAGCGCGCTACTACCAGGAGCTGGAAGCGCTGCTGCGCGAGCTGGCTGCGCTCTACGCCGCGCCCTGACCCGGCGCCGGCCAGGCGGTCTAGCTCCCCAGCAGCGGCTGCAGCGTCGACTCGTAAAACCGCTGAGCCTGGGCCTCGCCCGCGGCATAAAAGTCCGGCATGCGCCGGCCGCTGAACAGGGCCGGCCGGTCGTGGATGGTCTCGGTCAGCAGCACGCGTTTGCCGTGCAGCTGCGCCAGACGCAGCCGGTACTCGAGCAGCTGCTGGCTGGCGCAGGCGTGGGCCTGGGCAGTGAGCTTGAACAGGTTGAACGGGAAAAACTTCGGGCAGGGCGCCGGCGTGTGGTCGACCCGGTGCATGACGATCACGTCGACGCCCGGATCCTCGAGCCAGGGGTCGATGGGCGCCTCGTGCGCGACCCCGCCGTCGAAGCAGGCCAGGCCGGCATGGCGCAGCGGAGAAAAGATCGTCGGCACGCAGCAGCTGGCGACCATGGCATGGGCCAGCGAACCCTCGCGCAGAAAGCGGGTGCGCGACTGCTCCAGATCGCTGACGGCGGCCATGAAGGCGGGCTGGCCCAGCTCCTCGATGCGGCGCGGTCCGAGCAGCCGCTCCAGGTAGCCGACCGCCGCGTCCGGCTTGAAGACGCCGATGTGGGACTCGGCAAAGGTGTTGCGCAGGTAGTGCGTGAGCCAGGGGGTGGCGCGGACGAACGAGCGACGGAAAGTCCAGTCGAGCACCGTGTCGCGGATGCGCGCCTCCGGCAGCCCGGCGGCATACAGGCCCGCGGCGACGGCGCCGGCGGAGGAGCCGCCGACGGCGACCGGCCGCACGCCCAGCCGGTGCAGGCGCGCCAGGAAGCCGGCGTGCGTGGCGTAGCCGAGAAACGAGGCCCCGAGGGAGATGGCGATGCGCGGAGTCAAGGACGGGAGTCGGTGGCGGCAAGGACGGGGCGGCTGCCGCTGATGAACAGGAGCCCGCCGACGAGCCCCCAGACCACGCCCATGAGCCAGCCGGCGAGGGAGGCCGCCACCGCCGTCGCCTCCGGCAGGCCCGTCAGGGCATGGATCAGCGTTTCAAAGGTCTTTTCGCGGACGCCCAGGCCTGAGACCGAAATCGGCAGGCCGGCGGCGGCGTCGACGATCGGCATGGCGGCGAGCACCTCCAGCAGCGGCGCCTGGCCGCCGACGGCGTAGATGCCGCAGTAGAACGACAGGAAGTGCAGCA
This sequence comes from uncultured Prosthecobacter sp., assembly GCA_964472185.1. GTDB lineage: Bacteria > Verrucomicrobiota > Verrucomicrobiia > Verrucomicrobiales > Verrucomicrobiaceae > Prosthecobacter. The sequence goes on from CAYYJK010000271.1 coordinate 5,180, forward strand.
GGAACAGCAGCACGGACAGGACCACGGCGACCAGCGAGCAGCCCCAGGCGCGGCGCAGGGCGTCGCAGGCCTGGGCGAAACTTTTGAGCGGCGGCCAGCCAAGCATCCACGGCCACTGCCGCTCGCCCCAGCTGTACAGGCGCGGGGTGAAGGAGATGGCCGAGAGCA
>CAYYJK010000272.1:0-5306 GCA_964472185.1 uncultured Prosthecobacter sp.
GAAAACTGGCGTGGCGGTAACGTCACCGTGGGTTCGAATCCCACCCTCTCCGCCAGGGACCTGCGGCGCATCCTGAAGCCGCCCGCCAAGGCCCTGCCGGCGGAAATGCCGCTACAAGGGCCGGTCGGCCGTCGTATGACGGTGCATGCATCTCTCGCTGGTCCTGCTGCCCCTGTTCGCGTTTTCCGCCGCCGCGGCGGCCGTGCAGACGGTGGTGGCGTTCCGGGAGCCGCCGCACGGTTACTTCGAGCGGGCGCCGCAGGACCGCTTCGCCGGCCTGCAGAAGCGCCTTGAGCGCGGCGAGGTGCGGCTCGACACCGGCGATGATCAGGCCTTTCTGCGCAGTCTGCTGAAGCACCTGGACGTGCCGGAAAGTTCGCAGCTTCTGGTGTTCTCCGCCAGCTCGCTGCAGAGCGAAATCATCAATCCGCGCAATCCGCGGGCGCTGTACTTCAACGAGGACACCTACGTCGGCTGGGTGCCGGGCGGCAAGGTCGAGATCATCGCCATGGACCCGGAGCTGGGCGCGATGTTCTACATCTTCGAACGCCTGCGGCCGGGCGGCCCGGTGCCGCCGAGCACGCGCTCGGACAAGTGCTTCAACTGCCACGCCGGCAATGCCACCCGCCGCGTGCCGGGACTGATTGCCGAGTCGCTGCTGCCCATGCTCTCCGGGGCCAGCCTGGAGACCTACCGGCGCGATGAGCAGGGCCACCAGATCCCCCTGGAAAAGCGCTTCGGCGGCTGGCACCTGACCGGCGGGCATCACCTGAAGACGCACCTGGCCAACGTCATGGGGCGCACCAGCGCCTCGCGCGGCTTTGAAAAGACCCCGGTCGAGCCCGGGCAGATGTCCGACCTCGGCCTGCACCTGCGGCCGACCAGCGACATCCTGCCGCACCTGGTGCACGAGCACCAGATCGGCTTTGAAAACCGCGTCTTCCACGCCGCCTACGTCATGCGCCAGCTGCAGGCGGCGGGCCGCGGCCGGCTGCCGGCCTCCGCCCAGCCGGAGCTGGAGGCCCTGGCCGGGGAACTGGCGGCCTACATCCTGTTCGCTGACGAAGCCGCCCTGCCGCGCGAGGGCGTCGTCGGCGACCCGGACTTCGTGCGCGACTTCCAGCGCAACAAAATCGCCGCGCCGTCCGGGCTGTCGCTCAAGGACTTCGACCTGCGCACCCGCATCTTCAAGCTGCGCTGCAGCTACATGCTGTACACCGAGTCCTGGCAGCGCCTGCCGGCCGAACTCAAGGAGCGCGTCTACTACAAGATGGCGGAGGGCCTGCGCGAGCAGAACCCCAACCCGGCTTTTGCCCACCTGCCGGCCGAGGAAAAGCGCGCCATCCGCGAGGTCCTCAAGGCCACCCTGCCGGGCCTGCCGGCCTGGTGGCGCTGACAAATCCGTGAACGATTCAACGTTTCGGGTCGTAATGATGACCAATCAGGCCCGGTTGCGGAATACTTCCGCCGCCGCGGCGTCTGACCGACTGTCGGCGGGGTTCCTTCGCGGGGCCGCGCCTCATTCAGCAAACCAAACCACACCAACACCACGATGAAGAAACTGCTCGCCCTCGCCCTCTCGCTCGTCGCCGCCTCCGCCATGGCCGCCGAGTTCCCGGACATCAGCATCGCCGACCTCAAGACGGCCATTGCTGAGAAGAAAGTGACCGTGATCGACGTCAACGGTTCCGACTCCTATGTGGCCGGCCACGTGCCGACCGCCATCGACTTTGAATCCAAGGGCGCCGAGCTGGAGAAGCTGCTGCCGGCCGACAAGAACGCCCTGGTTGTCGCCTACTGCGGCGGCCCCTCCTGCAACGCCTACAAGGCCGCCGCCAAGAAGGCTGCCGCGCTGGGCTACACCAACGTCAAGCACCTGTCCGCCGGCAAATCCGGCTGGGCCAAGGCCGGTGAACAGCTGGCGAAGTAATCGCTTCTGAAACCGACGCCGGGGCGCTGGACAAACAGCGTCCCGGCGTTTTTGTTGAGCCATCCTTCCCATGAAAACCGTCTTCACCCTCCTGACCCTGGCCCTGGCCGCCGTGATGCAGGCCGCCGACGCGCCCCAAACCGTCACCTACGAAGGCAAGATCACCGGCGTGGTCTGCGCTTCCTGCAAGTCGCACATCACCGCCGCCCTGACCCAGAAGCTGCCCGACGTGGTCAGTGTCGACGTCAAAGCCGGCTCGACCCCGGACACGCAGAAGCTGATCATCGTCTCGCACAGCGGGCAGGTCACCAAGGAGAGCGCCACCGAGGCCCTCGGCACCTACGCGAAAAACTACCAGATTCTCAGCCTCACCAAGCAGTGAGGCCGCCGGACCGTCCGCATGCCCCCCGCGCCTCCGCTTCAGGCCGGTGATCCGGCCCCCGATTTTGACGCCGCCGTGGTTGGCGGCTCCTGGCTGCCGCGTGGGCGCGTGCAGCTGAGTCAGCTGCGCGGTCGCACGGTGGTGCTGTACTTCTACCCGAAGGACGACACGCCGGGCTGCACCAAGCAGGCCTGCGCCCTGCGCGACGGCTGGAGCCGGATCGCCGACCGCGCCGAGGTGTTCGGCGTCAGCGTCGACACGCCGGCCAGCCACGAGAAATTCATCCGCAAGCATGCCCTGCCGTTCGCCCTGCTCAGCGACGGCGACCATCGGATCGTCGAAAGCTACGGCGTCTGGGTCGAGAAGAGCCTGTACGGCCGCAAGTACATGGGCACCGAGCGCACCACCTTCATCATCGGTCCCGACGGCCGGATCCAGGCGGTGCTGCCCAAGGTCAAGCCGGACGAGCACCTTGAGCGGGTGCTCGCCCTGCTGTAACCCGGCCTACTCGTCCAGGCCGCGCTTGATCTTGTACTGCAGGAAGCGGCGGTGGGCCGGCACCGCCTGGAAGGCCGGCGCTTCGAGCCGCTGCTTCACCTTTTCGATCTCCCCGTAGGCCACGGCCTGGGCGGCCGGCAGGTAGGCGCCGCCGCCGTTGGCGATGCGCAGCAGCCGGTCGACGTAGTCCGCCTGCAGGTTCTGCCGCAGGCTGTCCGGGCCGCTGGCCGGATCGCCCTCAAACACGCCGCTGGTCAGTTGCGCCATCACCGCGTCCAGCGGCAGTTCGTTGCCGTACAGGCGGCTGTCCAGAATGCGACGCTGGGTCTCCACGTGCAACAGGTGGTCGAGCAGGCTGCGCTGGAGCTGGCTGATGCGGTCATGCAGGCGCGGCGCCTCGTCCTCCTTGAAGAAATCGAAGCCGCGGCGCTGCTGCTGGAGGTGGGCGGCGAGCCCCTCGGGCAGCTTCCAGGCGTCCGGAGCGAAAGCATGGCGGTTGAGCGCCGCCAGCGCCGCCAGTTGGCGGTTTTTGTCCACCGGCGTGTAGGGGCGTCGGTCCGGCGCCTGGCCGACGAAGGCGCGTTCGACGTAGACGCCGCCGACATAGCGGGAGATGGCGGTCAGCGCGTTGGCGGATTCGCTGGTCAGCGTGACGTAGGCCTGGGTCAGGCTGTGCCAGCTCTCGCCCGGTTTCGGCTCCTTTTTGAGCAGGTCGGCGAGGCGGCTGCGGACGAGTTCGCAGCGCTGAGCACCGTAGGTGACCGGGTCGCTGCTCATGTCGTAGAGCATGGCGCGCGGATCGATGCCCTTGCCGGCCCGGCGCATGTCGTCGGCATCGTTGGCAAAGGCGAGGGCGGGTTCGTGCGAACGGCCGGCGATCTTCTGCAGCCGCAGCCGCTCCTGGGCGGGATCCTCCAGGGCCTCGCTGTAGCCGTATTCGATCGCCCAATGGTCGTACGGCCCGGGCTGGGTGATGTAGAACTCGCCCTGGGGCGTGCCGTCCGGGGCGAGGTTGGCCGGCATGTAGTCCATGACCGAGCCGGTGAGGGCGGTTTTGGCGGTGACCTCCTTCTTGTGGATCGACGCCGGGTCGTGCAGGTGGCTGGCGCGGAAGTTGTGGTTGAGGCCGAGGGTGTGGCCGATCTCATGCAGGATCAGCTTGGCCAGGGCTTCGCGCGTCATGGCCTTGGTCTCCAGCGGCGACGCGGCGCGCAGACGCAGGGCCGTGCCGGCAAAAAGCAGCCCCTGCTGGGCGAAGCGGGCGTCCAGACAGGCCTTCGGATCCTGCAGCAGTTCCGCGGGGGCGGGCTCGGCACTGGCGAGCCCCAGCTCGGTGAACAGGCGCTCGGAGCGCAGGCGGTTGGTGAGGAAGCTGAACTCCAGCATGATGTCGGCGCCGAGAATCTGCCCGGTGCGCGGGTTCACGAAGCTCGGGCCGTAGCCGCTGAACGGCGGGTTGGGCGAGGACGTCCAGCGCAGGACGTTGTAATTGATGTCGCCGGCCTCCCAGGCGGCGTTGTCCGGCTGCTGCCGGATGACCAGGGCGTCCTTGAAACCGGCGGTTTCGAAGGCCCGGTTCCAGCGCAGCGCGGCATCGCGGACCAGGTCGCGCACCTCCACCGGCGTGGTGTTTTCGATCCAGAAAACGATGGGCTGCACGGGCTCGCTGAGCGCGGTGCCGGGCTTCTGCTTCACCAGATGCCAGCGATGGATGACGTCGCGGTAGGGGGTGGCGTCCGTGCTGGTCATGTCGGTGACCTGCGTGGTGAAGTAGCCGATGCGCGGGTCGTCCCGGCGCGGTTTGAAGTCGTTGTCCGGCATGCGGATCAGGCTGTGCTGGATCTTGATGCTGACGTAGCGCGGATCGGTGATCTCGCGCGGGCGGACGGTGTCACCGCTCCAGGACGGCGCGGGGTTCTCGTAGACGTACTCGGCGAGCACGGCGATGTTGTCCGGGTAGCCCTTGAGCTGCAGGATCTTGGTCTTCACTTCCGACAGGCGGCCGAGCACGGCCTTGCCGCCGTCGTTGCCCGAGGGTTTGATCATCAGCAGGGTCTCGCGCAGGAACAGGTTGCCGGCGGGAATCAGAAAGCCGCCCTCGTCCTCGGCGGCGATGCCTTCGCTGGCGAGGATGGCGTGCGAGGTGTTGGCCTTGGCCGTGCGCGCCAGCGGGCTCTGCGGGTCAAAGTGGAAGGCCGTGTTGTCCTCGATGAACTCGAGCCGGTCGAAGCTGCGGGCGATGCGGAAGATGCGCGCATCGCCGTAGCGGCCGCGGTTGTGGCCGGCCTGGACGACGCCGTCGACGGTGTGGTTGAAGTAGATGAACTCCGGTCCGATCTGGTCCTTGCGGACGTAGAGGTGCAGGCCGCCCTTCTCGGGGTCGAGGTGGAGTTCGAACAGGCCGCCGACCTTGCGGTGTCCCTTGACCACCTCCGCCACGGTCTTTTTCTTCGGTGCCGCGGCGGCCGCGGTTGCCGCCGCGGCGGCGGGTTTGCT
>CAYYJK010000273.1:0-3474 GCA_964472185.1 uncultured Prosthecobacter sp.
CCGAACGTCTTCTACACGAATCCCGGCCCCTGGGGCAAACTGCGCTGCGCCTACATCTATCTGGAGGCCCCGCAGACGCTGGTCGACAATTTCCCGCTGCCCAACACCCGCCCGCGCTGGAGCTTCCCGGACGCGATGCTGCCGGAGCTGCCGGACTTTTTCCGCAAAGCCGCCCTCTCCGAGGCCCTCATTGAGGTCCTGCTGAGCGAAAAGAACGTGGTCAAGGAGGGTGGCTACGTGCACCTGTTCCCGCCGCTCCCCGACCTGGAGGCGATCACGCCGGACTCGCGCGCCCTGATCTACACGGAACTCTCCAAGCACAGCCCGAACGAATTCTGCGTCGACCCGGTGCTGATCGTCGGCCAGACCGTCCAGGAATGGTACCGCACCAGCCGGCTGCGGCCCGAACTGATCGCCAAAATCGCCCAGATGTCGTACAAGCGCGGCGAAACCATCGCTTTCAGCGACATCTCGGCCATCCTGAACTACGCGCAGTCCGACTCGGAAGCGCGCACGATCTTCAAGGCCTTCACGCGCACGCGCTCGCTGATGATCAAGGTCGAGGTCGACCGCTTCACCAAGGTCGACGAACTCATCAGCTACTGGACCCTGGGCATGGGCCTGCGCCGCAAGGACATCGAGCCCCTGGTGCAGTCGATCATCGACACCGACGGCATCGAGGCCCTGCCGCTCTCCCACCTGCTGCCGGCCCTGGTTCGCAAGCTCATGTACACCTACCCCGGCCTGGACATGGCCAAGCACGGCATGATGCCCGACTGCCACTGGACCTCGCTGAACTTCTTCAACTACGAGCCGCACGAGTACCTGCTCGACTCCCGCCTGGCGACCAGCGCCGTGCTGGAGAACTTCGAGCCGATCGAGCCGCCCTACAAGTACGGGGACGTGCTGTTCTTCCTGAGCAACACGACCGGCGACGCCTTCCACTCCTGCGTCCACCTGGCCGACGGCATCGTCTTCACCAAGAACGGCCGCAACCTGCTCTCCCCCTGGGTGCTGATGAAGGTGGAGGACGTCAAAAAGATCTACCTGTACAAGGGCGACGGCCGGGTGCAGGGCTTCCGCCGCAAGGATCCCTCGCGGGCCATTCAGGAACCCTGAGGCCACCCCTCAGGGCAGTTCGGCCACGACCTCGATCTCGACCAGGGCGCCCAGCGGCAGACCCGCCACCTGAACCGTGGACCGGGCCGGCTTGTGGCCGGCGAAGGCCGCCGCGTACAAGGCGTTCAGCTTCGGGAAATCCGCCAGATGCTGCAGGAAGACCGTGGCCTTGACCACGTGGCGCAGTTCCAACCCCTGGCCGGCCAGCAGCGCGCCGAGGTTGGCCAGCACCTGCCGGGTCTGGCCCTCGATGTCGGCCGCCTCGATTTTGCCGGTGGCGGGATCGATGGGGATCTGGCCGGAGCAGAACAGAAAGCCGCCGGCGCGGACGGCCTGCGAATAGGGGCCGACGGCGGCCGGCACCTGCGGGAGATCGTTGATGAGTTCCATGGTCGTTCGGGGCGGGCTCAGGGATTCCTGCGCACGAGGGTTTCGTAAAGGTTGTGGGTGCGGCGGGCGATGCTGGTCCAGCTGAAGCGGTCCACCGCGCGCTGGCGGCCCGCCAGCGCCATGCGCCGGCGCCGTTCCGGATCGGCCATCAGGCTGTTGATCGCCTCGGCGAGGTCGGCGGCGAAGGCGCCGGGATCCAGGGCCTCGAACGGGCTCTCGTTCTGCTGGTCCAGGGGCACCAGCAGGCCCGTCTCGCCGTGCACGACCACCTCCTTGATGCCGCCCACGGCGCTGGCGACCACGGCCGTCTCGCAGGCCATCGCCTCCAGGTTGATGATGCCGAAAGGCTCGTAGATCGACGGGCAGCAGAACACGTCGGCGTGCGAGTACATCGCGATCTTCTCGGCCACCGGCAGCATCGACTGGATCCAGATGACGCCCTCGCGGCGCGCCTGGGCGGCGGCGACGGCGGCCTGCATTTCCGCAGCGATCTCCGGGGTGTCCGGCGCCCCCGCGCACAGCACCACCTGGAAACCCGGCGCCATGCGCTCGATGGCCCGCACGAGGTGGATGATGCCCTTCTGGCGGGTGATGCGGCCGACAAAGAGCACGTAGGGCCTGGCGGGGTCGACGCCGTGCTTAAGCAGCACCTCGGGGGCCTCGATGCGCCGGTACTCGAGGTTGTCGATGCCGTTGTGGATGACGTGGATCTTGTGCGGATCGACGTTGAACAGGCGCAGCAGGTCCGACTTGGTCTCCTCGGACACGGCGACGACGGCGTCCGCCATCTCCAACGCCGTGCGCTCGAGCCAGACGGTGAAGTCGTAGCCGCCGCCGAGCTGCTCGCGCTTCCACGGCCGCAGGGGCTCCAGGGAATGCACGGTGAGCACCATCGGCAGGCCGTAGTTGAGCTTGGCGAGGATGCCGCCGAAATGCGCGTACCAGGTGTGCAGGTGCACCACCTGGGCGTCCACGCCGCGGGTGTTGAAATCCAGGCAGCGCTGCACCGCGCCGAACACGGACTTGAGGTTGGACGGACAGGTCCAGGCCGAACTGTCGAGTCCGACCCCGTGCACTTCCAGTCCGGGCTGCGCCGATTCCTGGTCGCCGAAGCAGCGCACCTCGACCTCCATGAGCTTGGCCAGCTCGCGGGTCAGGTACTCGACATGCACCCCGGCGCCCCCGTAGATGTGCGGCGGATATTCGTTGGTCAGGAAGAGGGTTTTCATCGGCGGCAGGCCGTTCTCTAGCCCAGTCCGCCACCCTCGCGCAAGGGGAAGCGCGGCTACTTGAACAGCTTCGCCGTCGCCTTCAGATGGGTGGCGTACTCCTCGGTGCGCAGCTCGACGCGTTCGCGGATGCTGCGTTCGCCGATGCCGTCGTGCTTGGTGGCGACCAGGGCCTTGAGCAGGTGGATCAGGTCGCGCACGTCGCTCATCATCACGTACTCCGGCGTGATTTTGCGGGCGGAGTCGAGGTTGTGGTAGTTGCCGAGCGGGATGGAAATGCCGGCGCTGCGGTAGCCGGCGGCCTGCATGGCCGTCGCCTCGCAGGCGCCCGCGTCGAGCAGGCAGCGCTGCACGCGGATGGCCTGCTCCTTGGCTGTGGTCATCAGCACGGCGGTGCCCTCGCTGTCGAAGATCGACAGGCGGTCGCCGACACGCACGACCGGACCGCCGCCCATGACGGCGCCGTTGACCGGGCGGCTGGTTTCGATGGACAGGAAGACGGCGTTCTTGTCAAACGGCCAGTGCTGGGCGATGTGCCAGGCGCCGAGGAAACCGACCTCTTCGGCGCGGGTGAAGACGGCGTGGAAGGTGGCGCTGAAGTTGAGGGCGGCGAGCTCCCAGAAGGTGGCGATGATGACGGCGCAGCCGACGAGGTCGTCGCAGGCCGTGGCCTCGATCCGCTCCGGCGTGATCTTGACCGGGAAATTCCAGGTGGCGATGTCGCCCTTGGGCTTGC
>CAYYJK010000273.1:3574-5298 GCA_964472185.1 uncultured Prosthecobacter sp.
GTCGGCTGCTTCAGAATTCGCTTGAGAATCGTCGTGAGGTTGGGCACTGCCATGGAGTCACCGTAACGACCTTTTCCCATCCCACAAACGCCAAGGTGAAGAAGCTCCGATATTTCTGCGAGACCGCGCTGGTGGCCGGCGCCGCCTGGCTGCTGCCGCGGCTGCCCAGGCAGCTGATCCTGGGTCTGGCGCGGGGCATCGGCACCCTGGCCTGGCTGCTCGACCGCCGCGGCCGCAGCACCGCCCAGGAGAACCTGCGGGTGGCCTTTCCCGGCCGCCACACGGCCGCCGAACGGCGCCGCATCGCCCGCCGGTCCTACCAGAATTTTGCGCGCACCTTCCTCGACCTGTTCTGGTCCTCGGCCCTGACGCCGGCGACCTGGCAGCAGCACGTCAGCATCGAGCTGAACGATCCGCAGGCCGAGCGGCAGGCGCGGGAAACCGGGGCGGTCTGGGTGACCCCGCACTTCGGCAATTTCGAGTTCGTCAGCCTGATCTGGGGCTTCCGCGGCATCCCCTTCACGGTGGTCGCCCAGGATTTCAAGAACCCCGGCCTCACCGCCGTCTTCCGGCGGCTGCGCGAGCACTCCGGCCACACGGTGATCTCCCAGGAAAACGCCATGCTGCGCCTGATGAAGACCCTGAAGCGCCAGGGTCACGCCGGCCTGCTCACCGACCTCAACATCACGCCCGGCCGGTCGGCGACGGTGATCCGCTGCTTCGGTCTGCAGACCTGCGTGCCGACCCTGCACGTCCAGCTGGCCATGCGCCTGGGCCTGTCGATCATGACCGGCGTCTGCCAGCCGCTGCCGGACGGCCGCTACCGGGTGCGGATCTTTGAAGCCATCCGCCCGCGCCCGGACGACGACGTCACGGCCCTGACCCAGCGGATCTGGGACCACTTCGAGCTGGCCATCCGCGAACAGCCCGAATGCTGGCTGTGGATGTACAAGCACTGGCGCTACCTGCCCGGCCGCAGCCCGGACCCCGCCTATCCGGCCTACGCCAAGCCCTCGCGCAAGTTCAGCGCCCTGCTCGCGGCCACGCCGCCCCGCCCGGACGCCTGAGATTCCGGCGTTGCGCCGCCCGGCTTTCTCGCTACCCACTCAGCCATTCCCAGATGACACAACTTTTCGAAATCCTCGGCCAATTCGACCACGAAAGCGACTGCCAGAAGCTGCTGTACGCGCCCCTGCCCCGGCAGCTCACCTTCCGCGAAACCGCGCTGTACAAGGTCGAGTTCGAGGGGGATGCCGCCGCCCTGGAGGCCTTCGTCCGCCAGGTGCTGCTCGACCCGATCAGCCAGCAGCTGCGCGATGGCGCCACGCCGGCCTTCGGCCACGCCGCCTTCACCCTGGAATACGGCATGAAGGCCGGCGCCCTGGACCTGGAAAAGGAAACCATCCTCAACTACTACCGCGCCCTGGAAAACCCCGGGTTCACCATCTCCCGCCTGACCCTGCGCAAGCGCATCTACGTGTTTGGCGCCGAGGCCGACGCCGCACCCTTCGTGCGCGACATCTGCAACCCGGCCATCCACGCCTGGGAAGTCCTGAAGGCGGCCTGAGCCGGCCCCTCCGCCCATGCTGCGCTTCCACCTGTTCGGTTTCCCGATTGTCATCCACTGGCTGTTCTGGGCAACCCTGGCCCTGGTCGGCGGCGGCATCCAGGCCCAGACCCCCGAGGCCATGCAGGCCGTGCTGGTGTTTGTCGTCGCCGGCTTC
>CAYYJK010000274.1:0-5298 GCA_964472185.1 uncultured Prosthecobacter sp.
CGAGCAGGTAGTAGGGCTTCACGGCGATGTGATGGCAGGAATGGTGTCCGACCCGGAAGGTGATGTAGCTGGAAAAGAAGTGGTAGGTGTCCCAGGAATGCTCCGGGCCGGTTTTCTCGTAGCCCGCCTCGAACTCCCGGCGCATCAGGCCGTAGTGCTGGATGTAATTGACCGACTCGAGCACGAGGTGCGCGCCCAGGATGTGCGCGAGGTAGAAGCCGAGTCCCGGCAGGCCCGCGAGCAGAAACAGCAGCCCCAGCAGCGCGGCTTGGCCGCCCCCGTAGCCGAGCATCCGATTGCGCCAGAAGGCGGCGCCGACGCGGCGCGACTCGAGCTGCCAGCAGCGCATCAGGCTGCCGGGGATCGTGCGCCGGAGGTAGCCGTACACGGTCTCGTTCAGCCAGGCGGTGTTTTCGTCGTGGCCGGTGCCGGCATGGACGTGATGGCTGCGGATGTGGATGAGCTTGTAGTGCGGGTAGAACAGGAAGGCGGTCAGCACGCGCTGCAGGATTTGGTCGAGGCGTTCCTTGCCGTGCAGGAGTTCGTGGGCGGCGGCAAAGCCGATGCCGCCCAACAGGCTGGCCGAAGTCAGCGCCAGCCCGGTTTCGAGCGGACTGAAACCCGGCAGCGCGCCCACCAGCCAGATCACGGATGCCTGGTAAAACACGGCGTAGAGGCGCGTGTTCCAGTGCAGCAGGGCCAGCTGCAGCGGCGAAAAATCCTCCTTCTCGAAGCGCGCATCGTCCTGCCAGCCGGTGACGCAATCCAGGCCGGGCACCCCGATGAGCAGGAACAGCGGCGGCAGCGCCAGCCAGAGACCGCCTTCGAGCAGGCCCGGAGCCAGCAGCACAAACAGCACGTGCGGCAGCAGGCAGCAGGCCAGATGCCTGGCGACGCGTTTCCGGGGTTTCAGCGAAGGAGTTTCCGTGGACATGGCAGGACGATCTGAACGCGAACCGGCAGCGCCGCCAGCATAGCGCCCCGCCCTGGCGAAGCAAGCCTGCTCCCCCGCCCCACGCCGGACCGGCTCACGGCAGCACCGTCACCTTGCCCGTGCGCGCCACGCCCATGACCCAGCCGTGGATGCGCGGCGTGCCGCCGTCGTTGGCGAGGATCGCCAGGATTTTCCGCGGCTTGCCGGGCTCGATCTCGATCGAGCCGGACACCAGTCCGGTCTTGGGCTGCAGCTTCAGCGCGGGCCGGCGCGTCGGGCTCAGGAAGGTGAAGGCGTTCGCCGTGCTGAACTGCAGCGATTCGACAAAGCCGGTGTACTCGCCCGGCACGGTGGTCAGGCCCAGCTTGCCCGCCCCGGCGGTCGCGTTCAGAAAGCCGAGCGCGCGCTGCCCGGCCGGCGGCGGGGTGTAGGCGCCGCCCTTGACGTTGAAGGCCATCTGCAGGCCGCCGGCATACAGCGGACTCTTCACCGAAGCCGGACGGACGTAGCTGCCGGTCGAATAGTCGCCCAGGGTGTCCGAGTCGCCGGCCACCTCGGTGCAGAGCATCGTGCCCGTCACCCTCGGCGACCCCGGCCCGAAGGGCACCAGGTAAGCGCCGGGATTGTAGCGGCACAGCATCGAGATCGACAGCAGGGCGCTGCCGTCGCCCAGACGGCCCGCCAGCGTCACCCGGCCACTGGCGGCGACCCGAGCGGTCATGAAGCCGTGCCCGACCTCGGCGGCGAGGCTCTTGAGGGCGGCCGTCAGGACGGGCGCGATCGAATGGGCGGACTCGTGAAACGGCTGGGCTTGGAAGGCTTGGAACAGCACCGGCTGTTCGGCCACGCCCTCGATCCAGACGCTGTGACCGCCGCTGCCGGTGGGCAGCAGGTCCAGGGTCAGCACCAGCGGCAGCACCGGCAGACCGTTGACGAACAGCGGCTGCGGCAGCGTGGCCTGGAAATAGCCGCCGATGGTGGCGACGCCTTTCAGCGGACGCGTGCGGCCCGCCACGGTGAGCTTGGCCGACACCGCCCCCGTGGCCGTCGTCGTCGCGACCAGATGGACAGGGTTGCCGGCGTTGCCGGAACCCTGAATCCGCAGCGCCTGCGGCTGGAAGAAGCGCATCGACAGCGTGGCCTTGCCGTACAGGCCGAAGGCGCCGCTGTCGAGCTGGATGCGGTAGGTCGTGCCCGCCTTGGCGTAGAAGGTCAGCGAACTGAGCGGATTGCCGGGCGCCGCATTGTCGTTGCTTTTCACCGTCACCAGCGTGCCGAGACTGGCGCCGGTGTAGACCGCCAGGTAGCTGTCGCTGAGCATGCTGCCGCCGAGGGTGCCGAAGCTGAGGGTGTCAAAGGTGACCCAGCCGTCGGCGGGCGCCGTCCAGCGCCACCAGGCCGTGTGCAGGCCTTCGGTCGGCAAGGGTTCGCCCGACTCCGAGGTGAAGCTCGAAAGGTCGGTCGGCAGCGACTGGTCCTTGATTGAGGCCGACGGGATGACGGCCGCGCCGGCAAACTGATTGGCACCGGCCGGGAAGCTGGCGTGCAGGGCGGTGGCGCCGAGACCGGCGAGGGTCAGCAGCAGACGGCGGGAGAAGGAAGCAAAGCGTTTCATGACGCGCCCAGTCTCACCGCACCGGCACAGGCCGGGTATCGGACCTCCAGCCTACGACTTTGGTCGGAGCTGCGCCCGTCCCCAACGAGGCTCGCCAGGCCGCCGGTCAGGCGCTGTTCCGGCCGGCCGCGCGCAGGCGGCGGCTGAGCCCCTGCATGACCGAAAGCGCAAAGAACGGCACCTCGTGCGCCATGAATTCGAACCGCTTGCGGTTGATCGGACTGAGCACGCAGTCGGTCCTCGCCACCGCCGTTGCCGCGCGCGGATCCTTTTCAATCAGCGCCATTTCGCCAAAAAAGCCGTTTTCACCGACGGTCTCGACGACGCGCTCATGAACCTGCAGATCGACCTCGCCGCGCTTCACGACAAACATCGTGTCGCCCGTTTCCCCGGCCGAAAAAATGACTTCGCCCGCGGCAAAGCGCAGCGGCTCGGTGGCGTCTTCAAAGAGGTTGGGCAGCTTCATCTCGGAGCATGCCGCCGGCACGCCGAGGCCGGCAAGCGACGCTTTCGTCACGCGCGGTCCGGGCGCTGCAAGTTTCGGCCGGGCCCTGCGTCGCCGCGGCCGGGCGTAAAGTCCGGCTGAACCCGCAGCCGGCATTTTCAGCCTTGTGTCACCTCCGCCCAATTCATAGGCTGTGCGGCATATTGCCATGCCCAGCGCCAGTTTGCCTCTGACCTCCTGCCTCCGGCGCCTTGACCTTGGCCCGGATGCGTTCGGAGCCTTGCGCGAGTCCCAGGACCGGATCCACGACACTGACGGCCTGCGGGAGGAACTGCAGCGCGAAGGCTACCTTTTTTTGAGAAACCACTTGGCTCAGGAAAGCGTCCAAGATGCCAGGCAGGAGGTGATCCGGACGATTCAGGGCATGGGTCTGCTTGACGAGCGCCATCCGCCGCTGGAGGCGGTGGCCGCCGCGGGTGGGCACAAGAAGGTCCTCTCGGTCCAGGGGCACGAAGCCGTTCGTCATCTCGTCAATTCCGCGCCGCTGCTGAGTCTGTTTGATCGTTTGATGGGTGGCGAAGCGCGTTCCCTTGGGCACATCTGGGGGCGCATCATGGGACCCGGCACATCGACCCCGCCCCACTGCGACATCGTCTACATGGGCCGCGGCACCCAGACCCTCTACACCTGCTGGATTCCGCTTGGCAATGTGCCGCGCAATCAGGGCGCCCTGATGATCCTGGAGCGTTCGCACCAGATTGAGAAGTTGCGCCACGGGTACTGCAGCATGGACGTTGATGCCAACAACAACGCGAGGAAGCTGCGTTTTCGCCATTGGGGCTTTTTCCGGGGCGGCCAGTACACCAAGAAGCCGGATGCCGCCCAGCGCGAATTCAAGCGCCGCTGGCTCTCCGCCGACTTTCACGCCGGCGACATCATCCTCTTTTCCACCTTCCTCCTGCACGGCACCCTCGACAATCAGACCCCCAACATCCGGCTCAGCGTGGATGCTCGCTATCAACTGGCCGCCGATCCGGCCGACGAACGTTGGAGCAGCGACGCCACCCCGACCGCAGTGACTGCGTCGATCGGTTGAAGCGTTCGTCGCGAGTCCGCCAGTGCAACACCCGCGCTGCCGGCTACGTAGCCTCCGCCCGCCATGCTTGCCCCTCACGTCTCCCGCCGCTCCTTTCTCCAGCTCAGCGCCCTGGCCGGCGGCTCCCTGCTGGCCGCCCCCGACGCCACCCGGCCGCTGATGGCCTACATCGGCACCTTCAGCTCGCCGCTGCGCGATGTCCTGCCGACCCAGGTCGACCTGCCGCCCGGCAACGGCCGCGGCATCCACCTGTTCCGCATGAACCGCGACACCGGCGCCCTGATCCCCGCCGGGATTCACGAGCTGGGCACCAGCCCGAGCTGCCTGGCGGCGAACGCCGCCGGCACGCGGCTGTACTCAGCCAACGAGACCGACCGCCTCAACGCCGCCAACGAAGGCAGCGTCAGCGCCTTTGCCATCGATCCCGACAGCGGCGGGCTCACCCTCCTCAACACCGTGCGCTCGGGCGGCGCCGGCCCGACCTACGTCAGCCTGCATCCCAACGGCCAATTCCTGCTGGTGGCCAACTACTTCGGCGGCTCGGTCGCGGTGCTGCCGATTCTCGGGGACGGCCGCCTCGGCGAGCCCAGCGATGTCCAGGAAGACGCCGGCAAGCTCGGCCCCACCCGCGCCGTCCACGCCCCCGAGGGCAGCTTCGCCTTCAGCGGCCATGACCGCACCCACGCCCACATGATCCAGGCCGATCCGCGCGGCCGCTTCGTGCTGCATGTCGACCTGGGGCTCGACCGCATCTACGTCTGGAAATTCGACGCCCGGCGCGGCAAGCTCCTCGCCAACGACCCGCCCTGGGTGGCGCTGCCGCCCGGCGACGGCCCGCGCCACTTCCACTTCCACCCCAACCGGCGCTGGCTCTACTCGATCCAGGAGGAGGGTTCGACCGTGGTGGTGTTCGATTTCGATGCCGCCCGCGGCACGCTGACAGCCCGCCAGACGCTGTCGACGCTGCCGCCGCACTACACCGGCAGCAATTTCTGCTCGGAGATCCTGGTCTCGGCCGACGGCAAGTTCGTCTACTGCGGCAACCGCCTGCACGACAGCATCGCCATCTTCGCGGTGCAGGCCGACGGCACGCTGGCCTACCTGGGCGAAGAGTGGACGCGCGGCAACTACCCGCGCAGCTTCAGCTTCGATCCGAGCGGCCGCTTCCTCTACTGCTGCAACCAGCGCGCCGACCACGTCACCACCTT
>CAYYJK010000275.1:0-5257 GCA_964472185.1 uncultured Prosthecobacter sp.
GGCAGCGGCCGGGCCGACTACGTCGGCGGCTTCACGGTCGGCATTCACGGCGCGGATGAGTTCGCCCGCGAGTTCGAAGCGGCGCACGATCCGTTCAGCGCGATCCTGGCCAAGGCGGTGGCCGACCGCCTGGCCGAGGCCTTCGCCGAGTACCTGCACCTGCAGGCGCGCCTGGCCTGGGGCTACGAGACGCCGGGGCAGCTGTCGCGCGAGGACCTGATCAAGGAGCGCTACCGCGGCATCCGCCCGGCGCCCGGCTACCCCGCCCAGCCCGACCACACCGAAAAGACGATCCTGTTCGACCTGCTCGACTCGACCGCCTGCACCGGGGTCGAACTGACCGAAAGCATGGCCATGCACCCCGGCAGCGCCGTCAGCGGGCTGTACTTCAGCCACCCCGATGTGCACTACTTCGGCATCAGCGTGCTCGGCAAGGACCAGGTCGAGGACTACGCGCAGCGCAAGGGCCTGAGCGTCGAGCAGATGGAGAAGTGGCTCAGTCCCTGGCTGGGCTACTGACCGGCAGGGGGCTCGGCGCTGCCGCCCTCACACGAGGTCGCGGATCGGTTCGCCGCGCGCCAGCACGCCGAGCAGGTTCGGCGGCAGGCCGTCGGTGACGCGGGCTTCGCCGAGATCGACCAGCGTGTGCATGACGGTCGCCACCAGGTCCGGAATGGTCACCGGGTTGGAGGAGGGTTCGCCGCCGTCGCGCGCGGACTGGCCGATGACGCGGCCCATCTTCAGCCCGCCGCCGTACAGGAGCAGCGGAGCGAGGCCGCCCCAGTGGTCGCGGCCGCCTTTGGCGTTGAGCTTCGGCGTGCGGCCCATCTCGCCGCAGCAGACGAGCAGGATGCGGTCGCGCAGGCCGCGCGCCTCCAGGTCCTCGATCAGCGCGGAAACGGCGTGGTCGAACGGCCGGCCGACGTAGTCCATGCCGGCGGCCATGGGCGCGTTGTTGATGTCGGCGTGCATGTCCCAGACGAAGCTGGTGGTGACGGTGACGAAGCCGCAGCCGCGTTCGCACAGGCGCCGGGCCAGGAGCAGCAGCCGGCCGAGGGTGGCGGCATTGTCGGCGTAGTGGTTGCGGTTCTTCCAGCGCGTGCTGATGCGGTCCTTCGGCAGCAGCGGCGCGGTGTCGTAGCGGGCGATCAGCCGCGGATCCTCCTTCGACAGGTCGAAGGCGTCGGACACGCCGCGGCGCAGCAGGTCGACCGCCAGTTCGTGGAATTCCGACTGGCCGGCCACGGGGCCGTGCGCATCCATGCGGCGCTGCCACTGGTCGAGCGAGGTCAGCAGGGCGCGCCGGTCGTCGAAGCGCGCCTGCGGCACGTTCAGGGTCATGTCCGCGAGGGCGCCGCCTTCGGCACCGGGCACGAACGGCTGGTAGGTCGCCCCCAATTCGCCGCTGGAGGTGAAGTCCCCGAAAGTTTTGATCACCGGCCCGGCCTGCGCGGACACGGCCTGCGGGAACAGGGCGACGTTCGTCGGCAGGGCGCTGCCCGGACGCAGCGGGCCGGCGATGCGCGAGTACAGCGAGCCCAGGTTGGCCTTGAGCGTGTCCTTGCCGACCAGGGTCTTGAGGTCGTGCACCGAGTCGCCGGTGACGAAGGAACGGACGACGCTGAACTTGTCCGCCAGCCGGGCCAGGCGCTCCATGCTGCCGCCGAAGGTGACGCCGGGGATGGCGGTGCGCACCTCGCCGGTCACGCTGCGGATCTCCGCCGGCGCTTCCATCTTCGGATCGAAGGTCTCGAACTGCGACGGCCCGCCGTGCATGAACAGGAAGATGACGGACTTGTCCTTGAGCAGGGCCTTCTGCGGGCCCGCTTTCAGGGCCAGCCAATCGGCCAGGGTCAGCGCGCCCAGCCCGCCGATGCGCAGAAAATCGCGACGGTGCAGGCGCGCGCCGCCGGGCGCGGGTTGGGCAAAGCTCAGCATCGCCGGTCCAATACGTGCGGAGACGGCGGCCTCCTTCGTCCGATCGGCCGGTCAGGGGCTTTCGCGGACCACCTGGAAGGCCAGGCCCAGGCCTTCGGGCGCGGGCGCCTGCAACGCGCGGGCCAGGTGCTGCAGGGTCCAGCCCTGCGGACCCTTGCGGGTCTTGTCCACCTGCAGCGGCTCGAAGTGGACGACGAACTCGCCCTTGGCCTTGTCGGCCGGAGTGAAGCGCACCCACTGCTTCCAGCGGGCGAACACGGCGTCCACCATGGCGGCGTTGCCCGGCTTGGCGTAGTCGGGCACGCGCACCACCAGCGTCGGCTCGTAGGGCTGGCCGTGCAGGGGAATGGCGTCGTAGACCGCCTGGGCGATCTGGTGGGCGCTGACCACCTGCGGGTCGAAGGTGACGTTGGCGTAGCTGTCGATCACCTGGACCACGGCGACGTCGCGCACGCTCGGCACCTCGCTGATCGACTGCTGGACGACGAAGACGCAGCTGCCGCACTCGACGCCCGCCACCTGGAAGGTCAGGCTCTCGGCCGCGGCCGGGTCGGCGGCGCGCAGGGCGGGGGCAAACAGGCTGAGCAGGAGCAGGGAACGCAGGGGTGAAGGCATGGCGGGACCGGGACAAAAAGCCGCGGCGCGGGCGCTCCTTTCACACCCGCGGCCTTTCGGCCGCCGTTCCGCGGCGGCGCCGGCGCAGGATCAGGCCGGCGCCGCCGAGGCCGAGCAGGAACAGGCGGGACGGTTCCGGCACCAGCGCCACGCTCAGCACCCCCTCGCTGTTGAACAGGCTGGTGTCCCAGATCAGCGTCTCGGCCAGCAGGGCGCCGCTGAGGTCGAGGTTGTCGGTCCAGTCGCTGTCGCCGCCGCTGCCGAGCGCGCTCCAGTCGAGCAGGTCGAAGCGATCGCCCGCGGCGGGGCTGTAGCCGAGCAGCACGCGCAGCACGGCGCCCGGGTCGAGGGTGAGCGTGCCGGCAACCAGGCGGTCGCTGCTGCCGTTGCCGCCGAGCCGGAACTCACTGCGGCTGCCGTCCAGCAGGGTCAGCGCCGCGCCGAAAGACAGGGTGCCGCGGGCCGCGTTCGTGCCGCCCTGCACGAGCGCGCCGCCGGCGATGGTGGTGTCGCCGCCGATCCGGCCAGTGCCGCGCAGGCTGGCCTCGCTGGCGATGCGCACACTGCCGGGGCCGGTGGCGCTGCCGCTGGCGTTGCTGACCACCAGCAGGCCTTCGTCGATCCAGGTGCCGCCCGCGTAGGTGCTGGCGCCGCTGGACAGCGTCAGCGTTCCCGGGCCGTTTTTGACCAGGCCGCCGTCGCCGGTGACCGCGCTGGTGAAGGCGAGGGTGCCGCGCAGCGCCTCGGTGCGGATCAGCGTGCGCTCGCTGCCAAGCACGACGTCGCGGTTGAAGGCCGTGGTGAAGGTGTTGTTGGCGGCGGCGCCGCTGCTGCCGTTGTACTGGCGCAGGGCGCCCGTGCCGTTGCCGTCGCCGTTGAGGGTGAACCGGCCGCCCGCGGCCAGGGACCAGGTGCCCGCCGCGTCGTCATTGATGGCGAACTGCGCCCCCGCGGCGACGAGCAGGTTCCGGGCGCTGTTCAGCTGCGCCGAGGTCATCATCAGCGTCCCTTCCAGGATGCGGATCTCGCCGGAGAAGGTGCTGATGTTGGAGCCCACGCTCCATTCCCCGGGGCCGGTCTTGCTCACCGTGCCGGTGCCGAAAAAGCCGTTGCCCTGGAAGTTCTGGGCGCTGTGGAAATCGAGCGTGCCGCCGGCTTCGCCAACGGTGATGCTGCGCGCCGTGGCCGAGACGCCGCCGAGGGTGCCGGCGGTGAGCTGGAGCGTGCCGCCGTCGAGCAGGACGTCGGCCGTGCTGGCGCCGAGACCGCGGTCGCCCGCGACCGAAACGGTGCCGCTGCGGATGACGGTTGTGCCGGTGAAGCTGTTGACGCCGCGCAGGTACAGCGTGCCGTCGCCGGTCATGACGATCGGCTGGACGGCGCTGCCGCTGACGACGCCGGAGAGGGTCAGGTCGCCGCTGCCGGAGACGCTGAGCGCGTTGGCGCCGAGCGCCAGCGCGGAGGAGATCGTCAGCTGGCCGGTTCCGTCCGGCACCACGCTGAGGCCGGCATTGACGGTGAGCGGGCCGGAGACGGTGACGGCGCCGCTGCCGCGCTGCATCAGGCTGGCGCCTTCGTTGAGGGTGATCGCGCCCGAGTGCTGGTGGGCGTCGGCACGGTTGAAACTCAGGCGCCCGCCGGTGAGCACGGCCGGCCCGGTGATGGCGCCGCGGGTGCCGCCGTTGCCGAGCTGCAGCGTGCCGGCGGTGATGGTGGTGCCGCCGGTGAAATCGTTGTCGGTGGCCAGGATGAGCGTGCCTGTGCCGGACTTGGCGAGGGCCGTCAGACCGCTGATCCGGCCGGCGCCGCCAAACGTGTAGTCCGCAGCCGCCTCCACCTGCAGGCGGTTCGGCCGCACGGCGTCGGCCAGTTCCACCTGGAACAGGACGGCGCTGTCGTCGAAGTGCACGAAATCGGCCTCGACGAAGTTGGTGACTGCGAGGGAGGTCAGGGTCTGCCAGTTGCGGCTGCCGCCGGCGTCCACGCCGGTGCCCGTGTCCCAGACGCCGCTGCTGGCGCCGGTCCAGCGCACCGGTTCGCCCTGCAGGATGTCGGCGCGGACGGCCGTGCCGGCGTCGTCGTGAATCAGGGTGGCACGGGAGCGGCCGGCGATTTCCAGGGTGAAGTTGGCGGGCAGGGCGCTGCCCGCGTAGTCGAGCAGGGTGTAGGTGCCGGTGGCGAAGGGCTGGGCGTTGGACAGGCGCAGGCGCACGCTGCCCGCCACGCTCAGGCCGTCGGTGGTGCCGACCTGCAGCAGGGGGCTGCCGGGCAGGGCGGGGGTGTTGAACTCGAACTGCAGGACCGCGCCCTCGGCCAGGCTCAGCGCAGGCAGCTGCAGCGTGCCCGGACTGCTGTCCTGGTTCAGGGCCAGGGTTGCTCCGGCGGCAACGGCGACGCCTCCGGCGGCGGTGCCGAGTTTCAGGCGCAGCAGACCCTCCTGAACCGTGGTCAGGCCGGTGCCGCCCAGCGTGCCATACAGGTTCAGGGTGCCCGCTCCGGTCTTGGCCAGCGGGCCGCTGCCGGAAACGGCGCCGGTGAAGCTGAGCACCGTGCCGGCCTGCACGATGTCGACCGCGCCGCCGCCTTCGCCGAGGCTGAGCGCGCGCGCGCTGGCGGCGCTGCCGCTGCCGTCGATTCGCAGGGTGCCGGCCGTGGTGGCGCCGCCGAGCTGCAGGCCGGCCAAGGCGCCGCCGCTGACCACGGC
>CAYYJK010000276.1:0-5221 GCA_964472185.1 uncultured Prosthecobacter sp.
GTGGTTTTCACCAGCGACAACGGACCCTGGTTCGGCGGCAGCACCGGCGGGCTGCGCGGCATGAAGGGCAGTTCTTATGAGGGCGGTTACCGCGTGCCGTGCCTCGCGCGCTGGCCCGGACGCATTCCGGCCGGCCACGTCAGTTCCGAGCCGGCGGTGATGATGGACCTGTTCACCACCGCGCTGAAAGCCGCCGGTGTGGCGCCGCCGCCGGACCGTGTCATCGACGGCCGCGACCTCCTGCCTCTCTTCACCTCCAAGGCCGCCAGTCCGCATGCGGTGGTCGGCGGGCTGCAGGCCGAGAAGCTGGTCGCGGTTCGCGATGCCCGCTGGAAGCTCCACGTGCTGCCTGCGAGCGACCGCATGGGCGCCCTGCACAAGCCCGGCCAGCGCTGGGTGGATCCGCGCGGTCCCGATGGCGTGACCCTGCTGGCGCCCCGCGAACAGCCGCAGCCGGCCGAGCATCCCGGCCTGCGCACGGGGGTTGCTCCCGCGCCGATGCAGCTGTTCGATCTGCAGGCCGATCCGGGCGAGCAGCGGGACGTTGCCAGGCAGCATCCGCAAGAGGTGCGGCGCCTGAAGGCCCTGTACGACGCCCTGCGGCTGGAACTGGAGGCGTCTCGTTAGACCGCTGACGCTTGGCCGGTCTTGATGAGCCGGTTTATCCGACCTGAGTGACGTTTTGGGCAAACGCCTGGCCGGCCAGCCAGGCATCTTCCACGCGCGAGCGGCTGAGCGCATCTCCGACAAAATGCAGGCGTTCGGGCAGGGGCGGCGGCGTGAGCGGCGAATCCACGCGCGCCAGCCGCCAGCGATGGCCGAAAGCGCCGGCAAAAGCGCCAGCCGGCACTTCCCAGCGCTGCTCGACCATTGGGCGCACCAGCTCAGGATACTCCGCCGGAGCTCTCTCCAGATGCTCGCGGCTGAAGGCCTCGCCCAGATGCGCGACGAAAACGGTGCAGCCGGGGGCGATGCGCCCCGGTTTGTGATTTTCGCACGCGGTCCAGGCCAGCGCCGTGCCGGGAGCGCTGAACGCGTAAGTGTCGCATGTGCGGCCGATCCAATCGCCCTGATACGCCAGCACCACCGCGAGACACGGGAGGTAATCCGCGGCGTGCGCCAGGCCAAACAGCCGTGCGGTTTGCGGCCAGGGCGCGGTGCTGACGACCTGATCGAATTCGGCCAGCAGACTGCGGGCATCCTCGATCGGATGCTCAGTGCGGATTTCCAGATCCTTCGCCAGTGCGCGGACGAGACGACTGTTGCCTTCCCGATGGATCCATCGGCCCGAGTCCGGCAGTTCCTCCCCGTTTTCATTCCGCACCGGCTGCTCCAGCCGGCACAACGCCTCGCCGCAGGCCGAGACCGCCGCTTCGCGGAACCGCGCGTCGCGCATCGTGAAGTACTGCGCGCCATGATCGATGACATGGCCTTCCCAACGCTTCGACGCGCAGCGGCCGCCAAAGCCGCGTGATTTTTCAAACACCACCACGTCGGCACCGCGCTGCCGCAGGCCCCGCGCCGCAGCGACGCCCGCGAGGCCTGCGCCGATGACGGCAAAGCGTTGTTTGGAAAGGTCGTTCATCCTCAAAAAAGCAGGCACAGGCCGCGCAGCGTCCAGGCGCAGGTGCGCAGCCAGTTGGTGCGCACGAGTCGCCGGTGCGTGCCGGCCTCAAAGCCCTGCGCCAGCCGGTGGTGCAGGGGAACCTGCACGAGTGCGGTCGAGAGCCAGATGCCCCCCAGCAGCGCCAAGCTGAGCATGAACAGCGGTTCGCGCCTGCCCGACCCGAGCAGCCAAAGGCCGCTGCCCAGCTCCGCCAGCATGAGCGGCCCGGCCACCCGGCCGATGCGGGCGGTGTAGGCGGCATGCCAGGCTGAAAACCCTTCCTGGCCCGTGCGGTCAAACAGCGGATACACCGCCACTTGCACGGTCCACACCAGCCCGATCAGGGCGCAGGTGGACAGGAGGTGAAGGTTGGACGCATCCAGCACGACTCTGTTACGCCGGGGCCGGCATCCGGGATCCGGGAATCCTGCGCAGCAGCGCCTGAAAAAGCGCCTTCCTGCCGGCCCGGCACGCCGCCCGGAACTTCAGACAAACAACGCTGCAATCGGGCTCCCCTGGTCCGTGATGGGCACCGGGCGGTCGCCGTCGTGGAGATTGAGGCGGTAGTCGACCCCGACCGCGGCGCAGAGGGTGGCGAAGAAGTCGGGGACGCTGACAGGGTTGGCGACGATCTTCTTGGAAAGCTCGTCGGTCTGCCCCCAGGCGCCGTGGTGGCGGAGGCCGCCGCCGGCGAGCACGCAGCTGAAGGCGGTGCCCTGATGACCGCGACCGCCGCCGCCGTCGAATTCGGGCGGCCGGCCGAATTCGGTGGTGATGACGATGAGGGTCTTGTCCAGCAGGCGGCGCGCTTCGAGGTCGGTGATGAGCGCGGCGACGGCGCTATCGAGTTCCCGGATCAGCTCATGCTGCTTCAGGATGCCCTGGTTGTGGGTGTCCCAGCCGGTGCCGTTGAGGAAGTTGAGGTTGTGCGAGACCTCGACGAAGCGCACGCCCCGCTCGATGAGGCGTCGGCTGAGCAGGCAGCGTTGGCCGAACTCGCCGCCGTAGCGCTGACGGAGGGAGCCGGGTTCCTCGTCGAGGTTGAAGACGCGGTTGAAGGCCGGGCCGCTGAACTTGAGGCTTTGCGCGATTGCGGCGTCGTAGCTTTTCAGCTTGGGATCCTCCGTGGCCGGGGCTTCGGCCTGCAGGGCGGCGAGGAACTGGCTGCGGCGCTGCTGGCGGGCGGTGCTGAGGCCGGTAGGGAGCGACAGGCCGGCGGGCCCGCGGCTGGTGTCGGTCAGGTAGAGGTAGCCGGACTGCGCGCCGAGGAAGCCGGGACCGCGCGTGACATTGGGATAACCGATGAGCACGTAGGGCGGGGCCTGGTCGGAGGCGGAGCCGCGCTGGTGGGCGATGATGGAGCCGATGGAAGGGTAGCGAATGGTGCCGCTGATCGGGCGGCCGGTGTGCATGCGATTGGTGGCAGCGGCATGCTCGTCAATGACGTCGTGATGCACCGTGCGCACGGCCGTGACGCGCTCCATCAGCGGCGCAAGCTGCTTCAGGTGCTCGCAGAGCTGCACGCCGGGCACGGCGGTGTCGATGGAGGCGTAGTAGGAACCGGCTTTTTTCGCCGCGGGATCGCCGCGTCGCTTCGGGTCAAAGGTGTCGACCTGCGCCATGCCGCCGCCGAGCCAGATGGAGATGACGTGCTCGGCCTTGCCGCGGATCAGCGGCGCTTCCGCCGCGGCGGGCAGGGGACGTGGCAAGGCCGCGCCGCCGGCCAGGGCGGTGGCGGTTTCAAGAAAGCGGCGGCGGTTCATGGTGGAAAACGGGTTCATGGGGCAAGGGCGACCGGTCAGGGAATCCAGACGAACTCCCGGTCATTGATGAGGCTCCAGACGAGGTCTTCGTAAACCTCCCGCCAGACGCTGCGCAGGCGCGGGTCGGGCGGCGGCCCCTGCTGGACCCGCTTTTCCACCTCGACCTGGATGGAGTTGGCTTCGGGGCTGACATGGTTCAGCCAGGTGACGATCGGCAGCGGGCCGGGCAGCTTTGGTGCGCTTTGCTCGGCGGCTGGCAGGATCCGTGTGGCGAAACCATCGCTCAGGGCGGGCAGGAAGGCGGCGCGTTCGGCGGGGCGCGGCTGACGCGTGAGGAACCGCAGAAAAACCTCCTCAAGCAGCGCCTCGGGCGAGGGCGCCTGCACGGCCAGATTCGCCAGGTCACTGCGCCAGGAGGCGCGCGCCAGCGACTGCACCAGCGTGCCGTTGGCGAGGATGCCTGGCTGGAGCAGGTTGGGGTCGGTGGACCGCTCAAAAACGGGCATCTGCCGTGAGCCGTTCCAGCCAAAGGCCTCCAGCACGTCCACGGCGGTCTGCGCATGCGGCAGGGCCAGACTGGGGCGGTCGCGTTCGTTGTTCAGGCTGGCAAACATCCAGGCGCGGCGCGGCACGCCGAGGGTCTGCCGCCGCTCCAGCGTATGCCGGCCGTCGTGGACGAAGGTGATCTCCTCGGAGTCGATCGCCTTGCCGGCGGCGGCATGCAGCGAGTCCACGATCTGCTCGGCGCTGAGGCGGCGTCGGCCGGGGGCGCTGAACAGCCGCTCGTTGGCCGGCAGCGCGGCCCAGTTTTCCGCCGTGGCGGCGCGCTGGTAGGCGGCGGAGGTGGCGATGAGGCGCATCAGCCGGCGCGAGTCGTAGCCGTGCGCCACGAAGTCGCCGGCCAGCCAGTCCAGCAGTTCCGGGTGGCTGGCCTCGCGGCCCTCCCAATCGTGCGCGGGTTCGACGAAGCCGGACCCCATGAAGCGCTTCCACACGCGGTTCACATGCACCCGGGCAAAGCGGCGGTTCTCCGGCGCCGTGACGAGGGCCGCCAGGCGCTCGCGCACATCCTTGGGATCGTCCATCAGGCGGTCGATGCCGGCGCCGTCCTTCGCGCCCGTGGTGGCGGCAAAGGGCCACTCCGGCGTCACCGGTTCGTCGGGCTTCAGCGTCACCTTGATGAGGGATTCGCGGCCCTTCTTCTCGAAAAATCCGGCGGGCACGCGGCTGGTGGCGGGCACGGTGACGGTCTTGCGCGAGAACATCGCGGCGAGCGAATACAGATCCCGCTGCGTGGTGCTGTGGTAGGGCGAGTCATGGCAGCGGGCGCATTGCATCTCGATGCCCAGGAGGGACGAAGCGACAATGTGCCCCTTGGCGGCAAACGGGGAGTCGTTTTCCCCGGCGAGGGCGAAGCCCGCGCTGCCGCCCTGGCCGATGTCGCCGCGCATCAGCATGAGTTCGGTGATCATGCGGTCGAGCGCCTTGCCGTCGCGCAGCGCATCCAGCAGGAACCAGCGGAAGGGGCCGGTGCTGTTCAGCGAGGCATTGATGAGGGTGGGATTTTCCGCCAGCAGGTCCAGCCAGTCGCTCATCTGATGCTCCGCCCAGCGTTCATCGGTCAGCAGGCGGTCGATCAGGCGAGCGCGCTTGTCCGCCGTGCGGTCGTTGAAAAACGCGCGCGCTTCGGCGGCCGTCGGGGGCTGCCCGATCAGGTCCAGGCTGACGCGGCGCAGAAACGCCTCGTCATCGAGCCTGGCGGTCTTGGCCAGTTTGTCGGCGCTCACCGGCGCGGCCGGCCAGACGGCGCCGTCGCGAATCCAGGCTTCCAGTTTCGCGATCTGCTCCGGTT
>CAYYJK010000277.1:0-5206 GCA_964472185.1 uncultured Prosthecobacter sp.
GGTCAGCGCTTCGCCATGCTTGAAGCTGGGCGCCTGCGCATGCGGCACCACGAGCGGATCGGCGGCCGCAGCGAACTCCGCCGCCCGGTTGGCCGGCGCCAAGTGCGGATGCAGCGGCGGCCGCGGTCCGGCGACGGTCCGCGTCCAGGCACCCGAAGCGTCGTCACCGTCGAAATTCCAGGTGGCGACGGCCACCGGTTTGGGCAGGGCGGCGGCATTCGGGGGCGCCACGGCCGCAGCGGCGGACGACGCCAGGGATCCCGCGGCCAGGGCGAGGGTGGAAACATGCAGCAGGGCGTTCATGAAGGAGTGAAAAAGGGGGGGCCAAGGATCAGCGTGCGGTCTGGGTCACGACCCAGTCCCAGCGTTCGCCGGCTTGGCGAAGCTGCGGTTCCAGGTCCGCGCCGGTGAGAAAACCCTGGCGCACCAAGTCTTCGAGCACGCCGCGCACCCGCCGCAGGTAGTCGTCGCGGCCGGCATAGCGTTCCTCGAGCGAAAGCCGCGGATCACCCGCCGCAGCGCGCTGCGCGCGCGTGGCGGCAAACGGCACCCAGGCCCCGCGCAGCAGCGCCAGCTCCCCGGGCCGGCCCAGCGCGGCGGTGCGGAAGATCCAGCCCGTGGCCGTGCCCAGCGGCACGGCGACGTCGGGCAGGCGGATGCCGGCGAGGTCGTTGCCGTCAGCATCCACCTGCGGCACCAGCAGCGGCAATTCCGCCCCGGCGCCGGCGCCCTCGGGCCAGAGCGGATTCGGCACCCGCGCCCCGGCCCGCAGCGCGCGCGGCGAGGCCAGTCCCGGAACGGCAGGGAAGCGCACCTCGCGCACCGGCACCAGCGTGCCGTCGCTGAACTTCGGATGGACGCTGGCGGGCGGCGGCACGCCCTCGGTCACCCAGCGATGCAGCGCCTGGCGCAGCGCGGCCGTCACCGCGGTGGCGTTCACCGGATTCAAGCGCACCGGGCAACCGGTCAGCACCGGCGGCGGGAAGCTGGCCGGCCCGTGCTGGGTGCCGGCGTAGTAGTAGCTGCGCACGTGATCCGGAAACGCCGCGTCGCGGGTGCCCGCGGCGTCGGTGTGCGTGAGCGCCGCCACCCGGCCGGCCCCCCAGTACTCGGAAGCCGTGTTGAGGTAAAACAGCTTCGGCGCATGCTTCACGCGCGGGTTGTCGAGGACGCCCTCGCAGCGCCCGCTGACCGGATCCGGCAGCGCCGTGTCGGCAAACGGATACGAGGCGGTGAAATAGGCCGCGACGCTGCGCGGCTGCGACCAGCGCTGGTTGAGCACCAGGCGCCCCGCGCCGGCGATGTGCGCCATCACGCCGTCGAACACCCGGCGGTCCTGCTCGTCGGTGTTGAAGCCGAGGTAGAGGAAATCGCGCAGCAGGCGCCCGCACTGCGAGGAACCAAAGGCCAGCGCGTGGCGCACCGGCGCCGGCGAATCGGCGCCGTGCTTGAGCCAGGCGACCGCATCGCGGATGGCGGCGTAGCCCAGGCCGGCGACCGGCGGGCCCTCGCTGAGGTAGGCGAGCTCGTAGGTCCGGCCCGGTTCCAGACCGCCCTGGAGGCTGAGGCGGCCCGGCTCGAGACGCCACTGCGTGCGCGGCACTTCGGTGCCGCCGGGAAAGGCCGAATGTTCGCGCCGGATCAGCCGGCTGTCGGGTCCGTCGGGATCGACGGGCGGATACAGCGGCACGTCCGTCAGGGTGAAACTGTCCACACGCTTGTCGCTGAGGAAGGTGCTGTGCACGACGCCGCGCAGCGGCCGGCCGTCGTCGCCGAGGGCGCGCGGCGCGCTCAGAGCCAGCTTGCCCGGCTCGGTGACATCGAACTCCCAGCCGACGCTGAGCAGGGTGAACCCCGCGGCCATCTGCGCCGCGCTGAGGCCGGCCTTGCCACCGCGGTTGGGAATTTCCACCCAGGCCGCGCCGTTGCGACGGGCGGCATCCTTGGCCCGCTGCAGGCGCAGGTCGGAGGCAAACGCCACCCGCCCCGCGGCGTTGACCGGCGCGCGCCCGAGATCGGCAATGACGGCGTTGCCGGGATGGCCCGGATCGACCTCAAAATGCAGCCGCCCGCGGATCTCCTCGTAACCCGAAGCTCCCAAGTCGGTGCGTCCGGTCACCTCGACGCGGACAACGGCGGCGCCGAGGCCGGACCAAGCCGCGACAGCGAGGCTGGCGATGAGGAGGCGGCAAACGAACATCCGCAATCAACGCCATCCCGGCGCAGTTTTCGGCAGGATCGGCATCCCCCATTCGTGGGGGGCCGGGACCGCGTCAGCCGGTGATGCGTGCGTAGGCCTGGCCTTCGTTCTGGTCGATGCGCTCCGGCCGGCCCTTGTGGTGGTAGACCAGCTGCGTGTGGTCGACCCCGAGCAGGTGCAGGATGGTCGAGTGGATGTCGTGAACGTGCAGCTTGTCCTCGATCGCGTACAGGCCGAGCTCGTCGGTGGCGCCGATGGTCTGGCCGCCCTTGACCCCGCCGCCGGCCATCCACATCGTGAAGCCGTTCGGATTGTGGTCGCGGCCGCCGCCCTGCTCGCTCATCGGCGTGCGGCCGAATTCGCCGCCCCAGATGACCAGGGTCTCGTCGAGCAGGCCGCGCTGCTTGAGGTCGGTCAGCAGGCCGGCGATCGGGCGGTCCACCGCCCGGCAGAGGCGGCTGTGGTTCTCCTCGAGCTTGGAATGGCTGTCCCACTTGCTGCCGGCGCCGGAGTAGAGCTGGACGAAACGGACGCCACGCTCGACCAGGCGGCGGGCGAGCAGGCAGTTGCGGCCGTAGACGGCGGTTTCCGGGCGGTCCATGCCGTACAGGGCCTTGGTGCTGGCGCTTTCGCGCTCAAGATCGACCGCCACCGGCGCCTCGGCCTGCATCGTGTAGGCGAGTTCGTAGGCGCGGATGCGCGCCTCAAGTTCGGTGTTGTCCAGCCGGCTGGCGTTGTAGTCGCGGTTCAGGGAAGCCAGCAGGTCGAGCTTGTCGCGCTGACGCGACTGGCTGAGGCCTTTGGGGTTGTCGAGGTACTTGATCGGCACGCCCTCGGAGCTGAACTCGACGCCCTGATGCACGGCCGGCATGAAGCCGCTGCCCCAGTTGCGCACGCCGTTGACCACCGTGCCCTCGCTGTCCTTGATGACGACGAAGCCGGGCAGGTCGCGGTTCTCGCTGCCGAGGCCGTAGTTGACCCAGGCGCCGAGCGAAGGCCGGCCGCCGAAGATGCTGCCGGTGTTCATCTGGCAGACGCCGCCGGCGTGGTTGATGCCGTCGGACATGCAGGAGTGGATCACCGCCAGGTCGTCGGCATGCTCGGCGACGTTCTCGAACCAGTCGGAAATCCACAGGCCGCTCTGGCCGTGCTGCTTCCAGGCGCGCTTGGACTCGAGCAGCGGCGCGTCGCTCTCGCCCATCGCCAGCACGGGCACCTTGAAGCTGGAGGGCAGTTTCTGGCCGTGGAGCCGGTTCAGCAGCGGCTTGCGGTCGAAGGTGTCGAGGTGGCTCGGCCCGCCCTCCATGAAGCAGAAGATGACGCTTTTGGCGCGACCGGCGCGCTGCGGAATCTTGGCCAGCCCGGCCGGGGCGCCGGCGGTCGCCGCGCCCAGCACGGGCTCGTTCATCAGGGCGGCCAGCGCCAGGGCGCCAAAACCGCCGCCGGCGCGGCTGAGAAACTCGCGGCGGGAGGTGGGGATGTCGTAACGATGGCAGGGCATGGCGGACGGGACGGTGGAGTACGGCCCGAATCGGCCGTTGCAATCACCGGTCATCAGTTTCCAGGCGGCCCGATTTGGACAGAAAACTTCCGCCCGGGACAGCTTCAGGCCTTTTCGAAGGCGTCCGCCGCGCGCAGCACGGTCAGTTCGTCGAGCGGCTTGCCGATGATCTGCAGGCCGACCGGCAGCTGCTTGCCGCCCGCCTCGACCGTGCCGCAGGGCACGCTGATGCCGGGCAGGCCGGCGAGGTTGACCGGGATGGTGAAGATGTCCTCGAGATACGCGGCCAGGGGATTGTCCTTCATCTCGCCCAGCTTGTGCGCCGGGGTCGGCGTGGTCGGGCTGACGATGAGATCGACCTTCTCGAAGGCCTGCTCGAAGTCGCGGCGGATGAGGGTGCGGGCGCGCTGGGCCTTGAGGTAGTAGGCGTCGTAGTAGCCGCTGCTGAGCACGTAGGTGCCGAGCAGGATGCGGCGCTTGACCTCGGGTCCAAAACCTTCGGCGCGGCTCTTGAAGTAGTGCTCCATCAGATCCGCCGCCTCGCTGCTGCGGTGGCCGTAGCGGACGCCGTCGAAGCGGGCCAGGTTGGCCGAGGCTTCCGCCGGCGCCAGGATGTAGTAGGTCGCGACGCCGACGTCGGTGTGCGGCAGGCTGATCTCCACCAGCTCGGCGCCGAGCGATTCGAGCTTGCGGATCGCCGCCTGGACGCGGTCGGCCACGCCGGCGTGCAGGCCGCTGATGAAGTACTCCTTCGGCAGACCGATGCGCAGGCCCCGGATGTCGCGGCCCAGCGCCTGGGTGAAGTCGGGCACCTCGGCGTCGAGCGAGGTCGAATCGCGCGGGTCCTTGCCGCACAGGTGGTTGAGCAGCAGGGCGGCGTCCTCGACGGTCTTGGTGATCGGGCCGATCTGGTCGAGCGACGAGGCGAAGGCCACGAGGCCGTAGCGCGAGACACGGCCGTAGGTCGGTTTGAGGCCGACGCAGCCGCACAGGGCGGCCGGTTGGCGGATCGAGCCGCCGGTGTCGGAGCCGAGGGCGGCAATCGCCAGGTTGCCCGCGACCGCCGCGGCGCTGCCGCCGCTGGAGCCGCCGGGCACGCGCTCAAGGTCGTGCGGGTTGCGGGTCAGGCCAAGAGCCGAGTTTTCCGAGGTCGAGCCCATGGCGAACTCGTCCATGTTCAGGCGGCCGAAGGGCAGCGCCCCGCCGGCGCGCAGCTTGGCGATCGCCCCGGCGTCGTAGGGGGCGGTGTAGTTCTCGGCCAGCATCTTCGAGCCGCAGGTGCAGGGCTCGCCAGTGACGTTGATGTTGTCCTTGATGCCGATCGGCAGGCCGCCGAGCGGCAGAGACAGGTCGGCGCGGTCGGCTTCGGCCAGGGCCTGGTCGGCGTTCCAGGACAGGTAGGCGCCGAGGCTGGGGTTGCCGGCCTCCACGGCGGCGACCAGATCGGTGACAATGTCACGCGGCGTGATTTCCTTGGCGACAAGCCGGCGGCGGAGGGAGGCGAG
>CAYYJK010000278.1:0-5204 GCA_964472185.1 uncultured Prosthecobacter sp.
TCCAGGATCACCGGTTCGCCGCTGCGGCCTTCGGCGAGCAGGCCGGGGTGGAAGGTGGCGAAGCCGAGGCGTTCAATGAGCTTCAGCACCCGCTCGGCCGTGGCGGCGTCGAGGATGCCCTTGCGCGCCGAGTACGTCAGGTCGACCGCCATGCCGATGGCCACGGCCTCGCCGTGGGTGACTTCGAAGCGGGTGATCTGCTCCAGCTTGTGCGCGGCCCAGTGGCCGAAGTCGAGCGGCCGGGCGCTGCCGAGTTCAAAGGGGTCGCCGCCGGTCGCAATGTGCTCGACGTGCAGTTCGGCGCTGCGCTGCACCAGGCGCTCCAGCGACGGCTGTTCGAGCCGGGCCAGGGCCGGGGCCATCTGCTCGATCTCGTGGTAGAAGGCGCCGTCGCGGATGAGCGCGACCTTGATCGCCTCGATGACGCCGTTGCGCCGCTCGCGTTCCGGCAGGCTTTCCAGGAAGGCGAAATCGTTCACCACCGCGTAGGGCACGGCGAAGCTGCCGACCCAGTTCTTCTTGCCGAAGAAGTTGACGCCGTTTTTCACGCCGACCCCGCCGTCGCCCTGGCTGAGCGTTGTGGTGGGGAAGCGCACGTGGCGGATGCCGCGATGGGCCGTGGCGGCGGCAAAGCAGACCAGGTCGAGGGCGGCGCCGCCGCCGATCACGAAGACGTAGCTGTGGCGGTCCAGGCCGGCATCGTGGATGGCCTGCCAGCAGTGCTGGACCAGGCTGAAGTCATTCTTGCAGGGCTCGCCGCCGGGCAGCAGCACGGGGGCGCCGGCGAGGTCGACGACCTCGGCATGCGCGCGGGCGTAGGCGCGAATGGCTTCGGGCAGGTCCGGATGGGCTGCGGCGACCTGGTCGTCGACGAACACCAGCACGCGCGGCACCTTGACCGGCTGGTCAAGCAGCAGCAGTTCGCGGATCGTCGGGTTGGTGGGGGCAAACACCTCGCGGTTGAACAGGATGCGGTGGGTGTATTCGAGCCTGATGGGTTTTTCCAGCATGGACGGGGGGTTCACGGGACCCTTACGCCCAGTGGGGCGAAAGTGAAAGAATAGAACGCGGTTCACCCGGGGTTCATGCAAGCTGCCAACTGCGAAAAGGTCCTAGGTGGCAGCCACCCAGCGCTGCCAGAGTCGCAGCAGCGGCACCAGCGCCGCCAGGCCCAGCGCCAGGGGCCAGTCCAGGCGCGCCACCGCCAGGGCATCCACCAGGGCGATGCCGGCCAGCAGCAGGCCGACCGCTTGGCCGATGGCCGCGCCGCCTTGCCGCATGAGCCGGGTCGCCCGCGCCACCAGCAGCGCAAACAGGGCGATGAGCAGCAGGCTCGTCCAGCGCTGGCTGGCGCCAAGGCGGGGCAGGGCGGCCGCGGCCAGCACGCCGGGGGCGACCAGCAGTCCGCGTACCAGCAGGGCGCGCCAGAAGGCCACCGGCGTGCCGCGGGCTTCCTGGCGGGCGATCAGGGTCAGGCCGACGACGTAGGCGCCGAGCGCCAGGGCATGGGGAAGAACCGCGCCGGTCTGCGGGCTGGCGTCGCCGACGGGCAGCGAGGCGGCCAGCAGCACGAGCAGGCTGCGGCAGGCCCCCATGATCCAGACCGAGCCGGACCAGGGTTTGTGGTACAGATCGTAAGCGAGGATGGCGGCGGCCAGCGCGGCGGTGAGCGCCGGGTTCGCCTGCCAGTGCAGGGCCATGCTGGCGCCGAGCGCCAGCATGCCCAGGCCGGTCATCCAGGCCGGCGCGAGGCCGATCCGGCCGCTGGGAATGGGACGGTCGCGCCGGTGCTCGCGGTCGAACTTCACGTCCGCGGCATCGTTGAGGATCATGCCGCCGGAGTACAGCAGCGAACCGGCCAGCAGCAGCCAGGGCAGGGCCGGATGCTGCAGGGGCCAGCCCGCCAGCAGCCAGCCGGCGGTGACGTTGGTCCAGACGGTGGGCAGGTTGGAGATGCGGGCGAGTTCGAGCCAGGCGCGAAGCATGCGCCATGTTAGCGCGGTCCGCCGGGCTGCCAGCGGAGAAATGCGGATCCCGGCCTAGGAGGGACAGCCGAAGGTGGACACCTGCGGCGGCGCCGGTTTAGTCTGCCGGCATGAACGCCGAAACTGACGCCGTCCTGGTCGGAGAAGTGCGCGAGCGGGCGCCGCACCACGCTGCGGAACTGCTGGAGGAGCAGGCGCCCGGAGTGGTCGTGCGGGTCCTCGAGGAGCTCAACCCGATGGTGGCCCAGCAGATCCTGCAGGAGATGGGCGACGCCCGGCGCTGCGCCATCCTGGCGGAGGCGCCGATCGAGAAGTCCCGGCAGTGGATGCACAACCGCCAGTACCCCGAGGACAGCGTCGGCTGGCTCATGGAACCGCCGGTGGCGGTGTTCCGCCCGACCATGACCGTGCATGACACCGTCGAGGCCCTGCGCAAGCTCACCCGGCGCGCCTTCATCACCTACGGCTACGTCACCGACGAGGCCAACAAGCTGCTCGGCGTGCTGGTCTTCCGCGATCTCATGCTCGGCCGCCCGGACGCGCCGCTGGCGGAGGTCATGTACCGGAACTTCTTCTGCCTGCAGCCGGAGATGGAGCTGACCGACGCCATGAAGCTGACCGTCAACCGCCACATCCCGGTCTATCCGGTGTGCGACACCGAAGGCCGCCTGCTCGGCCTCGTGCGCGGCCAGAACCTCTTCGAGGCGCGCGCCATCGAGATCAGCGCCCAGGCCGGTACCATGGTCGGGGTGAAGAACGAGGAGCGCCTGAGCACGCCGCTGTTCGAAAGCCTGCGCTCCCGCCACCCCTGGCTGCAGATCAATTTGGTCACGGCCTTTGCGGCGGCGGCTGTGGTGGGCCTGTTCGAGCACACGCTCGACCGGCTCGTGCTGCTGGCCGCCTTCCTGCCGGTGCTCGCCGGCCAGTCGGGCAACACCGGCTGCCAGGCCCTCGCCGTGGCCCTGCGCGGCATGACCCTGGGCGACCTCAAACCCGGGGACGAACGCCGGCTGGTCTGCAAGGAGGGCGCGCTGGGCCTGCTCAACGGCCTGCTGGTCGGACTGAGCGCCGGTGCGGGCATGTTCATTTACGCGCGCCTGCAGGACAATCCCAGCGCCTGGACGCTCGGCCTGGTCGTCTGGCTGGCAATGATCGCCAGCTGCGTGGTCAGCGGCCTGTGCGGCGCCCTGATCCCGCTCGGCCTGCGCAAGCTGGGCGCCGATCCCGCCACCGCCTCGAGCATCTTCCTGACCACCGCCACCGACATCGTCAGCATGGGGGTCTTTCTCGGGCTGGCAACCCTGCTGGTGCGCTGACCGCCGATTCCCGCAAGCGCCTGCAATCTTCACCCGCGCCCCCGCGTTTCCGCTGTTCCATGATCCGCCGACTTCTTCTCGCCTGCTCCGGGCTGCTGGCCGCCGCCGCCACCGCCGCTCCGAAGGGACCGCCGAACATCCTGTTCCTGTTTTCCGACGACCTCACGACGCAGGCCATCTCGGCCTACGGCGACGAACGCAAGCTGCTCAACACGCCGGGCATGGACCGCCTCGCCCGCGAAGGCCTGCGCTTCGACCGCTGCCTGGTCACCAACTCGATCTGCGGGCCGATGCGCGCCGTCATCCAGACCGGCAAGTACTCGCACCTCAACGGCTTCTACAACAACAGCAACAGCCGCTTCGACGGCAGCCAGCAGACCTTTCCCAAGCTGCTGCAGAAGGGCGGCTACACGACCGCGGTCATCGGCAAGTGGCACCTGATGACCGACCCGCAGGGCTTCGACTATTGGCACATCCTGCCCGGCCAGGGCCTGTACTACAACCCGCCGATGATCGACAACGGCAAGCCGGTCAAGCACCAGGGCTACGTCACCGACGTCATCACCGACCTCACCCTGGAGTGGCTGAAGAACCGCGACAAGACCAAGCCCTTCATGCTCATGTGCCAGCACAAGGCGCCGCACCGCGAGTGGGAGCCGGCGCTGCGCCATCTCGGCCACGACAACGACCGGGTCTATGCCGAGCCGCCGACGCTGTTTGACGCCTTCGAGGCGCGCAGCCGGGCTCTCAGCGACCACGACATGGGCATCGAGCGCACCATGACCGAGAAGGATCTCAAGCTGGTGGCGCCGA
This sequence comes from uncultured Prosthecobacter sp., assembly GCA_964472185.1. Classification (GTDB taxonomy): domain Bacteria; phylum Verrucomicrobiota; class Verrucomicrobiia; order Verrucomicrobiales; family Verrucomicrobiaceae; genus Prosthecobacter. Next base: position 4,115 of record CAYYJK010000278.1, read on the forward strand.
AGCAGCTCGATCCCGATCAGCGCAAGTACTGGGACGACTACTACGAGCCGCGCAACGCCAAGTACCGCGAGGCCGGCCTCACCGGCAAGGAGCTGGTCAAATGGCGCTACCAGCGCTACATGCACGACTACCTCGGCTGCGTGAAAGGGGTCGACGAAAGCGTCGCGCGCGTCCTCGAGTACCTCGATCGCGAGGGCCTGGCGGAGAACACGGTGGTCATCTGCAGCAGCGACCAGGGGTTCTATCTGGGCGAGCACGGCTGGTTCGACAAGCGCTGGATCTTCGAGGAGTCGCTGCGCACCCCCTTCCTGGTGCGCTGGCCGGGCGTCACCAAGCCCGGTTCGGTCAACGGCCGGATCGTCTCGCTGCTCGACCTCGCGCAGACCTTCCTCGACATCGCCGGGCTGCCGCAGCCGGCCGACATGCAGGGCCGCTCCCTGGTGCCGCTGTTCAGGGGCGAGTCGCCGGCCGACTGGCGCAAATCGTTCTACTACCACTACTACGAGTACCCCGTGCCGCACCGGGTGCGTCCGCACTACGGCGTCATCACCGACCGCTACAAGCTGGTGCACTACTACAAGCCGGACATCGACGACTGGGACCTGCTCGACCGCGAACAGGATCCGCTGGAGACGAAGAACTTCTACGCCGATCCCGCCTACGCGGACACGGTCAAGGAGCTCAAGGCCGAGCTGGTGCGCCTGCAGGCCGAGGTCAAGGAGACGCTGCCGCCGCCGCGCTTCACCCACGGCAACCAGGCTTTCGACGGCGAAACCAACCCGCCGGTTCGGCCCAAGGGCAAAGGGCAGGGCAAGGGCGCTGCCGCCAAAAACAAGGCCGAGTAGGTCGTCTTCAGCCATTCTCCCGCCATGCCGCCTCCTCACTGCCTGGTCCTGATGCTTCTGCGCCTGCCGCTGCTGGTTCTTGGCCTGCTGATCGGCGGCCTGGGGGCGGCGGACCTGCAGCCGGTGGTCTGTGAGGGCGCGTATCCCAGGCACCTGCAGGGCGTCTGCAGCGACGGCCGCGGCGCCCTGTTCTGGTCCTGGACCACGGCGATCGTCAAAACCGACCTGCAGGGCCGGCTGCTCAA
>CAYYJK010000279.1:0-5202 GCA_964472185.1 uncultured Prosthecobacter sp.
GATGAAGACCGCCCGGTCAAAGATGCCGTCGCGCACCACGACATCGCTGTCGGCGCTGCCGTTGAGGTTCAGCGTCGCCGTGCCGCGCACGTCACTGTCCAGGATGCGCACGGTGTCCGTCTGGCCGAAGGCGGCCTGGGTCGTCACCTGCAGGCTGCCGCGGATGTCGGCATCGCGGATCAGCACGTCCGCCGCACCGGAGCCCGTGTTCACCTTCACCGAGCCGAAGACGTTGACCAGCGAGGAGGCGCCTTCAAACTGGCCGACGTCGACCACGTCGGAGCCGGAGCCGCCGGTGTAGCGCACGCCGCCGACATCGGCCAGAACGGCGTTCAGGCCGAAGGCGTTGTTGCCCGAGGCGGCGCTCATGCGGATGCTGCCGAACACATAGGCGTCGGCGCTGTCGACGATCAGGACGTCGTCACCGGCCGCGCCGCTGTAGCGCAGTTCACCGTTGATGGTGAGGGTTTCCGTCGGCAGCAAGTCCAGCCGGTTCGACCCGGCGCCGCCGCTGAAGCTCAGATCGCCTTCGACGAACAGGTCGGTCCCGGCCAGGATGACGTCGTCGGCATCACGACCGCCGGAATAGCTCAGGCGGCCGGCTTCCAAGCGGCCCAAATCCGCGCTGTCGACCGTGTTCAGGCCGTTGCCGAGTTTGAACCAGAGCCGCTCGCCGACGTCGAGGTCGCCGGCGAGAAACACCTCATCCTGACCGCCGCCCGACTGGAGTTTCAGGAAACCGCCGACCTCCAGCACATCGTCCGCCAGGTTGCCGATCTCAAAGGAGGTCGGACTGCCGGCCGCACTGCTGCGCAGGGTCACGTCGCCCTCCACCCGCCCGTCGCCCGCCGCCAGAATGAATTCCTGGGCTTCCAGTTCCGAGCCGCGGGCCGTGGCGGACAGCGAGCCCAGCACGTCCAGCGAGCTGGCGTTGATCTCAAACGTGTTGGCGCCGGCGCCCAGGTCCACCTTCAGGCTGCGCCCAAAAAACAGCGCGCCGCCGGCGGTGAAGTAGTCTGCGCCGTCACCCAGACGCACCTCCACGGAACCGCTCAGGCTGGTGCCGGTGAAGTCCACCGTGTCATTGCCGTCGCCGCCATCGACCCGCAGCTTGCCGCTCAGGCTCACGCCGTCGAGCAGCAGGTCGTCATGCCCGTCGCCGAGCCGGGCTTGCACCGAAGTCGGGGCCGCCAGCGCCACGGCCGCCTGCGCCGCGCCGCCGTTGAGGCTGAACAGGGTGTCGCCACCGGCCTGCGCCGAGATGTTCCAAGTGCCGCCGGTTTGGGTGATCTGCAGGTCGTTGGCGGCCTCGTCGCCGGAGATCGTCAACTCGCCGCCGCTGGACAGGTGCAGGCTCACCAGACCGGCCGGCGCCAGCCGCTGCTCCAGCGATTCCAGCAGGCTGACCGGGGAAGAATGGGGGGAAGTCATGCCTGCTCTGACAGAAACCGGCGCGATTTCATTCACTCGGCAGCCGCCCAACCGGCATGCAAAACGCAGGACGGCCCCGGGCGCGGCTCAGCGGCCGCCGGGGCGGTCAAACATCGACGCCGGCGGCCGGCGGGGTTCCGGCGCCGGCGACGGCGGCGGCGCCTCACCGGCGATGCGTTCGGCCGCGCGCATGCCTTCGGCGCTCGGCGGCTGGCGGCCCGCCGCCTTGGAACCCTTGAGCAGGCTCGGCCGCCACTGGGTGTCGGTCACCGAGCCCTCGCCATGGTACTCGAGCAGTTCGCTGAACGGCCGGAACACCAGGCCGGGCAGGCCGCGGAAGCGCACCTGCGCGGTCAGGTCCACCGCGTCGCGCATGAAATCGATGCGCCCGGCCGAGGTGATCTTGAAGACGCTGGTCAGGGCCTCGAAATTCTCCGTGATCAGGTAGCCGTCGGCGACCTCGAAGGTGCAGTTGGCCTCCTTGGCGACGTTGTAGCCCTTGATTTGGCCCGGCAGCACGGTGCCGAGCAGCGGCGTCAGCGGTCCGAGCACGGGCACGGCGTAGAGGTTGCCGTTGAGGACGATGGCCGCCCCGCCGCCCTTGAGCGACAGCCAGTCGTTGCGCTTGCCGGCAAAGCGGAAGTGGCCGGTGATGTCGCCCTCGGTGTCGTTGCTCTTCGAATAGATCTGGGCGAAGCGCTGGAAACTGACCTCGTCCAGCCGCAGTTCGCCGGTGTAGGGGTTCGGCGTCTGGCGCTCGTTCATGCTGCCCTGCAGGGCAAACCGGCCGCCAAGCAGGGCCGACTGGATGTCAAAGCGCATCGTGCCGCCGCGGCTGGACACCTCGGCCTTGAGCTTCTCAAACGGCACCCGCTTGCTGAAGATCTTGTAGGGAAAGACGTCCGCCTGCGCGGTCACCGCGAAGTCGTCGGTCTCCGGCGACAGGTCGACGTTGCCCTGCGCACGCATGCCGCCCTGGAAGACCCGGCCGCGGATGTCGAAGTTGAGCGTCCAGCCCTTGAAGTTGAGCTCGCCCTGCGGGGCGCTGATGGCCAGGGGCTCGTCGAGCACGACGTAGTGCCCCGGTCCCTCGGGATGGCTGAACTTGACGGTGAAGTCGCTGCGGCTGGGATCCTTGTAGTAGATGACGCCGTCGAGCTCGACCGCCGTGGTGCTGGGCAGGCGGTAGCGGGCGATGTAATCGGCGGTCTTGGGCGCAAAGCAGCTGGTCACCGCCACCGGATCCAGCTGGGTGCGCACGCCCTCCAGACGGACCCACTTTTCGCGATCCTGGACATGCACATGCCGCACCTCGCCGGACCCTTCGGCGCGCTGGATCCTGACGTTGCGGAAGTGCTGCTCGTGGTCCTGAAACTCGATGTCCGCCTCGAGCAGCTCGAGTTCGACGCCGCGGTAGCTCAGCTGGCGCAGCTCGCCGCGCCCCCGGTTGCGGCAGAGCTGCAGGTCCGGCTCGGGCCCCTGCCCTTCCAGTTCGAGGTGGATGCTCGAACGCGGCGAGAACTGGAAGCGGCGGATGATCTCGCGCGTCTGCTCCATTTTGGCGAAGGGCAGGAAGGCATTCGGATCCATGCGCAGCACCGCCCGGTAGCGGAAGCCCTCGGTGTCGTGGGCCAGGGCCTGGGCGCTGAGGGTGCCGGTTTCGTGGCGCAGCAGCAGGTCGCGGATGTACACGCCCTCATGGGCGACGCCGAAATTGGCGTCCAGACCGCTGAACACCGCGCCGCGCGAGCTGAAGCGGCCGAATTCCAGGCGTCCGGAAGCGTGCACCGGGCGCTTGCTGCGGGCGCGCGGGCCGTCCACGAACCAGACTCCCTCGAGCGCCAGCTGCGGCGCCTCGTAGAACACCACCTCGCGGAGGTTGTCGCTGTCCAGAAAGGCCTGGGCCAGCCGCGGCAGGTCGGCGCTTGAACTGAGGCGGAAACGCAGGTCCTCGGCGCCCATGCGCCAGGTGGCGCTGGCGTCCACCTGGCCGGTGGCGTCCTTCAGGTGCAGGCGGGTCAGCTCGACCAGGCCCGCGGCATACTCGGCCTCGGCGAGCAGTTCGCGGCAGACGTAGCCGCCGTAACTGAGTCCCTCGGCCTCAAAAAACAGCCGGGCGCTGAGTTCGGCGGGCCGGTCCATGGCGCCGTGCACCTGCAGGCTCAGGCGCGGCTGCCGGCGGAATTCGAAGCGCTTGAGCCAGTCCAGGCCGCGCTGGATGCGCTTCTGGTGGTTGTGCAGCACCTGCATGCGCTGCTGGATGACCTGGGCGCTCAGCGCCGGCCGCGGCGGCGCGCCCGCCGGCCTCGAGGGCAGGCTCAGCTCGCCCGAGATGCTCAGGTGGACGCCGGACAGCACGCCCTCGGCGTGGCGCACCTCGAGCCGGCCGTCGCGCAGAAAGGCGCGGGCGCTCAGATCCCGGAGTTCCAGCACGGTGGCGCCGCCTTCGATGTCGACCGGCAAGGCCAGCCGGGCATGGCGGAGCTCCAGCCCCTCGACCACGAACTTCTTCTCGAGCAGCTTGCCGTAGTCGAAGTCGAGGTTCAGCCCGTCGACGGCGGCCAGCACCTCCTGCCGGTCGGCCCCCGAAAACACCCGGACCTCGCGCGCCACCAGGCCGCCGAAAGGGTTGAACAGCAGGCGCTCAAAATCCAGATGCAGGCCGCGCTCGGCCATCTGCCGGACCACGAAACCCCGCCATTTGCGGGCGAAGGCATCCGTGCCCAAATACAGCGCGCCGCCCAGCAGGGCGCTGATCAGGCTGAGTTTGATTAGGCGCCGGATGAGCCGCTTCATGCAAAAGCCAACATAGCCCAGACGGGCGGCCTGACAAGGCACCGTCTCCCGGCGCCTCAATCGCCCAAGGCCCGGCGGATGGCCGCCTCGATCTCGCCGCCCTCCGGCTCGGCGGCGGAGTCAAACCGGCTCAGCAGCGCGCCGTCGCGGCCGACCAGGAATTTCTCGAAATTCCACTGCACCTCGCCGCCTTGCGCGGTCAGCGCCGCAAACAGCGGGTGCTTGTCCGGCCCGGCCAGGCGGACCTTGGCAAACAGCGGAAAGCTGACCTGGTAGCGGCTGGTGCAAAAAGCCTGGATCTCGGCCTCGCCGGCCGGCTCCTGGCCGCCGAAATCATTGCAGGGGAAGCCGAGGACGGTGAAGCCCTTGGCCGCATAGCGGGCCTGCAGCGCCTGTAATCCGGCATACTGGCCGGTGTAGCCGCATTCCGAAGCGACATTGACGATCAGCAGGACCTTGCCGGCGTAGGCCTTTAGGGTGAAGTCCTTGCCGTCGATGGTTTTCAGCGGCAGGGCGGTCAGGTCGGCGCCAGCGGCCGTGGCGGCGAGGCCGGCGCAGGCGGCCAGGGAGAGCTTCAGGGAGCGAAAGGACATGGGTGGAGCGCGATCGGGGTTCAATCGGCGGCCTTGGTGGCGGCCTCGTGATTCTGCCGGGCGGTCTTGCGCGCGGCGGCAACGATGTGGGTGCAGGCCTCGATGCACAGCAGCGGGATGGCATCGCTGCGTCCCGGCAGCTGGCCGGCGGCCGGGCCGGTCTTGGCCGCCGCCGGACCGCTCAGCGGCGTTCCCGGCGCCAGCGGATAGAGGATGCGGCGCAGGCAGTTCGTGCCGGAGTCGCAGCAGGCGCCGACGAGGGCGTGCGCCTGCTCGTCGGTGATGCCGTTGGCGAACCGGTACATGCCGGTCTGCCGCCCCAGCAGTTCGCGCAGCGGCACCGCCTCCAGGGTTCCCTGCTCGCTGGCGCTGGCCAGCGCCA
>CAYYJK010000280.1:0-5131 GCA_964472185.1 uncultured Prosthecobacter sp.
GGGTGGGGTGCGATCGGACAAGCGGTCCGGTCGCATTTTCCAAGACGCATTAAACCGTGAAGTCTTCAGGGGTGAAGTGGTATTTCTGGCCGGTTTTCATGCAGTCGTACGCCTTGAGTACGGTGACGCAGGACTTGAAGGCGTCCATGACGTTGCAGGTCAGGTGCTTCGGATCCTTGCGCTGGACCGCTTCGATGAAGTTGGCGACGTGCGGGGTGTGCGGGTAGACGTCGAGGATGACCGGAATTTCCCAGGGATCCAGGGCCTTGGACTCGCGGGCGTCGGCGACCGCTTTGGCGACGCCGGTGACGGCGTACGATTTCGGGGCGGGCTTGGCCCAGGAGCGCGGGTGCTCCCAGAACTTGTTCTTCACCGCGTCCGGCGCCTTCACCAGGAACGGATTGTCGCCGGTGGTCCACTGGGTCCAGTCCTGGCCGGGTTCGGCATAGACCTGGTTGTAGGTCGGGCTTTCGGAGATGATCGCGGAGCCGTTGACGCCCATGTGCTTCTCGTAGTAGCCCTGGCTGCCGGTGGTGGTGAGCACCTGGTAGTAGGCGCGCATGATGCCGGCCTTGGTCTGGTACTCGTACAGGCACATGACGTTGTCCGGCAGTTCAAACTTCGCCTTCGGCTGGCCGTCGGGGCCGGGCGTGCCGTCGTAGTAGTCGACGCCGCCAGCGGCGAACAGCGACACCGGGGTGGTCTCGTACATCCAGTTGAACATGTCGATCTGGTGGGCGCCCAGGTCGGAGATCGGGCCGCCGCCGTACTTGGCGAACCAGCGCCAGTTGCGGAACTCCTCCATGCTGCCAAAGCCGTACTTGGCGAGCATGTCGGCCGGGATTTCCTGCTTCTTCGGAATGCCCAGCGGCTGGGAGGCGGCGACGCCGCGGTTCCACTGGCCGTAGCAGTGGGTGACCCGGCCGAGCAGGCCGGCTTCCTTGATGATCTTCTCGCGCAGGTGGATGTAGCGCGGATTGGAGTGGCGCTGGTGGCCGATCTGGAAGATGCCGCTGTTCTCGCGGCCGGCCTTCACCATGTCGCGGGCGCCCTCGATGGTGTTGGACATCATCTTCTCGCAGTACACCGACTTGCCCTTCTCCAGGCACATGCGCGAGAACGGCGCGTGCAGGTGGTCCGGGGTGGCGATGAAGACCGCCTCAATGTCGGGCTGCTTCTCCAGCATCTCCTCGATGGTTTCGTACTGGGCGACCGGGCCGGTGACCTGGTGCTTGTTTTCGAACTCCATGCGGCGGGCCACCGGATTGCGGTTGTACTTCCAGATGTCGGCCACGGCCACCCACTGGATGCCGGACTTGATCTTGGAGGCGGCGACGCGCAGGCGGTCGCCCTGGGCGCCGCAGCCGACCAGCGCGCACTTGACGGTGCGGCCGGCCTGCTCGCCCTGGGCAATGGCGCTTTTGCTGGTGGCCAGGTAGAGGCCGGCGCCCGACACCGCGCTGGTGCGCAGGAAGGAGCGGCGGTCCATGAACTGGGAGAGCCCGCTGGGCTGGGGGGAAGGGGTCGTGCTCATAGCTTCACTGGGGTGCACTGGCAGCGACGGCTCAGGCCTCGGGGCTGGCGGATTTCTTGGCGCGGCCGCGGCCGAACAGGCCGTCCAGGGACAGGTAGCCGTGGCGGTTGGTGTGCAGGGCGGCGGCGGTCATGAGGATGCCGATGCCGATGTTGGCGCAAAGCTCCAGGTCGTCAGGCAGGGCGGCGAGGCCGAAACCGAGGGAGAGGAAGGTCAGGCCGGCGGCGAAGAGGGCGAGCTCGCTGAACAGGCCGATGGCGACCCAGGCGCCGACGCCGAGCAGCACGAAGCCGATGTAGTGGGCGAACGGGCCGGTGATGTCGAAGGGCAGGGCGGGCAGCAGGCTGTTGTCGGTCATCAGCTTGGCGATCTGCGCCGACTTGGTTTCGTAATTCGCCATGTTGAAGGTGGCATTGGCGCCGTCCCCCGCACGGAACTTGTCCACGCCGGCCATGAACAGGCGCAGGGCTACCCAGAGGCGAGTGATCAAGTTCGCGAAAGCAAGATCAAGGCGCGGGCAGCAGGGGGAGCAGGACTTTTCGGACATGGTGTTCTTGGTGTTGGCGGGTGGATTTGGAGGGGCGATTCTGAACGAGCCACCCGGGAAATCCAGCGAAATTTAGGCGCTGGAGATCGATCAGGCAGGGCGCCAGCCGCATGAGAAAAACGCGCCCGATCCGGCAAAGGTTGCAGGCGGCAATCCGGGCCCGTCAACCGTGCGGGCGCGCTTTCTGCGTCCGCAGGCTTGCCATTTTCCGCGTCTCCACCTAGAAAACCGATTATCTCCCTAAAATGAGCGCAGACTTTTCCACCCCCAAGCTCCCGCCCCTGGGCATTCTGGAACCCCTCGGCGACGACGATCGCGACATCCTCAGCGGCTACGGCGAATTCCGGCCGGTACAGCCCGGCCAGCATCTGATCGAGGAAGGCATGGCCCAAACCGGCCTGTATTTCATCATTTCCGGCAAGCTGCACGCCACCGCCATGCGCGGCGGCCACAAGGTGCTGCTGGGCAGCGTGCAGACCGGTGAGACGGTCGGCGAAATCAACCTGCTCGACCCCTCGGCCGCCAGCGCCACGGTCACGGCCGTCGACTTCAGCCAGATTTGGTACATCGACTCGAAGAGCCTGGAGAGCTACATCAACGAGTATCCGCGGCCGGCGGCTTGGCTGCTGATCGGCGTCGGCAAGACCATCGCCCGCCGCCTGCGTTCGGTGAACGAGAAGATCGCCTCCTTCTACGGCGGTTGACCCCGCTTCGGCGGTTGGCGGGCGGCTTCCTGCGGGAGGCCGCCCGTCGTTGTTCCCGGCTTCCGCCTCAGCCCGCCTTCTTGGCGCCGGCCGGTTTTTTCACCGTGGCGGTGCCGAGCGCGGCCTGCAGGTCGGCCGAGGTGACGCCGAGCAGTTTGGCCGCCTTGACGGCGTCCTCCTCGAAGTGGCGGAAGGTCAGCCGCGCCAGTTCCTTCTCCACCCAGGGCAGCAGCTCGATGTCCGGCGCGGTCTGCGCGACATGGATGAGCATGGTGAGGGCGTCGCGCATGCGGGTGACGGTCGAGGCCGAACTGGCGTGACGGCTGCCGGTGCTGCCCAGCGGGATGTCGGAGGCCAGCAGGACGTCGGAATTGCACAGGGCGCAGGCGCGCTGGATGGTGTTCTCCAGTTCGCGCACGTTGCCGGGCCAGTCGTAGGCCTCGAGCAGCGCCAGGGCGTCCTCGGTGAAGCGCATGGTCGGCCCGCGCTTGCGCGCCGACTGGCGGTGCAGGAAGAACTCGGCAAGCAGGCGGACGTCCTCGCGGCGCTCGCGCAGCGGCGGGATGTGGATGCGCACGACGTTGAGCCGGTAGAACAGGTCCTCGCGGAAGGTGCCCTTGGCGACCTCGGCCTCGAGGTCCTTGTTGGTGGCGGCCAGCACGCGCACGTCGCACTTGAGGACCTGGTTGCTGCCCACGCGGCAGAACTCGCCCTCCTGCAGCACGCGCAGGAGCTTGCTCTGCACGGCCAGCGGCATGTCGCCGATCTCGTCGAGGAACAGGGTGCCGCCGTCGCACTGCTCGAAGCGGCCGATGCGCTGGGCCACGGCGCCGGTGAAGCTGCCCTTCTCGTGGCCGAAGATCTCGCTCTCCATCAGGTTGTCCGGGATGGAGGTGATGTTGATGCCGACGAACTCCTTCTGGGTGCGCGGGCTGAACTTGTGGATGGCGCGGGCGACCAGCTCCTTGCCGCAGCCGCTTTCGCCGGTGATCATCACCGGCGCGTCGCTGCGCGAGACGCGGCCGATCATCTTGAACACGTCCTGCATGGCCGCGGACCGGCCGATGATGGTTTCCTGGATGCTTTCGGCCGGCACTTCGGCGGCCTGGGAGCGGGTGAGGTGGCGGGCTTCGGCGGCGCGCAGGGCGCTCTCCACCACGGTGCGCAGTTCGTAGGGCAGTTTCTCCTTGCCGAGCACATCGTAGGCGCCCAGGCGCATCGCCTCGATGACGTGGCTGGTGCTGGCGATGCCGGTGAACAGGATCACCATGGCGTTGGGATCGGTCTGGCGCAGCCGCTTGAGCAGTTCGATGCCGGAGCTGCCGGGCAGCCGCACCTCGGCGAGCACCAGTTCGGCGCGCTGTTTCTGGTAGGCGGCCAGGGCTTCCTCGGCGCGTTCGGCGGTGGCAATCGCCACGTTGGGCGCCTTCAGGTGCGCGGCCGCCCAATTCAGGAAATCCGGATCGGGGTCCACGATGAGGATGCGAGAGTCCGCAGAGTCAGCCATGTTCACCGGGTCCGTATCCCGCTTCGCCCGACGCGTCAACCGCGGGTATCTTGCAGGAAAAGTTCGGATGGCGGCGGCCGGGCGCATCCCGGCCGGCTCAAAGGCCGCCGAACCGGCGCTGGCGGCGGCCGTACTCGCGCACTGCCGCGACCAGTTCGTCGCGGTCGAAATCCGGCCACAGCCGCTCGGTGACGTAGAACTCGGTGTAGCTGAGCTGCCAGAGCAGGAAGTTGGACAGGCGCAGTTCGCCGGAAGTGCGGATGAGCAGGTCCGGGTCCGGATAGTAGCGGGTGTACAGGTGCTTGCTGAACACCTCCGCGTCGATCATGCCCTTGTCGAGGTGGCCGCGCTCGACGCTTTCCAGCAGGCTTTTCACGCCGTCGACAATCTCCTCGCGGCCGCCGTAGCTGAGCGCGAGGATGAGGGTCAGGCCGGTGTTCTGGGCCGTGGCCTCGATGGAGCGGTGCAGCTGCTGCTGGCAGCTGGCCGGCAGGGCGTGCAGGCGGCCGATGGCCTGCAGGCGGATGTTCTGCTCGTGCATCTCCGGCGTCTTCTTGCGCAGGAACTGCTCGAGCAGCTTCATCAGGGCGTCGACCTCGCGTTTCGGCCGCTTCCAGTTTTCCGAGGAGAAGGCGTACAGGGTCAGGAATTCGATGCCGAGCTCGCCGCAGCCCTCGGTGACCCGGCGCACGGCGTCCGCCCCCGCCCGGTGGCCTTCGGTGCGCGGCAGGCCGCGCTCCTTGGCCCAGCGGCCGTTGCCATCCATGATGATGGCGACGTGGCGCGGGATGATTTTGAGGTCCTCGGGGGCGGGGGGCATGGCGCCGGAGTTACGGAAC
>CAYYJK010000281.1:0-5095 GCA_964472185.1 uncultured Prosthecobacter sp.
CCCTTGCGGGTCTTGAGCTTGTTCGCCGGCGCGACCGCCATGGCGTCGGTGACGACGAAGGCGTCGGTCAGCGGGGCGGGCTTGAGGTGGTCGAACTGCTTCAGCGCCTCCGCCAGCTCCAGGTAGCGCGCCTTCTGCGCCGGATCCTTGATCGACTTCATCGGGTCGAAACGCTCGCGCTCGTAGGCCATCTGGCGTTCGCAGAAGTAGCCGAACTGCCAATCCTCGGGCGCGCGCTCCTCGGGCTTCTTGTCCACCATGGCCCGGATGTCCTCCTGAAAGCGCTTGTAGGCGCTCTGGATGCTGCGCTGGATCATCGGCTCGGTGATGGCGTCCATCTGCGCGCGGACGTCGCGGGTCGCGACCTCCCACGCGGCGTTTTGCTCGGCGAAGCGCGCTTTCTCGGCGTCGGTCGCCAGCTTGAGATCGTCGCGCCAGCGCACCGGCGTGAAGAAGGCGCGCAGGCGATAGTAGTCCTTCTGCAGGATCGGGTCGAACTTGTGGTCGTGGCAGCGGGCGCAGCCCATGCTCAAGCCCATGAACACCTCGCCGGCATTGTCGGTCATGTCGGTGAGGATGACCTCGTACTGGCCGCGCGCGTCGCGCTGGTTGTACTCATAGATCGGATTGCGCAGGTACGACGTGGCCACCAGCACCTCCGGATTCTTCGGATCGATCTCGTCGCCGGCGAGCTGCTCGCGCACGAACTGGTCGTAGGGCTTGTCGGTGTTCAGGCTCTTGATGACGTAGTCACGGTAGGGCCAGGCGTGCGGCCGCAGGGCGTCCTGGTTGTAGCCGTCGCTCTCGGCGTAGCGCACCAGGTCGAGCCAGTGCTGCGCCCAGCGCTCGCCGTAGCGCGGACTGGCCAGCAGGGCGTCCACCAGCTTCTCGTAGGCCTGCGGATCGGGATCCTTGACGAAGGCCTCGGTCTGCTCACGGGTCGGCGGCAGGCCGTGCAGGTTGAAGTACAGCCGGCGGATCAGCTCGCGCCGGTCCGCCTCCGGCGCCGGCGTCAGGCCCAGTTCGGCGTGCTTTTGGGCAATGAAGCGGTCGATGTCATTGCGCACCCAGCCGCCCTTGACCTCCGGCGGACGGGGGTCGCTCAGCGGTTGGAAGCACCAGTATTTGCGGTCTTCCTCGGTGAAGCCAAAGGCGTCCAGCGACACGCGCTTCGCCTCGTTCTCCGGCCAGGGGGCGCCGATCCGCACCCACTGTTCCAGCACGGCGATCTGCTTGTCCGACAGCTTCTCCTTGGGCGGCATCGCCAGGTCTTCGTCGTGGTAGCGCACGGCCTCGATGATCAGCGACTTGTCCGGCTGGCCGGGCACCAGCGCCGGCCCCGAGTCGCCGCCGGCGGTGAGGTAGCCGAGGTTGTCGACACGCAGGCCGCCCTTCTGCTTCTTTTCACCGTGGCACTCGTAGCAGCGCTGCACCAGCAGGGGGCGGACCTCGTTTTCAAAGAACTGCAATGCGGCCCGCTCGGCGTCGGTGGCCGCGGTCAGGGCAGCAGCCGGCAGACCGGCAAGCAGGAGCAGAAGGGGGGTGCGAAAAACGGCAGTCATCACAAAAAACGGCAGCTTGGGAGTACGGCCCCACGGCCGTCAGTCATGCATGAGTCGCGGCCGCGGCGATTTTGGACGCGAAATGACCGCCGCGCAGGCCGGCCGGGCGCCGTCAAAAGCCGGAGGCCTGATCCCGCCCGCGCACCTCGCGGAACTGCGGGCTGCGCACAATGCCGTCGATGACGGTGCCGACCCGGCCCTCGCCGGCGAGCAACCGGTCGACCAAGCCGTCGATCAGCGGCCGGTCGGAGAGCTGGACGGAGCGGCCGAGGGCGTAGCCGAGCAGCTTGCGGCAGAACTGGCGCAGGAACGCCTCGCGGCGGGCGCGGAGCAGGTAAGCGCGCAGACCGTCGAGGCCGTCGACGCGCGTGCCGTCCGGCAGTTCCGCCCGGGTGTCGACGGGCAGGCCGGCGGCATCGCGGGTGCGGGCACGGCCGATGGCGTCGAAGCCCTCAAGAGCGAAGCCGAAGGGGTCGATGCGCCGGTGGCAGCCGGCGCAGTTCGGGTCGCGGCTGTGACGTTCGGTCAGCTGGCGTTCGGTGAGTCCCTGCGGCGCCTCCTCGGGCAGCACCGGCACGCCCTTGGGCGGCACCGGCAGCTTCTCGCCGAGGATCACTTCGGTCAGCCAGGTGCCGCGCAGGATCGGGCTGGTGCGCGAGGCGCCGCTCTGCCGTGCCAGGGTGCCGGCGAAGCCCAGGATGCCGCCGCGGCCGTGCGCGCGCAGGCCGTCGACCCGGCGCCAGCCCGCGTCCTGAACCGGCAGGCCGTAATGTTCGGCGAGGGGGCCGTCGACAAAGCTGTGGTCGGCCTCCAGCAGCGACAGCACGGGCCGGTCGGCCTGGAACAGGTCCATGAAGAACCGCACGGCCTCCTCCTGCATCGAGGCGCGCAGCCCGGCAAAAGTCGGGAAATGCCGCTCGCTTTTCTCGTCCAGGGTGGCGAGGTCGCGGACATGCAGCCACTGGCAGCCGAACTCGGTGGCCAGGCGGCGTACGCGGCCGTCTTTCAGCAGGCGCCGCGCCTGGGCGGCCAGCACCTCCGGATCGCGCAGGCGGCCGGCCGCCGCCTGCGCACGCAGTTCGTCATCCGGCGCGGACGATCCCAGGAAGTAACTCAGCCGCGTCGCCAGCTCCCAGTCGCTCACCGGCGCCGGCTTCGCGCCCGGCGCCGCCTTTTCGCCGCGATACAAGAAGGCCGGGGCCACGAGCACGCGGGCGATCAGCATGCGCACGGCGCTGTCGTGCGGCAGTTCCTGCGTGCGCAGCTTGTCGTAAAGGGCCCGCAGCTCCGCACGCGCGGTCTCGCCCAGCGGCCGGCGCCAGGCCCGCCCGGCGAGGTCGAACACGGCCTGCACCTGCCGGGGCTCGGCCGCCGCACGCTCCCGGCGGAACTCCGCCGCGGCGCGCAGGATCGGCGCACGCATCGGCTCGAAGGCGCTGGGACTGGCGTCCTGGGTGGCGAACTGGTAGAGCTGCTCGAACACGTCCACCTGCTTGAGCGGCGCCTCGCTGACGAAGCGCAGTTCGTCCCACAGCCGGTCGAGTTCGGCGGCCTGCGCCTCGTCGAGCATCAGCCGCCGCAGCGGCTCGTCTTCGCGGTGGAACAGCGTCAGCGTCACCACCTCGTCGACCGGCACGATCTTGGTGTAGCAGAGCGCGACCGGGAACAGCGCCCGGAACTCCGCAAACGCGGCCTCGAACCGCCGCCGCGCCGCGCTGCCCTCACTCACCAGGACCGGAGCGCTGTGCTGGGTGCGCCAGTTGTTGTCCGACCACCGCCCCTGCGCCTGCGCGGATTCCGCCTTGCCGGCGGCAATGCCCTGCAGCGCGGCCGGCCGGTCGGTCAGCACCTGCATCTGCACGCTGCCCTCGGCGGCTGTCAGCCGGCCGGTGGCGACGAATTCCGCGCCTTCGGCCAGCCACGCCGGCAGCTTCACCTCGATCAGCGAGGGCGGACGGACGGTCAGGCTCTGCGCAGGCTCCAGGCCATAGGCGCAGGGGGCGGCGTTCGCCTCGGCCTCAGCCGGGGCGCACAGCGCAGCCGCGAGCAGCGGCCCGCGCCAGGACAGCAGCCGGTCGCGCAAAAGCCGGTCCGGGCTGCCGGCCGTCAGGCTGGCCGGATCGCGCCCGAGAAGCTGCTGCAGCTCGCGGGCCAGCCGCCGCCGCTCGCCGGGCTCGGCCGCCTGACGCCACCGGGCGAGCAGCGAACCGGCTGGAATGGCCGGCGCCGCTTCCGCCGCAGCGGGCTGGCTGAGGAAATGCCACACGCCCGGATGGCCGTGGCGGTCCGCATGCGGATTGCCTGCCAGGATGTCGGGCGAAACGTCACGGGCGAGATCCCACTGCATGCGGCCGTCCTCCACACTCAGGTTCACCGCCGTGAGATCGCAGACGTGACTGCCGTCGCGCGGGCCGATCACCAGGGCGACCGCATCGCCCGTCCGGATGTCCACCCGCTCGAACGGCCCGAGCGCAACCGGCGTCGCGCCGGCGGTGACGCCGCTGGCGAGCACCTCGCGGCTGGGGCCGCGGCGCAGCTCGAGCGCCCAGGTGACGCCGTTGCCGCAGGCGGTGTGCGCGTCCTGCACGCTGCCCTGGAGGCGCAGCGTCCCCGTCACCGGGCTGCGCCAGGCAATGACCGAAGCCTGCGTCGACGACGGATGGGTGGCCACGCTCCGCCCCGGCATCGTGCCGGGCGTGCGCACCGTCCTGTCGGACGAGTTCGCCAGCACGCTGAGCGCCTGCTCGCCGGCCCAGCCCTGGATGAAGGCGTGGTCAGGCGTGCTTTTCACCGGCCGCGTCAGCAGCGGCTCGAGCTTGGCCGGGCCCGCCGTGCCCAGGCCGAGGCAGTCCAGCCAGCCCGCCAGCAGCTGCGCATCGACGCCGTGGGCCTGCGCCAACCCGGCGATGTCCGGGCGTTCCCGGGACGTCTGCGCCGCATGCGCCGCCTCCAGGCAGGGCGCCACGCTGTCGATCAGGCGCCGGCGCTGCTGCTGCCAGCGCTGCACGGCCGGCCGCACGTCATGCAGCGGCAGGTCGGCCCGCCCCGGCAGCACCAGCCGGGCGTTCTCCCAAACCGCGGCGTCGTTCCCGGCACCGTCGCCCGCGTCGCCGACCGCCAGGTACAAACTCACATCGCCGCCGTCTTTCGGCGCCGCCAGCTTGACCCGCATCTCGTGCCGCTCGGCCAGCGGCGACACCGGCTCCTGCCAGCTGTTCGGCCCGTTCTCCTTGCCGATGTGGCCGACGCTGGCGAAGCGCCACAGCACCTGCTGCCAGGCTTCGATGTCGGCCCGGCCGAGGGTGCCCGCGCGGAATTTGGCGCGCAGCGGATCCAGCAGCAGGGAGGGCCGGGTGTCCGTCAGCGCCCGTTGCAGCGTTGCCAGGTAGCGGGCATTCAGGTCGCCGGCCCCCGCCCGCCCCTGCAAGGCTTCCAGGTAGCGCTCCACCGGCAGCCGACCGCCGGCGTTGGTGTCGAGCCGGATGCCCTGCAGATTCACTGCGGTGGCGTTGCCCTCGGCGCTGAAACGGGCG
>CAYYJK010000282.1:0-5082 GCA_964472185.1 uncultured Prosthecobacter sp.
CGGTGCCCGGATGGAACTGCAGCTTCATGATCGAGGCGCCCTGGATCGACTTGCTTTCGACGTGCTCGATGTTGGCGATGTACAGGAAGTGGTACTCGTAGCGGTAGGTCAGGTAGCCCTCCATCTGCAGCGGGTCCATGCCGCCGTAGGGCTGGGCGACGTAGATCGTCGGAATGCCCAGCGGCGGGAAGATGTCGCGGGTCATGCGCTGCAGCGCCAGCCAGGCACCCAGGCAGACCGCGACAACGGCGACGAGAATGGTCCAGGGATGGCGGAGAGCGAAGCGGGCGAGAGACATGCGGGCGAGCGGAGACGACTTTCGATTACGGGCGCCGTAAAACGGGGGGACGCGGGCGATTTTTCAAGCGGGCGGGCAATTCTTGGCCTCCGGTGTCAGAGGCGGCCGGCAATCAGGCCGAGCGCGACGAGCGTCAGCAGCAGGCTGATCGTCCAGCGCAGGGTGGTCAGGGTGATTTTGGGGAGCAGGCGCGCCCCGGCAAACGAGCCCGCGAAGGCCGCCAGGCAGGTCAGCATCATGCTGCCGGAATCCGGCGGCCGGGTCGCCTGCCTCCAGCCCAGCCCGTACACCGGCAACCGGGCCAAATCGACCAGGACGGCGAGCACCACTCCGGTGGCGACGAACGCCTCCTTGTTCAGACCGGCCTTGAGCAGGAACAGGCTGCGGAAGGCGCCCTGGCTGCCCGACAGGCCGCCGAAGAAGCCGGAGAGCACCCCGCCCAGCGGCAGCAGCCGCTCTCCGAACCGGACGCGCGCCAGGGCCGGATGCAGCTCCAGGCCGACAAACAGCAGCATGAGCAGGCCGATGATGAGCTTGACCGGCATGACCTGCCAGACGCGGCCCTGCGCAGCGTACTCCCACAGCGGCGGGAGGTCGGCGAGCCAGCCCAGCAGCCAGGCGCCGCCCAACGCCGCAACCATCGCCGGCAGGCCAAAGCGCAGCACCACTCCGCGGTCTGCCTGCCGGCCGAGCAGGCCCAGCTTGAAGAGGTTGTTGGCGAGGTGCACCACCGCGGTCATGGCAATCGCTCCTTCGACCGGAAAGAACAGCGCCATCACGGGCATGAGCAGCGTGCCGAGGCCGAAGCCGGTGAACAGGGTGAGGGTGGCGGCCAGGAAGGCGGCCGTGGCGATGATGAAAGTGTCCATGCGGCGCCCGGCAGACTCCGGGCATTCATTACGAAGACCGTAATGGAGGTGGGGACCTGCTGGCAACGCCTTTTGCAGCCGATCAATGCCGGGCCACCTCGACGCCGAGTTCGCGCAGCTGCTTGCGCACCACCTTCAGCACCTCCCTGCCCTCGGCCGTGATCCGGTAGGCGCGCGGCGCCTTCGGTCCGCGGGCGGGGTCGGCCGACGAAATCAGCCAGCCGTTGGCTTCCATGCGCTTGAGGATCGGATACAGGGTGCCGGGACTGACCTCGTAGCCATGGTGGCGCAATTCCTTGATCATCCACTGGCCGATCACCTCCCCTTCCGTGGCGTGGTGCAGGATGTGCACCTTCCAGAAGGACAGCAGAATTTCGCGGTTGATGAGCTTGGGATCCATGGCCGGCACGGTGTACTTTCGGCTGAATCGGGGGCGGTGCAAGGCGGCGATGCCGCCGGCTCAGACGGCGGGAGACGCCAGGCTTTCGAGGAAGCGTCGGTACAGCGCCACGCCGGCCTGCAGGTCGTCGGTGCGGATGAACTCGTCCTTGGTGTGCGCCTGGGCGATGCTGCCCGGCCCCAGTGCCACGGCCGGCGTTCCGCCGGCGGCCAGGAAAGCGGCATCGCAGAACCAGGGCGCGCCGGTCACGTCGGCGCCGCAGGCCACCAGCTGTCGGACAAACGGGTTCTGCGGGTCGGTGTCGAGCGGAAAGGTCTCCGGCAGCGGCTCAACACGCGCCTCGGGGTCGATGCTTGCGACAAAGTCGGCCAGCAGTTGCAAGACGCCGCCGGCCCGGTTCAAGCCGGGCGTGGTGCGCAGGTCGACGCGCAAGGTGCAGCGGTCGGCGACGATGTTGGAGCGGGTGCCGCCCTGGATCATGCCGAGGTTGATCGTGCTGGTGCCCAGCCAGGGATCGTCGCCGCCGGCCTCGGCCAGGCGCCGGCGGAACGGGCCGTCGAGCGCCTCAACCAGCCGGGCCATCCGGACGATGGCGTTGACGCCGCGTTCGGGTGTGGCCCCGTGCGCGGCGACACCGTGCGTGTGGATGTCCGCCCACAGGCAGCCCTTGTGCTTGAACACGGTCTTCAGGTCGGTGGGTTCGCCGATGATGGCGAAGTCGCAGGGGCCGTGGTGGCGGGCGAAGTGCTGGGAGCCGAGCTGGGCGGATTCCTCGGACATGAAGCCGGCAAAATGCACCTCGACGGGAAGCTGCGGCAGGCGGTCGCGCAGTTCGTACAGCGCCCAGAGCATGGCGGCCATCGGTCCCTTGGTGTCCGAGGCGCCGCGTCCCCAGACGCAGCCGTCGCGGACCTCGCCGCCGAACGGGTCGATGGTCATACCGCCGACGCTGACGGTGTCGGTGTGCGGCGCGAACAGCAGGCGCGGTTTGGCGGGGGCGGCGGAGGGGAAGCGGCCGATGACGTTGGGCCGGCCCGGCAGCACCTCGTCCAAAAACACCTCGGCACCCGCGGCCCGCAGGAAATCAGCGACGTAGTGCGCGCAGGCTTCTTCGCCGGTGGCGCCGGTGCCCGGCGCGCCGTCCGGATTCACCGAGGGAATGCGCACCAGCGCCTGGCAGAGCTCAATGACGTTCGCCGGAAAAAAGTCCATGGTTTTGAGCTAGCCACAGCTTCGCCGCGGCGTCCACCGGCGACTGGCGCGCGGCCGGACTTGGCAGCGCTTCGGAAGCGTTCTAGGCTGCGCCGGATGACCGAAGCTGCCTCCTTCCACGCTTTCAGTCCCAGCCACTGGGCGGTGCTCGGGCTCTGCGCCGCCGTGCTGGGGCTGCTGGCCGCGCTGCGCCGCTGCCACGAACGCAGCGCGGTCTGGGGCGAACGCCTGCTTGGCAGCCTGCTGCTGCTGCACTGGCCGGCGAACAGCTGGGTGTACTGGCAGGCCGGCACGCTGTCGCTGCAGAACGGGCTGCCGCTGCATTTCTGCGACATCGCAGGGATTGCCGGCGGTCTTGCCCTCTGGACGCGGCGCCAGTGGCCCTGCGAGATCGTTTATTTTTTCGGCCTGGCCGGCACGCTCCAGGGCCTGCTGACACCAAACCTGAAGGTCGACTATCCGGACCCGCGCTTCGCCGTGTTCTTCCTGCTGCATGGCGGCGTGGTCATTGCGGCCCTGCACGTCGTGACCTCGATGCGCCACGCCCCCCGCCCCGGCGCCGTCGGGCGGCTGGTGGCCCTGACCCTGCTGTACGGGGGCCTGGGGGCGCTGATCAACGCCCTGCTCGGCACCAACTACGGCTTCCTGTGCCGCAAACCGGAGCAGGCCAGCCTGATGGACAGCCTGGGCCCCTGGCCCTGGTACGTCGGCAGCCTCGCCCTGCTCGCGGCGGCCCTGTTCAGCCTGCTCAACGCCCCGTTCGCGCTGGGGCGGCGACTTCGTGCGCGCGCCCGGTGAATTGTCTTTGCAAGCCCGGGGGCTTCATGTATGACCAAACAACTTCACACCTACATGGGCGACACGACAGGCACTCGGAAATTCAGGCGCGTTCTTCTCAAGCTCAGCGGTGAGGCCCTCCGGGAACCGGGCAGCACCGACAACATCTCCCCGCCGATCGTCGAGGACATCGCGGCGCAGATCCGCCTCGCCCACCAGACCGGCCTCGAAATCGCCCTGGTGGTGGGCGGCGGCAACTTCTGGCGCGGCCTCAGCGCCAGCAACAAGGGCATGGACCGCGCCACGGCCGACTACATGGGCATGCTGGCGACCGTGATGAACGCCCTGGCGGTCCAGTCCATGCTCGAGTCCATGGACGTGCCGACGCGCGTGCAGAGCGCGATCGAGATGAAGAACGTCGCCGAGCCCTTCATCCGCCGCGTCGCCATGCGCCACCTCGAGCTGGGCCGGGTGGTCATCTTCGCCGCCGGCACGGGCAACCCGTTCTTCACGACCGACACGACGGCCGCCCTGCGCGCCAGCGAGATCGGCGCCGACTGCGTGTTCAAGGCCACCAAGGTCGACGGCATCTACTGCTCCGACCCCGCCAAAAACAAGGACGCGCAGCGCTTCGAGCACATCAGCTTCCACGACTGCCTGACCCGCCAGCTCAAGGTCATGGACGCCAGCGCCTTCTCCCTGTGCATGGAGAACAACATGCCGATCATCGTCTTCAGCATGAACGAGCCGGACAACATCCGCCGCGCCCTGGTCGGCGAGTCCATGGGGACGCTGGTCAACGCCACCGGCAAGCCCTGAGCCGGGTCCGGCCAACTCCCCGGTGGACAGCGGCGCCGATGCCGTCAATGCTGTCGATCCGGCCCGCGCGCCGGACTGTTTCAACCCACGAGAGCAACGACTATGGATCCCGAAATGACGATGTTGGAGTGCGAGGACGCCATGACCCGCGCCGTCGAGTACGCCATCCACGAATTCGCCGCCGTGCGCACGGGCAAAGCCTCCCCCGCTCTGGTGGAGGGCCTGGACGTGCATGTGCACAGCTACGGCTCGCACATGAAGCTCAAGCAGCTGGCGATGATCACCACGCCGGACGCGCGCCTGATCCGCATTGAGCCGTTCGATTCGTCGACGCTGGTCGACATTGACCGCGCCATCCGCGAGTCCCGCCTGGGCCTCAACGGCAGCATCGAGGGCAAGGTGATCCGCCTGCCGATCCCCGCCCTGTCCCAGGAGCGCCGCGAGCAGATGGTCAAGCTGATCAAGCAGATGGGCGAGGAGGCCAAGGTGCGCGTGCGCGCCGCCCGCCGCGAGGCCATTGAGGAGCTCAAGAAGGGCCAGAAGGACAGCGTGATCACCGAGGACGACCTGCACCGCCTGGAGAAGGAAGTCCAGGCCATGACCGACAAGAAAATCGGCGAGATCGAGCAGCACATGGCGACCAAGGAGAAGGAAGTCCTGACCGTCTGACGCGGGCGCCGGTTCGACTCCCACCCCCACCCACCGGA
>CAYYJK010000283.1:0-5075 GCA_964472185.1 uncultured Prosthecobacter sp.
CCGGGACTCGTCCGGCAGCTCGGCCGGGACTCGCTGTTCGGCGACGCCTCCACCCTGGGCGCCGCGTCCGCCTACGACTTTTTGAAGCGCGACCACGCCGGCAAGCGGGTGCTGCTCTGCAACGGCTCCGCCTGCCTCTGCGCGAGCACGCAAACGACCCTGCAGCAGCAGGTGCAGCGCCACTTTCCCGCCGAGCAGATCGGCCACATCTGCTGCCTGGGCCGCTGCCATCAGGGCGGCGCCTTCCAGTATCAGGGTCGCAACTACTCCGGCCAGTCCGAGACCGCCCTCGAGGCGCTGTTCGCCGGCGGCGACGGCGACGCCGAGGACCGCTATGCGGTGGTTGCCGCCCTGGCGGAACCGCAACTCACCGCCCCCTTCCCCGGCATCGACGCCTACTACGCCCCGTTCCGCGCACTGCTGCAGAGCGGCGACCGCGACCGGCTCGCCGCCGAACTGAAGGAGTCCGGGCTGCGCGGCCGCGGCGGCGCCGGCTTCCCGCTGCACTTGAAGTGGCAGTCCTGCCGCGAGGCGCCCGGACCCGCGAAGTACATCGTCTGCAACGCCGACGAGGGCGATCCGGGTGCCTACATCGACAAGTTCCTGATGGAGCAGCGGCCGCACAGCGTCCTGCTGGGCATGCTCGTCGCCGGCTGGTTTGCCGGCGCGGAAAGCGGCATCCTGTACATCCGGGCCGAGTACCCCGAATCCGTCCGCAGCATCCGCGAAGCCATCCGGGAACTCGAAGCGGCCGGACTGCTCGGCGCAAACATCCTCGGCAGCGGCTTCAACTTCAGCCTGAAGGCGGTCCAGGGCGCCGGCGCCTACATCTGCGGCGAGGAAACCGCGCTGCTGGCCTCGCTGGAAGGCCAGCGCCCGGAAGTGCGCGTGCGCCCGCCCTTCCCCACCGTCGAGGGCCTGTTCCGCCGGCCGACCATCGTCAACAACGTCGAAACCTTCGCCAACCTGCACGCCATCCTCCGCGTCGGCGGCAGGGGCTACGCCGCCACCGGCACCGCCCAGTCCACCGGCCCGAAGCTGCTCTCGCTCGACAGCCATTTCGCCGCGCCCGGCATCTACGAGGTGGCCATGGGCACGCCGCTGCGCACGGTCATCGAGCTGGCGGGCGGCTTCCGCACCCCGGTCAAGGCCGTCCAGGTCGGCGGCCCGCTCGGCGGCCTCGTGCCGGTCGGCCACATCGACCGGCTGACGGTGGACTTCGAGAGCTTCAAGCAGGCGGGCTTCCTGCTCGGCCACGCCGGCGTCGTCAGCATCCCGGAATCGCTGCCGATGATCGAGTACCTGCAGCACCTGCTGCAGTTCACCGCCGACGAGTCCTGCGGCAAATGCTTCCCCTGCCGGCTCGGCAGCACCCGCGGCAAGGAACTGCTCGCCCGGGCGCGGACCGGCGACGGCTTCACGATCGACCGCGAGCTGTTCACCGACCTGCTCGACACCATGGAGCAGACCTCCCTCTGCGCGCTGGGCGGCGGCGTGCCGCTGCCGGTCAAGAACGCCCTCCAGCACTTTGCCGGCGAACTGGGCCCCTACTTCCACGACTAACCCCCGCACCCGATGGTTCAGGACCTCTCCTCCCTCACCGCCTGCATCGACGGCGAGCCGCTGCGTTTTCAGCCGGGCGACACGCTGCTGAAGTTCATCGACCGCCACCGCGGCCGCGGCCATGTGCCGACGCTGTGCGACGCGCCGCAGCTTGAACCCTACGGCGCCTGCCGCGTCTGCTCGGTGGAAGTCGCCCTGCAGGCGGACGGCCCGCGCCGGGTCATGGCCGCCTGCCACACGCCGGTGGCCGCCGGCATGCACCTGTTCACCGAGTCGCCGAAGATCCGCCGGCTGCGCCGCAACATCGTCGAACTGGTGCTGACCGACCACCCGCTCGACTGCCTGACCTGCGAGGTGAACGGCAACTGCGAGCTGCAGACCGTGGCCGCCAAGGTGGGCGTCCGCAAGGTGCGCTACCCGGCCGGCGCCAACCACCTGGACCGCACCAAGGACCTGTCGCACCCCTACATGACCTCGGACCTGTCGAAGTGCATCAACTGCGCCCGCTGCGTCCGCGCCTGCGACGAGATCCAGGGCCAGTTCGTGCTGTCGATGCACGGCCGCGGCTTCAACGCCCGCATCATCAAGGGGCTCGACACCAGCTTTGACGATTCGCCCTGCGTGTCCTGCGGCGCCTGCTCGCAGGCCTGCCCCACCTCGGCGATCAGCGACGTCTTCCAGTCGAAGTCGGTCGAGGCCACGAAGAAGACGCGCACGGTCTGCACCTACTGCGGCGTCGGCTGCAACCTCAATGTCGCCACCAAGGGCGGCGAGATCCTCAGCATCCAGGCGCCGCTGGACTCCGAGGTCAACCACGCCCACACCTGCCTGAAGGGCCGCTACGCCTTCCGCTTCGTCAGCCATCCCGACCGCCTGCGCCAGCCGCTGGTGCGCCGCGACGGCCGCCTGCAGCCGGCCAGCTGGGAGGAGGCCTACGCCCACATCGCCGACAACCTGCGCCGGATCCGGGACACGCACGGCGGCGACGCCGTTGCCGGCATCTCTTCGGCCCGCTGCACCAATGAGGAGAACTACCTCATGCAGAAGTTCATCCGCACGGTGTTCGGCACCAACAACATCGACGCGTGCGCCCGCGTCTGCCACAGCCCGACCGCCTGGGGCATGCAGAAGGCCTTCGGCACCGGCGCGGCCACCAACAGCATCGAGGACCTGCAGTACACCGAATGCATCCTGGTCATCGGCGCCAACCCGACCGAGGGCCACCCGGTGACCGGCGCCAAGATCAAGCAGCGCGCGCTCAAGGGCGTGCCGCTCATCCTGATCGACCCGCGCCGCATCGAGCTCGCGCCGCTGGCCAAGCACCACCTCCAGCTCCGCCCCGGCACCAACGTCGCCCTGCTCGACATGTTCGCCCACTACATCTGGGAGGCCGGCCTGATCGACGCGGAATTCATCCGCCAGCGCTGCGAGAACTGGGAGGAGTTCGAGGCCGGCCTGCGCAGCCTCGACCTCGACGAGCTCGAGCGCATCCACGGCGTGCCGCGCGCCCAGGTCAAGGCCGCCGCCGTCGAGTATGCCAGCGCCGGCAGCGCCATGGCCTTCCACGGCCTGGGCGTCACCGAGCACAGCCACGGCTCGAAGACGGTCATGCTCATCGCCGACATCGCCATGATGACCGGCAACATCGGCCGGCCCGGCGTCGGCGTGAACCCGCTGCGCGGCCAGAACAACGTCCAGGGCGCCGCCGACATGGGCTGCCAGCCGCACCAGGGCGCCGGCTACCTGCAGGTCGACGACCCGGACAACCACCGGCGCTACGAGGAGTTCTACGGCGTGCCGGTCAGCGACCGCATCGGCTGGAAGATCCCGCAGATGTACGAGGCCGCCCTGGCCGGCAAGCTCAAGGCCCTCTGGGTCATGGGCGAGGATCTGGCCCAGACGGACCCGAACACCCACCATGTCCAGGCCGCCCTGCAGGCCCTCGACTTCCTGGTCGTCCAGGAACTGTTCATGACGCCGACCGCGGAACTCGCCGACGTCGTCCTGCCCGCCGCCTCGTTCCTGGAAAAGAGCGGCACCTTCACCAACGGCGAGCGCCGCGTGCAGCGGGTCAACGCCGTCATCCCGCCGCTGAGCGGCACCAAAACCGACGGCCAGATCATCGTCGACATGCTGAACCGCATGGGCCACCCGCAGCCCGACTACACGCCCGACGGCGTGCTCGCCGAGATCGCCCGCATCGTGCCGTTCTTCAAGGGCGCCACCTGGGAGGGGCTGACCGACCAGGGCACGCAGTGGCCAATCCAGGACGGCTGCACCGGCACCGCCATCCTGCACACGACCGAGTTCAAGCGCGGCCGCGGCAAGTTCCACTTCTTCCGCTTCCAGGAATCGCGCGAGATCGAACGGCACCACGGCGACTTCCCGTTCATCCTCACCACCGGCCGCATCCTTGAGCACTACAACTGCGGCACCATGACCCGGCGCACCGGCAACGCCCGCATCGTCGGCGAGGACCTGCTGGCCATCCATCCGGACGACGCCCGCAGCAAGGGCGTGGCCGACGGCGACTGGGTGCGCGTCTTTTCCGCCCGCGGCGAGGTGCGGCTGAGGGCCAAGGTTTCCACCGAGGTCAAGCCGGGCATCCTGTACACCACCTTCCACTTCCCGGAAAACCTGGTCAACCAGGTGACCAGCAGCGAGTGCGACCAGGACACCCTGTGCCCGGAATACAAGGTCGCGGCCGTCGATGTCGAGCGCCTGCCGGAACCGGCGCGGCGCTCGCCGGCCGTCGCCGGGGCCGCGCAGGCCTGAAAGCCGGAGTGCGATTCCGCGCGCCTCGCCGGTTGACGCCCGGCGAGGGCCGTCCATGAATGCCACTCCCCTTTTCCAGCCATGAAACCCACCCTCCTCATCCTTGCCGCCGGCATGGGCAGCCGTTACGGCGGCCTCAAACAACTCGACGCCATGGGCCCCTCCGGCGAGGTGGTGCTGGACTACTCGGTGTTCGACGCCATCCGCGCCGGCTTCGGCAAGGTGGTCTTCGTCATCCGCCGCGATTTTGAGGAGCAGTTCCGTTCGCAGATCGGCTCGAAGTTCAGCGACCGCATCCAGGTCGAGTACGCCTTCCAGGACCTCCACGACCTGCCCGCCGGGTTCAGCGTGCCCGAAGGCCGCGGCAAACCCTGGGGCACCGCCCACGCCGTGCTCGCCGCCGAGGCCGTGGTGCACGAACCCTTCCTGATGATCAACGCCGACGACTTCTACGGCCGCGACGCCTTCGCCAAGATCGGCCAGGACCTCGCCGCCCCGCGCCCGGACGACGGCAAGAGCCACTACTCGATGGTGGGTTTCTACCTGAAGAACACCCTGTCCGACCATGGCAGCGTCGCCCGCGGCGTCTGCACGCGCGGGCCCGACGGCATGCTCAGTTCGGTCACCGAGATGACCAAGATCTTCAAGACCGCCACCGGCGCCGAGAACCGCGAAACCGAACCGCCGCTGCCGCTCACCGGCGAGGAAGTCGTCTCGATGAACTTCTTCGGCTTCAC
>CAYYJK010000284.1:0-5065 GCA_964472185.1 uncultured Prosthecobacter sp.
GGCCGCTCCGGCCGCAGCCGGCACCGCCGCCCTGCCGAAGGCCACCGTCAAGCTGCAGCAGACCCAGCCGATGGGCCGTCCGAGCGTGTCCGCGCCGCCGAGCGCGCCGGTCAAGCGCAGCGCCGCTGCCGACGCCTAGCAGTTCTATGAAGAAACCGATCCGGAAGAAGGCCTGATGCCGCTCTCCGTGGTCTGCCTGGTCGCTTCGGTGGCGCTCCTGGTCATCCAGATGCTCGGCACCGACAAGATCGCCTCCAGCCCGGATTCGCTGCTCATGGCGCCGCCGCCGGTCACCGCGAAGTGGGAAGTTCACAATGCCGATGGCACGTGGACCAACAACTTTGCCCGCTACCTGCCCGCCCTGCAACCCTGATCCGGCCGCACTCAGTTTCACCTTCCGTTCTCCCTGCTATGTTTTTTGCTTCGTTGGTTTTCCTGCTCTCCGTGGTTGCCCTGGGGCTGAACTTCCTCGCCAAGAGCGGGGGAGCCGGTCTGTGATTTCCGGTGCCGGCCGCTCCGCTCGGGCGGGCCGGCCGGCACCTCCCGCCCGTTCTGTTCTCTCCCGGCATGATCTCGGAGAGACTGGAGGTGATTGGGATCGGTGCGGCCACTTGGGATGACCTGTGGATCGTCCCGGACTTCAGCGCTGCCGAGCGCGTCGCCGAGTCCGCCGGCACCTGTTCCGCAGGGGGCGGCCCGGTCGCCACCGCGCTTTGCGTGCTCGGTTCGCTCGGCCATCGCGTCGCCTTGATCGACGTCTGCGGCGATGATGCCGTCGGGCAGGCCATCCGCGCCGACCTCGAGCGCCATCGCGTTGCCACGACGTGGCTGCAAACGGTGCCGGCGGCCTGCTCCGCGCGTTCGGTCATCCTGGTGCGCGCCGGCGACGGCGCCCGGCAGATCGCTTACCTGCCGTCCACGGCCGGCGAGCCTCGTCTGGATGCGGCCAGGCTGCAGGCGGTGGCCGGCGCCCGTCTGCTGCACCTCAACGGCCGGCACTCCACCGCGGCGCGCGCCGCCGTCGCCCAAGCTCAGGCGGCCGGGGTGACGATCTCCTTCGATGGCGGCGCCGGCCGCTGCCGGGAAGAACTCCGCGATCTGGTGCTTGCCAGCCACCTGCGCATCGTCGCGCGCGAGTTTGCCGAGGTCTTCACCGGCTGCAGCGATCTTGCCGGCCAGTTGGACGGCCTGCTTGCCGCGCCTGCGCAGCTGGCGGTCGTCACCGACGGCGTGCGCGGCAGTCATGTGGCCCTGCCGGACGGCACGCGCTTCCATCAGCCGGCCTTTCCGGCGCGTCCCCTGGTCGACACCACCGGCTGCGGCGACGTCTACCACGGCGCTTTCCTGCACGGCTGGCTCGCCGGCTGGCCCCCGCCGCAGTGCGCCGAGTTTGCCAGCCGTCTGGCGGCGCGCACGGCCGAGGGACTGGGCGGCCGGCACGCCTGCTGACGGCGGCCCTTGGTTGCGGCCGGGCCCGGTTACGGCCGGAGCGCGGTGCGCAGGCGCACGATCTCCAGGTCGGCGGCGTCGATCTGCCGGCGCACTTGGGTGATCTGCCCTTCGAGCACGACCTTCTGCTTCTTGGCGTAGTAGCGTTTGGAGGCGGAACTGTCCGCGGTGTCGAGGTTCAGCGCCCTCAGCTGTTCCGTCAGGTAGGGGAGTTCCTTCTCCAGGCGGCTGCGTCGGAGCATGATTTCGGCGAGCTTTTTCTGCAGCTCGCTGCCTGCACCCGCCTGGCCTGCCGCCGCCATCGGGAGTTCGTCCTCGGCGGGGCTGGCAGGCGGCGGCGCGACGGCCACGCTGCCAGTGAGCCGGAAACGGTCCGCCAAATCCGCGGGGATCGCGTCCGGCGCGACCTTCAGGACGCCTTCGGAGTGGGAAAAGCTGATGCCGTCCTCCTCGACGCGCTGGACCTTGGCGTCCTTGAGCAGGCTGCCGTTGGTCAGCCTGATTTCGGCGATCCGCATTCCCAGCGACTCCTGGCGGACCTTGGCGACGGCTTCCTGAAACGCCTGCTGTCGCTCGTCTTGCCGCAGGCGCTCTTCCCGGACCTCCCGGTTCAGGGCGTCGACCGTCTTGGACAGGTCCCGGTTGGCCGCCAGCAGGGTGGCGATCGCCTTGCGGCTCTCGAGGACTTGGGTCTGCTCATCAAGGTGCTCCTGCAGAATTTTCACCTGCTGAGTCAGCGACCGCAAGTTGCGGCTCGCGTCGTCGATTTCCGTGGTGTGGTAGATGCCGTATGACAGGCCGATGAGGCCGAGGAAGAACGCAACAATGAAGAGGGCTCGGGCTTCCATGGAATGGCGGTTCAGCGGTTGAGGTACTTGGCCAGGTAGGCGTCGGTCGCCTGCCGGAGGCGGTCGTTTTGGGCCTGAAGGGCGTCGCGATCCGCCTGCAGGCGCTCCCGGTCCGCCGTCAGGCCGGCCTGCTGCTGCTTCAGCTCGTCGAACTGGCTGGGCCGGGCGCTGGTGTACTTGCCCAGGTCGGAAAGGGTCGCGATTTGGTCATTCACGCCCTGCAGACGTTGCTGCAGCGCATCGATTTGCGCCCGCTGCTCCCGAGCCTGATGCAGGAGCTCCGCCTTTTTCTGGCAGCCCGCTCCGGCGAGGCTGAGCAGCAGCAGGGCCAGCACTTTGAGGCCGGGGCGGGGAACGGGCGATGCGGTCATGCTCTCCATGGATGGAGCGCATGCATAGGGAATCTTCCGTCGATTACCCAGCGGATCATCGTGGCGATTCCGACACGCGGTCGGGCGTCAGCGGATCGGGGAAAAGTCCGTGGCGCGCAGGTAGAGGCTTTGCACGCCATTCGGCACGGTCAGCGCGCCGTCCTTTTCCGACGCGGTTTTCGCCGCGATCCAGGCGGGATCGGCGCGGAAGGCGGTGAATGAGGCCTGGCCGGCTTCCGGGCTGGCGTGCGCGAGCAGGTAAATCAGCTTGGTGTCCGCGCCCTTGTCGGCGTCGGTGGGGGTCCAGTAGCCGATGTGGGTCATGCCGTGTTTGCTGAACAGGCCGAGAGTGTGGTCGCGGAAACGGGCATGCAGGGCGTCGAGCTTGCCGGGCGGCGTGGTGTAGGTGCGCAGTTCGAACACGCGGCCTGCAGTGCCGGCGCCGGTGCGGACCGGCGGCGAGTAGTCGGTGCTGGCGAGGAAAATCGACTCGGGGGCTTTGGCCAGGATCTTGCCGCCGGCCTCGCTGGCCCGGCGCGCCTCCTGCCATTCGGGATCCTTGCCAAAGGCGGCAAACGACGCTTTGGCGGCCTCGCGGCTCGCGTGAGCCAGCAGGTAGATCAGGGTGGTGCCGGAGCCCTCAGCCGGCTGGATCGGCACCCAGTAGCCGATGTTCTCCATGCCGTGCTTCTCGAACAGCCGGC
Organism: uncultured Prosthecobacter sp.; assembly: GCA_964472185.1. GTDB lineage: Bacteria > Verrucomicrobiota > Verrucomicrobiia > Verrucomicrobiales > Verrucomicrobiaceae > Prosthecobacter. Next base: position 3,373 of record CAYYJK010000284.1, read on the forward strand.
AGGTGTGGTCGCGGAAGCGGGCCAGCAGCGCATCCAGCTTGCCTTCGTTCGCGGTGTAGATGCGCAGTTCGTAGACGCGGGCGTCGGCGGCGGGCAGGGCGGGGGTGAGCAGGCCGAAACCGAGCAGGGCGAGGAAACAGGAGCGGGTCATCCTGCAGGTACGTCGTTGAGGCAAGCCATATCGCAGGCTTCCGCGGCTGGCCTGGATCAGGGGCCATTTCCCCGCCAGATTCCAGTTTGACAGGTGGGAGGGGGTGCCTTATAAACTTTGCCCTTCCCGCAGACCCCTTATGGCCAACATCCGCTCCGCTGAAAAGAACATCCGCAAGACCGTCAAGCGCACGGCAGCCAACCAATCCGTGAAGAGCCGGATTCGCACGCTGCGCAAGAAGGTGCTCACCGCCATCGAAAAGGGTGACGCCGCTGCCGCCAGCGCCAGCCTGAGCGAATTTGCCTCGGCTTCCGACAAGGCCGCCAAGACCAAGGTGATCCACAAGAACACCTCGTCCCGCCTCAAGAGCCGCCTCGCCGGCAAGGTCAGCGCCCTGACCAAGAAGGCCTGAGCCGCCGCATCCGCGGTCTGAATTCACCCGCCCGTCGCTCCCTTGCGGAGCCGGGCGGGTTTTTCGCGTCCGGATGCCGGCGCTTTTGGCTTTCCGGCGGCCGGCGATCCCCCTTAGAATGTCCGTTCCCATGATTCCCCGCGTCCCTCTCGCTCCCCAAGGCCCCGAATTCTCCCGCCTCGTCTACGGCACCTGGCGCGTGCTCGACGATGCCGCCAGCGCCACGCCCGAGTCGCTGCTGCAGCGCTTTCACGCCTGCCTGGACCTCGGCATCACGACGATCGACACGGCGGAGATCTACGGCCTGTACCGGGTCGAGGAATTCATCGGCGAGACGCTGAAGCGCGACCCCGGCCTGCGCGACCGCCTGCAGATCGTCAGCAAGGCCGGCATCTACGTGCCCTGCGACTTCCATCCGCAGCGCAAGGTCGCGCATTACAACACCACGGCGGCCCGGCTGGTGAAGAGCGCCGAAAAATCCCTGCGCCTGCTCGGCACCGACCGCCTCGACCTGCTGCTGGTGCACCGGCCCGATTGGCTGACCAGCGCCGACGAAACGGCCGAAGGTCTGAACCGGCTGCTGCGCGAAGGCAAGATCCTGCACGCCGGCGTCTCCAACTACAACGTCCACCAGTTCGAGCTGCTCAACAGCCGCCTGGACCGGCCGCTGGTCACCAACCAGATCGAGTTCAGCCTGCTGCATCAGGATCCGATTGAGGACGGCAGCGCCGACCAGTGCCAGCGCCTGCGCATCAAGCCCATGGCCTGGTCGCCGCTGGCCCAGGGCCGCCTCATGGATCCCGCCGTGCCGGCCGCGGCGCGCCTGCACGCCAAGGCCGCCGAACTCGCGGCCAAGTACGGCGGCGCGACACTCGACCAACTCGCCTACGCCTGGATTCTGACGCACCCCGCGCAGCCGCTGCCGATCATCGGCACCAACAAGCTCGACCGCCTGGCTGCCGCCGCGCAGGCGGCCGAGATCCGGCTCGAGCGCGAGGACTGGTACGGCCTCTGGGAAGCGGCGCAGGGCCGGCAGATTCCCTGAGGTTCAGCGGCGGCGGCAGCGGATGACCACCGCGGCCGCGGCCGCGCCGATCAGGTTGGCCACCAGGTCCCAGCCGGTGTTGACG
>CAYYJK010000285.1:0-2662 GCA_964472185.1 uncultured Prosthecobacter sp.
GGACGTTGCGCTTCCACGGGTTGGGGACGGGCAGGGGGATGGTGTCGAGCACGTAGGCCTCGCGACCGTTGGCCGCGGGGGCGCCCTGGACGGTGACGCTTTGCGGCCAGCGGGGCTTCAGCGCTCCGGCCGGCTTCGCCGCCGGCGGCGCGGTTGCCGCCGGGCGGCCGCTCAGGACCGCGACTTCGAACGCTTGGCGCTCCTTCGAGGGCGGCACTTCCAGCCACAGGTGCTGCTTGTCGGTGCGGTGCAGCACCACGCCGGCGCCGGCGAGCGAACTGACTTGCAGCGAGAAGAAGCCGTCCTGGCCGGCCGCGGCGCCCAGGCGGAAAGCTTGAAACTGGTTGCGGTCTTGCTTGGCGTTGCCGGTCTCGAAGGGCGTGCCCAGGTGCAGGATCAGCGGCTCCTCGTGGGCGGGCAGTTCCCAGGTCTGCCGGAACAGGCCCAGCCCTTCGGCGGGCGGCAGCAGGGTGCCGACGGCTTCATGGCGGCCAAGGCGGACGACGACCTCCAGGCCTGCGGGGGTGACGTCCAGCCGTGCAAACTGGCCGAAGGCCGGGGGCAGGCCGCCACGGCCGACTTCCTCGGGGCTCGGCGCGGGTTCGCGCGGATCGGCGAAGCTTGGCTGGCTGCCGATCTGCCAGCCCGGGTAGATGCCGTTGCCCAGCCAGACCCGGCCGACCGGTTTGGGCAGGAAGTCCTGGCCGTCCTTGGTCTTCTGGCCGGCGATGTGGTAGGAGCCCGGGGCCAGGGCCTCCGGCGTCACCGGCACCTCGCCCGTTTTGCCTTCCCAGATGCAGGCGATGCGCGCCAAGTCCGTGTCCAGGCAGGCCCAGATGTTGCTGCCAAGGTTCAGAATCAGGCCGCGCGGCGTCAGGTTGTCCTTGGGCAGGCCGGCGCCGGCCGCGCGGGCGTCGAGCACGCTGCTGAAAAAAGGAAACTCCGGTTCGACGAATTCGCCCCACGGGCTGTTCGCCGGCCGAACCGGCACCGGCGGCGCGGCTTTTTTGGGCTTCGCCTTGGACTGGGCGAAGGCGGGGCAGGCGACGAGTAGCAGGCACGCGAGAGGGGCAAGGCGCATCAGCAGAGAACACACAACCCGCCCCCTCTCTGTCAATGACGCCCATGCATGCTTTTGTGGCGAGGCGGCTCCGGCACGGCGGGCCTTTTGCCGGTTCCCGGCATCTCCGGGTTTGCCAAATGCAGGGACATGCCTAGTATGGCACACCCGCTGCTGCGGGATCGTTTCATTCGGACCTCTGTTGAAGATGAAATTCGCCCTGCCTGCCTGTTTCCACGCCGCCGGAGGTCTGACCGGCGTTCTGGCGGTCCTGCTGCTGGCCGTGCCGTCCGCCCAAGCCGACGTGACCGGTGCCGACAAGCCCGGTTTTTTGGGGCGGATGCTGCGCTTCGGCGGCGGTGAATCCGCCCCACCGGCGCCGCCTGTCGCACCACCGCCGTCTCCGGCGGCGGAAGTCAAGGCGGCGGCGCCCGGTCCCAAGCCCAAGGTCACCACCCTCAAGTCGAAGTCCGGCACCTCCGCGAAGACATCAGGCACGAAAAAATCCACGGCGACCGCCCGGTCCTCCCGGTCGGTGCCGGTGAAGCCTCCGGCCGCGAGCGCGACGGCCGCCAAACCCGCGCCGAGCAGCGCGGTCAACCTGGTCACGGACAAGGACAAGCCGGAGGGCGAGTTCGGGCCGGATCGCGAGGACACGCCGGCGGCCGGGGCGCCGGCGCCCGACACCAAGCTGCCGGCCAACGCCGGCTGGCGCATCGTCAAGGTCAACGGCCGCGACTACATCACCGGGGAAAGCCTGCACCAGTTTTACCGCTTCCATTCCTACCGGGTCGAAGGCAAGCACGTCTGGCTGCGCTCGAACAACCTCATCCTCAAGGGCACGATCGGCAGTCAGGAACTGTTGATCAACAACATCAAGTTCATCCTCAGCTACCCCATGCTCGAGTCCGGCGGCCAGGCGCTGCTCTCGCGCATCGACCTGTGCAAGCTTGTCGATCCGGTCCTGCGCCCGACCTACATCACCGACGCGGAGCCCTTCGACACCGTCGTGCTTGATGCCGGTCACGGCGGCCACGACGCCGGCGCGCGCGGCGTCTACGGCTACGAAAAGGACTTCGCTCTGCGGATGGTCCAGGTGCTGCGCGCCGAGCTGATGAAGCGCGGCTTCAGGGTGGTGCTGACCCGCAGCACCGACACCTTCATCACTCTCAGCGGCCGGGTGGCCGTCGCCAACGCCACGCCGAACAGCATTTTCGTCAGCCTGCACTTCAACTCGGGCGGCAGCGCCGCTTCGGGCATCGAAACCTTCGCGCTCACGCCGCAGGGCAGCTCCGCCAGCCTGGAGCGCGGCGGCGGCTTCAACGCCGGCGGACTCACCGGCAACGCCCACGACTCGGCCAACATCGCCCTGGCCACCGCGGTGCATGCCATGGTGATCAGCAAGTTCAAGTTCGTCGACCGCGGCATCAAGCGCGCCCAGTGGAGCGTGCTCACCGGCTGCCGGCGCCCGGGCATCCTGTTTGAAGGCGGCTTCGTCACCAACAGCAGCGAGTGCCGGCTGATCGCTTCGGACACCTACCGGCAGTCGGTGAGCAGCGCCATGGCCGACGCCATCGTCAACTACCGCACCGCCCTGCGCGG
>CAYYJK010000285.1:2762-5053 GCA_964472185.1 uncultured Prosthecobacter sp.
GAGGGGCTGCCGCGCACGCTCGAACGCATGCCGGTGGTGCACAATTTCGGCCATGTGGCCGTCAGCGGCTGCGCCTTCGGCCGCCTCGGCGATGCGGCGCGCGCCGGCGGGGCCCTGCAGCTCTTTGTCACCCACTTCAACACCCAGCGCCTGGTGCGCATGGAGCTGGTGCCGGAGGGCGCGAGCTTCAAGGCGGCCGAAAACGAATTCCTCAAGATCGACAACCCGGACGTTCACCTCACCGACGTCATCGAGGACCGCGACGGCTCGCTGCTGATCCTCAACACCGGCGGCTGGTTCCGCATCGGCTGCCCGTCGTCGCTGATGGCCAAGCCGGACCAGCTCGGCGCGGTTTACCGGGTCAAGCGCACCGGTCCGCCGGCACCTGTGGCCGCCCGCGGCGAGGCTTGGCGGCCTCTGCCGGCCGAGCCGGCCGCGCTGCTGGCGGCGCTTGAGACGGCGGATCCGCAGCAGCGGCTGCGGCTGCTGGCGCAGGTCGCGCAACTGGAGGCTCCGGACGCCCGCCTCGGCGCCCGGCTGCGCGCCTGGATGAATGAGCCGATGGATGGGCCGCTTGAGCACGCCCTGCTGGCCGCGGCGCGCCGCATGGGGGACCAGGCGGTGACGCTTGCCGCACTGCGCCAGACCACGCAGCCGACGGCGCTGCGCCGCCAGCTGGTGGCGTGGCAGGCTGCGGATGCAGCGGCTTTGCGTGAACGCCTGGAGATCGCCGCCGGTCACCTCGACGCGGCGGATGCCGATCTGGCGCGGACGGCGCTGCAGATCGTCACCAGTCATGCCGAAGCCGATGCCGTGGTGAGCCCTCGGCTGGGGGCCTGGCTGGACGCCGGCAGCCCGACCGCGGCGCAACTGCGCGCGCTCCAGGGGTTCTGCAGCGCGCTGATTCGCCAGCCACAGGCGCAGGCGCTGGTGACCCGCATGCTGGGTCACGACGCGACGGCAGTGCGGTCCGCCGCGCTCGGCCTGCTGGCGGCGCAGACCGCCGGGGCACAGCACGCGGCTTGGCTGCCGGCGCTGGAGAAGATGCTCGCCGGAGGCCGGGACAGCCTGACGCAGGTGCTGGACGCCGTCCGCAGGCTCAAGGATGCGCGTTTGGACCCCCGCCTGCAAGCCCTGGCCAACGACCCCCGCCAGCCGCTGACCCTGCGGCTCAAGGCGCTGGATGCGATGAAGGGGCTGCAGCTCAACGGCGCCACCTTCACGCTGCTCAAGCAGGTGCTGGCGGGCGCGGAGTCGTCCGCCGCCGCGCGCATCCAGGCTGCGACGATGCTGGCCGGCGCCTCCTTGAAACCGGAGCAGGTCACCGAGCTGGCGCCGCTGCTGGCGCAGACCGGGCCGGTCGAGCTGAAGGAACTGCTGGCGCTGGTGCGCCGATCCAAGGACCCGGCGCTGGTGCGCACGCTGACCGAGGCGCTCGCCCAAAACCCGGCTCTGGTCAGCCAGCAGGAAAGCCTGTACCGCACCGCTTTCAGCAGTCATCCGCCGGAAGTTTTTGAAACGCTGCTGCTGCCGGCCCTGCGCCGGGCGGAGGCGGCCCTGGACGCCAGAAAGCGTCAGCTCGGCCCGCTGGCCGACAAGGTGGCGGCCCGCGGGGATGCCGCCGCCGGCCGCCGTCACTTCGAGGCCGGCAAGGGCACCTGCATCGCCTGCCACAAGGTGGGCGACAAAGGCCGGCCGATCGGCCCGGACCTGTCCAAGATCGGCGCCATCCGCACCGAGCGCGACCTGCTGGAAAGCATCCTGTTCCCGAGCAACACCCTGGCGCGCGACTACGAGGCGCACGTGCTCGAGACGAGCGACGGCCAGTCGGTCATGGGCGTCATCCGCAGCCACACGGCGGAAGGGCTGCTGGTGATGGACGTTGCCGGCCAGGAGAAGAGTCTGGCCCACGACCGGATCGTCTCCAACACCGCGCTGACCGCCAGCCTGATGCCGATGGGACTGGATCAGACGATGCCGGAGCAGGAGCTGCTCGACCTGGTGGCCTACCTGCGCAGCCTGCGGTGAATCACGAACTTGAAGGCGCCGCCGGCGCCGTCGGGATCGAGCAGGAAAGCGGTGGCCGGTCCGCCCGGCAGCCGCCGGATCCGGCGGCGCAGAAACTCCGCCTGCGTGCCGTTGGCGACCTCCTCCCAGCCCTGCTCGCTGGTCCAGGCGCGGTAGTCGGTGAAGTTGACGTCGGCTGTGATGTCCTGCCGGCCGGGATTGGCGTAAACGTCGGCGCCTTCCAGGCGCTGCTGGAGCAGGTAGGCGCGCAGCGTGCCGCGCGG
>CAYYJK010000286.1:0-5028 GCA_964472185.1 uncultured Prosthecobacter sp.
GGTTGACGTCCATGCCGAGCGCGTGGCCGACGGTGCTGTGGAAGTCCTGGATGCTGACCTGCTTGTCAGCCGGCGCCGCCCCCTCCTTGTCGCTGCTGCCGTAGATGGTGCCGCCCCGGACCGGCCCGCCGGCGAGCAGGGTGCTGAACACCTTGGGATGGTGGTCGCGGCCGTTGCGGCTGTTGATCTTCGGCGTGCGGCCGAACTCGGAACAGAGCACCACCAGCGTGCTTTGCAGCAGCCCGCGCGCCTGCAGGTCGCCCAGCAGCGCGGACAGCGCGGCGTCCAGCATGCCGCCCTGCTCCTCCATGCCGTCCTCGATGTCGTTGTGCATGTCCCAGCCGCCGCAGGCGACCTCGACAAAGCGCACGTCGCGCTCGACCAGGCGGCGCGCCAGCAGGCAGCCCTGGCCGAACTTGTTCAGGCCGTAGGATTCGCGCAGCGCGGCGTCCTCCTCGGCCAGCTTGAAGGCGTTCAGGTCCTCGGTGCTCAGCAGCTTGAGCGTGTCGTCGTAAAAGTCGGAGTAGGCCTTCAGGTTGGCATCCTGGAACTTGGCGCGGAAAGCGGCATCGACGCGGTTGAGCAGGGTCAGGCGCTTCTCGACGACCCCTGCGGAAGCGCCGAATTCGGCATACTGCAGGCCCGCCTCGGGATCGTGGATCGGCAGCGGGCTGTAGGCGGCGGAAAAGAACCCGTTGCCGTGCTCCGGCCCGCGCCCGATGCAGACGCTGGAGGGCAGGGTCTTGCTGCTCTTGCCCAGCAACTCCTGCGCCCAGGCGCCGAGGGTGGGGTGGCGGATGGTGCCGCGCTGCTCGTACCCGGTGCGCATCAGGTACTGCCCGGAAGCGTGCACGCCGGTCTTCGACGTCATGCTGCGGATGATCGCCAGCTTGTCCGAGTGGTTGCTGGCCAGGGTCGGCAGGTAGCCGCCGAGCTGGTAGCCGGCCTTGGTCGGGACCGGCTCGCGCGGCCCGCGGCTGTCCCCCGTCTTGGGATCCAGGGTGTCGAGGTGCGACATCCCGCCGATCATCTGCAGCCAGATGACGTTCCGGGCCTTGCCGAAACCCGGCAGGGTCTTGGAATCCGCAGCGGCCTGCGCCCGGACCAGATGGGGCAGCAGGGTCACGCCCAGGGTGGCCTGGGCCAGGCGCTCGGCAAAGATCCGGCGCGACATCACGTCCAACGAGCGAAACGGGGCGGCATTCATGGCTTTCAGAAGCGGGGAACAGACGGTCACTGCACAAAGACGAACTCGCGCGCATTGAACAGCACCCAGGTCAGGTCGGCCGGCGTGAGGCCGTCGCGCAGCGCCGCCTCGGCGGCGGCACGCTCCTCGGCCGTCGGCCGTCGCGACAGGAAACTGAGGTAGAGCGACTCGACCTGGCCGGCCGGCTGCGCCTGCTCCAGCGCCGTCGACAGCACAAGCGAACGCGGATTGGCCAGCACCTGCTGCGCCTCGCCGTTCATCAGCATGAGCACCTGCGGCACGCTGCCTTCCATGCTGTTGCTGTCGGCGATCTGCCGGTCGCTCTGGCCGAACATGCGCAGGAAATGATCGTCCCGTTCCGGCTGGCGGAGCTCGGAGGCGCGGGCGAGCACCAGCCCCTCCAGCGACTCCGGACGGTTGAACTCACCCTCCTCGCCCGCCATCGCCGCCGGCGGCCGCGCCCGGCGGTTCTTTTTGCCCGCCTTGGCCTTGCCCAGCAGCCCCTCGGCCTTGCGGCGCATGCCCTGCATGTCGGCCACCTTCTGCTTGATGAGCTCCGGCGTGACTTCGCTGACGCTGAGCGCCATGACCTCGCGATAGGGCTCGGCCCGCTTGAGCTTGAAGCCGTCGACCTTGTCGCCGATGGCCAGCGTCACGCAGGAATCCCAAGCCTGCTCGGCGGTCATGCGACGCAGCACGGGCCCCGGAAAATGGTAGGGTTCGCCCAGCGCCAGTTCGCGGGTGTAAGCCTCGCGCTGGTAGGTCTGCGTGTTGCAGAGCAGGCGCATGAAGGCGCGCAGGTCAAATTTAAGGCGCACCATCTCGTTGGCGAGGTGGCGCAGCAGCGCCGGATTGCTGGCGGCGTTGGGATCGTCCAAGTCGTTGACCGGCTCCTTCAGGCCCACGCCAAAGACCAGCTGCCAGAGCCGGTTGGCCAGGGTCATGGCAAAGCGCGGATTGTCCGGGCTGGTCATCCATCGGGCAAAAATCTCGCGCAGCGCCCGGTCGTCGTCCGCCTGCTTGAGCGCCGCCTCGGCGTCCTGGTAGCAGCGCAGGCGGCGGTCCTCCCGGCTCCAGCTGATCAGGCTCGGCGCCACCGGGTCACCGGGCTTGCCGTCCTTGTACTTGTAGTCTTCCGGCAGCGTCTGGTCGTTGGTCTCGCCGTCCTGGATGGCCAGCGAGTTGATGTCGAGCAGCCGGCGCGCCTGCTGGAACTGCGGCTGGCTCAGCTCGTCGCGCAGTCCGCGCAGCAGGCCGCGGCCCATGCCGCGCTGGTAGGTGTCGGAGGCGCCGAAAAACGCCGCCATCTGGTAGAACTGCCGCTGGGTCCAGTCGGCGAAGGGGTGGTCGTGGCACTGCGCGCAGGCGACATTGGCGCCGAGAAAGGTGGACAGCGTCAGGCTGAGGTTGTCGAGGCGCATGCCGCGGTCGCGCAGCAGGTAGCCGGCGGCGCCGTTGTCGAGCAGCTTGCCGTCGGCGGCCAGCATGTCGCGCACCACCTCGTTCCAAGGCCGGTTGGCGGCGATCTGCTGCTTGAGCCACTCCTGATAGGTGAAGAACTTGGCCTTCTGCGCGTCGTCGGCGATGCGCAGCATGTCCGCGAAGTAGTTGTACAGGCGCGAGACGAAGCCGTCGTCGTTGACCAACGTGTCGATGAGTTCGGCGCGCTTGGCGGCGCTGGGGTTGTTGAGAAAGGCCAGCGTCTCCTCGCGGGTGGGAATGCGGCCGACCAGATCGAGGTGGACGCGCCGGACGAACTGCTCGTCGCTGGCCAGGGCGTTGGGCTGCTGCCCCGCCTTCTCCAACCCCAGGAGCACGCCCTTGTCGATGATCGCCGCCGCCTGGGCCAGGCCCGTGTTTTTCTGGATGCCGAGCCCCTCCGGCTTGAGGGTCTGCGCCAGCTCGCGGTCGGCCGGCGCGAGCTGGTCGAGGGGAAACTCGAACATCCGGCCGTCGCGCGTCTGCAGGTACACCCGGCCGTTCTCGACGCCGCGGAAGGTCGCCTCGACCTGGCGCCCCTGGCTGTCCTGCCAGAGCCGGAAGTTGCGGTTGCCGTCCGGGGAGACGGTCTGGGCCGCAAGCGGCAGAGCGGCCAGCAGCAGCACGCCGAGGGAGCAGGGAAGGATGTTCATGGCAGACGCCTGGGATTCGCGCATGAAACGGCGCGGGTCCGCGGAAGTTGCTGCCGAAATGCGCGGTCGTTAGGCGCGCTCCACCCAGCGGTACACCGTCCGGGAGTTGCGCCAGAAGTACTTCTCCGCAGCCTCGCGGCCCTTGCCGCCGAAGTACTCGGCCACCAGCCGGAACACCGCGTCGTAAGGCGCGCCGCGGTCCGAAACCGGCCAGTTGCTGCCGTAGATCAGGCGGTCGGGACCGAAGCACTCCCACAGGTGGTCGAGAATCGGCAGGTAGTAGTCGACCTCGCGCGGCGCGGCGCCCTCGGCTCCGGGAACCTGCTCCACCAGGGCGGACACCTTCATGAACACGTTCGGCTGGCGCGCCGCCTCGCGGATGAGCCCGGCCCATTCCGGCTTCAGGGCGCGGGGATCGCCGGGGGCGCCGAGATGGTTGATGACGATCCGCAGGTCAGGCAGATCGGCCGCCAGTTTGGCGGCATGGGGCAGCATCGCGGGCGGGCCGTTGAGATCCAGCTCGAGGCCGTGCTCCGCCAGGGCCCGGGCGGCCTGGCGGATGTGATCCCGGCCGGCGTCGACCCGCACCAGGTCCCCGCGCCAGCGGATGCCGCGGAAGACCGGATTGGCGGCGAACCGCTTCAGATGCACCGCAAACTGCGGATCGGTGGGGTCGAGGTTGCCGACAAAGCCGACGATGCACTTTTCCCGAGCCGCCAGATCCAGAATCCAATGGTTGTCCTCGACCCAGGGGCTGGCTTCCACGATCACCGTCTCGCGCACCCCCAGCGGAGCGGCCAGGGCCAGCCAATCGGCCGGCATCACCTTGCGGTACAACCGCGTGCCCTGGCCCGGCCAGGGCACGCCCTGCGGCCGGGTCGGATCGTAAAAGTGCGTGTGCGTGTCGATCACCCGTGTGGCCGGGGCGGCGCGCAGGGCCTGCGGCAGCGCCAGTCCGGCCGGCAGGGCTTGGAGAAAACGACGGCGGTTCATCCCGCAGGTTTACGGAACGGCCCGGGGCGGCGGCAAGACATTTCCACGCGCCGCGGGCCGCACGTTGACAGAAGGCCGCGGGGCGGGATGCTGGGCGGCGGTGAGTCTGTCCCCTCTCGGCATCCCCCGGCACCTGTGCGGCTTGGCCGTGCTCCTGTGCTTCACCGCGGCGGCGGCCGCCCAAGTCACGACCCGCGACGACGAAGTCGGGCGCCTGCTCAACGCCTGGCATGCGGACGGCCGGGCCGCCGGCCTGGGGGCCCTCACCTACGAAAACCGGGACGGCCAGCACTCGCCGCTGAACACGGCGCAGTACCCGCAGCTGCAGAGCTTCCGTCCCGACGCCCAAAGCGGGCCGGTGCAAGGACCGGCGGTGCTGCTGCGCCCGCAGCCGGTGGTCGGCAACTGCTCGATGGCCGCACCGGCGACCGCCGGCGGCAGCCTGCCGCGGCTGTATCAGATGGACCCGAAAGGCCTGCACTTCCTGGCCCGGCAGTATCTGAGCAACAACCTGTTCATCTACCCCGAGCACCAGGACTACGACCCGGGCGGCAACGGCGTCGGCGGTTACGGCGACCTCTACCCCGCCAACAATGCCTGCACCCTGATCAGCCGGGGGTCCTCGGGCTCCGACCAGCCGTTTCTGCACGCGGTGCTCGCCACGCTGGCCGCCCTGCCCCCGGAAACCCAGGATCT
>CAYYJK010000287.1:0-5005 GCA_964472185.1 uncultured Prosthecobacter sp.
TGCGCAGCAAACGCGGGGTCGGCGGCGGCTATCAGTTCCAGAGAACGCCGCTGAAGATCAGCCTGGGCGAGATCGTCCAGCTGATTGACGGACCGTTCGAACCCATCCCCTGCGCCGGTTCGGTGGGCAAGCCCGGCTCGGCCTGCGAATGCGGCGTCCCGGGCGGCTGCGGGCTTGGCCAGGTGTTTGCCGAACTGCGCAGCGACGTCAACGACTGGCTGACCGGCACGACCCTGGGCGACGTGCTCGACCGGGAAAAGGGCCGCGAACCGGTGTCCTTCGAAATCTGAGGCCCGCGCGGCTAGAGGAAATCGTCCAGCCGGGTTTGCGGGCTGTCGCCGACCAGCAGGTAGACGTACTTGCGGCAGGACCACACGGCGACGGGATAGTCCTCCACGCGCTGCACCTCGCAGGTGGCGGCCTTGCCCGGCAGATCGCGCACGGAATCGCGTTCGACGACGAACAGGTGCGCCTGCTGGTCGCCGCGGGCAAAGCAGACCATGGTCACCGTCCGGCCGCGCCAGGTCACCAGGCGGCAGCCCAGCGGGCGCGCGGTTTTGGTGCCCGGCTGGATGACGTAGGGACAGGGCGCGCCCTGGGCGCCGAGCCAGGCGCTGACCTGGGTGAGCTCACCCGATACCTGCTCCAGGCCGTAACCGTCAGCCTGCATGCGGTCGAACAGGCCGACGATGTCGGTTTCCAACTGGGCCAGGCTGACCTCTTCAGCCGGGCCGATGAAAATGACGGACAGCACGGCGGCCAGGACGACGGCCGCAGCCGTCGCCAGCCAGGGCAGACGCTGCCAGCGCGGCAGGGCGGTGGTGACGTGGGCGGCGGCCAGGATTTCCGCCTGCAGGCGCTCCGGCACCGGCACGCGGCCGAGCTGGGCGGCGACGGCGGCATCGAAAGCCTGCTCGCGCTCAAACCAGTCGGCGAGCTGCGGCCGGTGCGGCAACTGTTCCAGGGCTTCCCGCAGCAGCGGGTCTTCGGCGTCCCGGCCTCCGGGACGGCAGGCGCTGAGACGGAGCTGGAGTTCAGCATCATCCATGGCGTGAGGTGCGGTGGGGTTCAAAGGGGATGACTTGGGCGGTGTCGGCCGGAGCCGCGGCGCCGTCCTCCGTCAACTTCTGGCGGAGCTGCGCCTTGCCGCGGGACAGGCGGGACATGACGGTGCCGATGGGGATGGCGAGGATGGCGGCGATCTCCTGGTAGCTGTGCTGCTGGAGGTAAAAAAGCATCAGCGGCGCACGGAAGGTTTCATCGAGCTGCTGCAGCGCCTCCAGCACCGCCTGGCCGTCCATGGAATCGACCGTGCGGGGCTCAACGGCCGGCAGATCCGGCTCCGCATCGGCAAGCTCCACGTGCGGGTAGCGGCGGCCGCGGCGGTGGCCGGAGAGGAATTCGCGATACAGGGTCGTGAACAGCCAGGTCTTCGCCTTGCTGCGGTCGCGCAGCTGAAAGCCGCGGGTGGCCCAGCGCAGAAACGTCTGCTGGGTCAGGTCGGCCGCATCGGCCTCGCGCTGGGTCAGACTCAGGGCGAAGCGATACAGGCCTTGGTAATGCTCTTGGACCAGGTGATCGAATTCCACGGCGCGCAGGCGGTCTTGGAATGGCGGCAGGGGCCGCGGACTCAGCGTTTCGGCAGGTCGCAGTTGCCCTCCTTGCAGGCGGCACAGCCGGCGGCCGGCTTCGGCGCCGGACGGCAGCAGGCGCAACTCGACAGGAAGAGGCTGGTCAGGGCGAACGTGAGCAGGGCGGTCAGTTTCATGGATGGAAGGTGGGCGGTCAGGAACTCAGGTGAGAGTCGGCCGCGCGCAAACTATTCCCGCCGGCAAGCGGGGATCTTGCCTCAGGGCAGCAGCGCCTCCTCCCAGGGCCACAGGGGGGCGGTCGCGGCGGCCTCAACCCAGCCGCGCAGGGATTCCGGCCGCTCGGGAATCTCCACATACAGCCAGGCGCCGCGCGTTTCCAGAACCCGCACCTGGCTGCCCGGCGGCAGGTCAATGACCGTACCTGCCGTCACCGTCGGCGCCGTGTAGGCGCGCACCTCCGGCAGGGTGACCACCACCATGGCGCGCACCCGCTGCTGCGCGCTGGGCCGCAGGACGGCCAAGGTGGTGGCGGGCACCGCCAGCAGCAGGCCGAGCAGGGAGATCAGCACCGGCCAGAAGGCCCGGCGCCGGCGGCTCCAAACCCGCCAGGCGACGGACAGCAGCACCAGCCAGAACCCCGCTGCCGCCAGCAGCGTCCACTCGTTGGCGGTCAGCCGGCAGCTCCACTGCGCCAGGGTGTCATCGCGATCAAACGACAGGAACCGCAGCCGCTCGTGCAGGTGGCGGAGGTTCTGGCGCAGTTCCGGCGAACGGCCGTCGACCAGGGCGGCCCGCTGATACCACAGCGCGGCGCGCCCGGGGTCGTCCTGACGGTAGCGGGCGTGGCCGATCAGTTCGAAGACCTCTGGGCTGAGCTGCGGCGGCCGGCGCTTGGTGAGCGACTCCGCCAAGTACTGGGCGCGGGTGAAGTTGCCCTTGCCCAGCTCGGCGACCGCCTCGCGATAAACCTGGTCAGCGGAGTCCGGTGCGGCCGGGGTCTGGGCGCCGGCCAGGGCCGGCAGCAGCAGCAGACTGAGCAGGGCGACCCGGGTCAGCGCCTGCTTGAACAGACGGGCGAGGGTCTGCTGAATGCTGCGGCGTTCCTGGGCCGTCAGCGGCCGGGCCGGACCGGCGGTAAAATTGCTGGCCTGGTAGCGATCGAGGATGGCCTGCAGTTCGGCGTCCCGCACCGGCTCCGCGCCCTGGGCCGTCTGAATGAGCTGCGCCGAACGCCGCAGGAACTCCGCGTCATCCGCTCCGGCCTCGCCAACCGCCGCCCAGGCGGCACGCAGTTCCCCGGCCCGGCCCGCCTGCAAAGCCTCGCGCCGACGGCGGCCGGCCGCGAACGCGACCGCCAGCAGCAGCAGCGCCACGGGCACGGCCTGCAAGGCCCAGAAATCCCGGCGCTGCGACCAGGGCGCGCCGCCGGCCGCCAGCCAGTGTGCCTGCGCGGGCGCATGCATGACGATGTCGGTGATGTCGGCCTGCGGATCGACCGCCGGCGGCGGCGCCAGTTCCACGGCCCCTGCGGAGGCCGCAGCGGGGCCGGTCGCGGCGACCGGCGCCGGCTTCATGTTCAGCGGGATGGGCTCGGTGCGCAGGGTGACATACTGCTTCTGGGCCGGGCTGAAAAAGCTGGTTTCAAAGGCCGGCAGCGCGGCGTGCACCGCCTCGGGAATGAACACCTGGGAATAGCCGATCTTGCGCTCCAGCGTGGGTGTCTGGTTCTGGTCGAGCTGTCCCTCGATGTTGTAGCGTTTGGCGGGATAGGATTTCCAGCCGCCGGGCGCGGTCAGCGCCGGCGTGGTCAGGGCGTCGAAATTGCCCGTGCCCTCGATCATCAGTTCCACGGCGACCGGATCGCCGACGGTGAGTTCGGTGGGCGAGGCCGTGGCGCTGAGGGCGAAATCGCCCACCGCCCCGGTGAAGCCGGGCGGCCGGCCTTCCGCCGGCAGCGGCAGCACGGTGAGGCTGACCTGCTGGCTTTTGACCACCACCTTGCGCGGCTCGCTGGGCACGCCAAAGAAACCGGAAGGGAATCCGGGCGGGAACAGGTTCGGCCGCCGCTGCTCGGCCTCCGATGGCACCTCGACCAGAATCTCCATGGACGCGGGCCCGACTTTGAGTTCCCCGGTGCGCAGGGAGGACAGCGTGCTGCGGAAGGTCAACACGATGTACCCAACGCCGTCGATGACCGTCATGGTCTGCTCGCTCTGCTGCGGAAACCGCGCGATGGCGAAGTCGCTTTTTTCGATGTCGATGAGGCCGAGGCGGCGCAGCGGCGTCTGGCGCGGCACGTACAGGCTGCAGGTCACCGGCATCACCTCGCCCTGGTAAATCTCTTTCTTGCCCAGTTCGATCTGCAGGATCGGCGCGTTGCCGTCCTCACCAGCCGCGGCAGCCGCCGGACCGCCGCCCTGCTCAACGACGAGCTGGACCTCGTTGGTGCTCACCACCTCGCCGTTGACCTGCACCTCCTGGGGCGGGATGACAAACTCGCCGGGCTCCGAGGCGACCACGCCCCAGCTCAGGCGCATGGTCTGCGACTGGCGGCCGTTGATGAGGCTGAACTGGCGGGCCGTGGACACTTCGGACGCCTGGCCGATCTGCAGCGGCAGGCGCAGGTTGGGAAGGTTGTCCACCTGGCCGTCCTGGACGGTGATGGTGTAGGTGACCATCTGGTTGGGACGGGCCTTGGCGGGCTGCACCTGGGCGCGCACCGTGGCCGCCTGCGCCGCGGCCGCCAACAGCCACACCGCCAGCAGCAGCCAGCTCGTCCTTCCCGCCCTGCGGCCTTGCCCGGCCTTCATCGTTCGCTCGCTCATGATTGTGTTGCGCTACCAGTCCTTGCCTTTGACCGCCGGATCGCGCGGCCGCACCAGCTGGGCTTTTTTCTGGTCGTCGGCGTAGGTGCGCAGGAAGGCCCGGGCTTCGTTGCGGCTGAATCCGGTCGCGTCCTGCTGAGCGTCGTCGGCGGACTGCGCCTGCTCCTTCGGTTCGCCTTTGGACTCGTTCGCCTCGCCTTCCTTGCCGGCCTGCAGCTGGCCCTCGGGCAGCGGCTGCTCCTTCGGTTCGCCCTCGCCCTTGCCGAGACTTTCCTTGCGGCTGCGGTCCTCGCCGTTCTCGCCCTCACCCTGCTCCTCAGGATCGCCTTCGCCCTCCCCTTCCTCGCCTTTCTGCCCCTTCTGACCTTTCTGGCCCTTCTCCCCCTTTTTGCCCTGCTTGCCCTTCTGCTCCTGGGCATCCAGCTGCTGCTGGAGCTGGTCCAGCCGCTTCTGCACGAACTCGCGGTTCTCCTGCATGGCCCGGTTGCCGGGATCGGTCTTCAGCGCGGCGTCGAAGTGCTTCAAGGCGTCGCGCCAGGCCTTGAGGGTGAATTTGGGCTGCTTGGCGAGCGTGCGGTCGCCCTGGTC
>CAYYJK010000288.1:0-3617 GCA_964472185.1 uncultured Prosthecobacter sp.
CGGCGTCTGCGCCTCCAGAAACATCAGCGAGCTGAACTCGACCCGCTCCTGCGGCGGCTTGCGGCGCAGGTGCAGCAGGATCGGCGCGACGACGGCCGCCGCGCCGAGCAGGTAGAGCGGGAACAGCCAGGTCATGCGCGCACGCCGCCTCCCTTCTTGCGCCGGCGCTTCGACAGGAATTCGAAGAGCACCTGGTCGAGCGGCGTGTCGCTCGGCGCCCAGTGGTACTCGATGCCCTGGCGTTCGCAGAGCGCGCGGACGGCGTCGCGGTGGGCCTGCAGGCGTTCCAGGTAGCGGGCGCGCGCGGCCTGCGGATCGACGAAGCACTCCGCGCCGCTTTCGAGGTCGCGGAAGTGCGCGGCCCGGTCGAAGCGGAAGTCGATCTCGGCGCGGTCGAGGACATGGAAGAGCACGACGTCGTGGCCCATGGCACCGAGCAGGCCGAGCTGGAGTTCGAGCCGCTCCAGCGGTGCCAGCAGGTCGGAGACCAGGCAGATGAGGCCGCGCTTGCGCAGCAGGTCGGCGAGCTGGCGCACGCTCAGGTCCAGGGCGGTGGCGCCGGGCGGCGCGGGTTTTTCCAGCTCGAGCATCAGCCGCCGCAGGTGGCCCGGCCGGTTGCGCGCCGGCAGGTGCTCCTGCAGGCCCTGGCCGAAGGTGGTGACGCCGACGGCGTCGCCCTGCTGCATCAGGAACAGCCCGAGCGTGGCCGCCAGGGTGGCGGCGTAGGCCGCCTTGGTGAACGGCCCGGTGCCGAACTGCATCGACCGGCTGTGGTCGACGACGAGTTGGCAGCGCAGGTTGGTCTCGTCCTCGAACTTCTTGATGAAGCTGCGGTCGCTGCGCGCCAGCACCTTCCAGTCGAGGTGGCGCGGGTCGTCGCCCTGGACGTAGGCGCGGTACTCGGAGAACTCGACCGAGAACCCGTGGTAGGGACTGCGGTGCAGGCCGCGCCACAGCCCTTCGACCACCCCCTTCGCGCGCAGTTCGAGCGAGCGGATGCGGGCCAGGGCGGCAAGATCGAGGGAGGCGGGCATGGGCTTCAGGACGCGGACATCGGCTTCAGCAGGCGGCTCGCAGCACAGAACGTTCCGCCAGCCCCCGGCATGTCATCCATCTCGCGCAAATGCCAGTTCGGCCGCCGGTAGGGACGCCGGTAGGGACGCCCTGCCGGGCGTCCGCCGCTTGGCCCCCCGGGGCACACCCGCCGCGGCGCCGGCAACCCGTGTGCGTCTCACCCCTTCACCGTCTCCAGCAGCTTCGCGATCACTTTCTCGACGGTGACGCCTTCGGCTTCGGCGCGGTAGTTGATCAGGATGCGGTGGCGCAGCACCGGCAGCGCCAGGGCGCGCAGGTCGTCAAGGGTGACGTGGGCGCGGCCCTGCAGCAGGGCGCGCACCTTGCCGCCGAGGACGAGGTTTTGGCTGGCGCGCGTGCCGGCGCCCCAGCTCACCCACTCGTTGACGAAGTCCGGCGCGCCGGGGCGGTTCGGCCGCGAGGCGGCGGCCAGGCGCACGGCGCAGCGGGCGACGTCCTCGGCCACCGGCACCTTGCGCACCAGGGCCTGGAAGGCCTGCAGCTGCGCGCCGGTGAACAGCCGCTGCACCGGCTCCTTGCGGCCGCCGGTGGTGCGCGTCACCACCGCCACCTCGTCGTCCTCGCTCAGGTAGTCGATGACGATGTTGAGCATGAAGCGGTCGAGCTGGGCCTCGGGCAGGGGGTAGGTGCCCTCCATCTCGATCGGGTTCTGCGTCGCCAGCACGAAGAACGGCTCGGGCAGCGCCAGGGTCTTGCCGGCGACGGTGACCTGGTGCTCCTGCATCGCCTCCAGCAGCGCGGCCTGGGTCTTCGGCGGCGTGCGGTTGATCTCGTCGGCCAGGATCATGTGGGCAAACACCGGGCCGCGGTTGAACACCATGCGCCGGCCCTGCGGGCTGTCCTCGAGGATCTCCGTGCCGGTGATGTCCGAGGGCATCAGGTCGGGCGTGAACTGCAGGCGGTGGAAGCTCAGGTCGAAGACGTCGGCCACCGTCTTCACCAGCAGCGTCTTGGCCAGGCCGGGCGCGCCGGTGATCAGGCAGTGGCCGCCGGCGAGCAGGGCGACGAGCATCTGGTCGACCACCTCCTGCTGGCCGACGATGACCTTGCCGACCTCGGCGAACAGGCGCTGGCGGGCGCCGGCGAGCAGGCGGATCGCCTCGGCTTCGGAGGGGGCTTCCGGGACGGCGGCGGCGGGAGCGGCGGAGTCGTGCATGGCGGCGGTGTACCAAACAGCGCGAGCGCTGCCAAGCTATCAGTGGATGCCGGGCCTCAGCGGTAAAGCCGGCGCAGCGCGGGCGACAGCCGGGTCCCGCCCGTCTTGCGCAGGTCGACCACCTGGGTGCCGGACCAGGCGTCGTGCCAGCCGGTGGAGCCGAGGAAGGAGAGCGGATCCAAGGGCACCAGCCGCGCGGCGCTGCGGCGCAGGATCGCCGGCCAGCCCGGATGGCCGCCGTCCAGCGTCAGCACCCGCGTGCCGGTGAGCCACTTGCCCGGCGTGCGGCCCCAGTGGCCCTCGAACAGCGCGTAGTAGGCGCAGGTGGCCAGGCTCGACACCAGCAGCCCCTCGACGGTGGACAGCCCCCGGGTCCAGGCCAGCGCCGCGCGCAGGTCACCCTGGGCTTGGAAGATCCCCCACGGCAGCAGGACACCGGTCACCAGCAGCATGATCGCCACCCGGTCGATCACGAAGTTGAGGAAGCGCTTCCCCAGCGAGGCTTCCGGGTGCTCCATTCGCGCGGCGGCCGTCCCGAGGTCGGCGGCCGGCGGTGCGTAAGGATTGAAGGCTGCTTCCGCAGTGGCGGGTGGGGTCTCCATGAACGGTCAGTGCGTCAGCGCGTAGAACAGGATGTTGATGCCCAGCGGGTAGGCGTACTTCTCGGAAAACTCGCGGAAGTACCAGGGGTCGGTGCCCTCCTCCTCCCAGCCGTCGCCGAGGTCGGTGTTGTGGCAGATCATCATGACGATGCGCTTCTGGTCGTCGTACACCGCGCGGTAGTGCGGCGTCTCCGAGCCCGGCTTGTCCCACTCGAAGGTGATGCCGCGGCTGCGCCCGGCCATGGCGTGGCCGACGCTCGGGATCTGCGGCTTCACCTTCAGCGGAAACACCATGCGGAAGATCTCGTGCTCCACCGGCAGCTCGACCGGCTCGCGGTCCGGGAAAATCTGCTTCAGCGCCGCGTGGAACACCTGCCATTCCTCGTCGCCCCAGAAATCGTCGACCAGGATGAAGCCGCCGTTGAGCAGGTACTCGCGCAGCACCTTCGCCTGCTCGTCGCTCAGGCTGATGCCGCCCGGCTCGATCAGGTAGACGAAGGGGTAGTGGCGCAGCTGCTCGGCGTCGATGTCGACGATGGCGCCCTTCGGGTTGACCTGCAGGGAGGTGAGCTGCTGCAGGCGGTAGCTGAAGTTCAGGTCGGCGTCCGGGTAGTCGGTGGCCCACTTGCCGCCGCGGCTGCGCCGCCGGCCCCAGCCGGCGCCTTCGGAGTTGTAGCGCAGGCGGGCGAAGGTGAAGACGTCGTTGGGCAGCTCCTTGCTCACCGGCCAGGTCGGGAAGTCGCTGAACTCGCCGCGGCCCGCCT
>CAYYJK010000288.1:3717-4986 GCA_964472185.1 uncultured Prosthecobacter sp.
GGGGAAGTCGTGGTCGCAGTCCGGATGCCGCACCTGGATCCGGTCGGCGGCGCCGTGCAGGGCGTACACCGCCTTGGCCGCGGCGGCGATGCGGTCGACGCTGTCCCACTTGAAGTTGCTGTCGTGCAGCGGCGCGTTGACGAAGAAGGCGCGCGGCGCCAGGGCGGCGACCAGCTCGTGGTAGTCGAAGGGCACCTCGGCGTTGCGGCCCAGGTAGTCGCCCATGCGCAGCATGTAGCGCTCCTGCACCCAGCCCTGCAGGTTGCCGTCCTTGTAGTCGAGCACCGAGTCGAAACCGCAGCTCGACACCACCGCCTTCAGCCGCGGCTCGAACACGGCGGTGAAGATGCTGTTGTGGCCGCCGAGCGAGTGGCCGATGGCGGCGAAGCCGGCCTCCCGGCGCACGAAGGGCAGGGTTTCCAGGTAGTCGAGCCCGCGCACGTTGTCCCAGACCGCCTTCATCGTGCCGCTCCGGAAGCCGAGCGCCTTCAGGTCGGGCTGGTACTGCGCCAGCAGCGGGTAGCTGGGCGACAGCGTCACGTAGCCGCGTTCGGCCAGTTCGGCGGCGTACTGGCGGTTGGGTTTGCCGCCCAGGCCGACCACGACCTGGTGGCCGATGCGGTTCTCGGTCGGGTGCAGGCAGAGCACCGCCGGTGCCGGCCGGCCGTTCAGCGCCGCCTTCGGGATGCACAGGTAGGCCGGCACCCAGCCGCCGGGCGAGGACTGGTAGCGCACCAGCCGGCGCACGTAGCTGCCGCAGTCGGCCTCCTCGAGCGTCTGCGGCTCGAGGGCGCAGCGCATGGCGTCGCCCGGCAGCGGTCCGGCGACGCGTTCAAAGCCGGCGACCGCCTCGCGCCGGCGCGCCTGCCATTCGGCGGGCGTCGCCGCCCGCTTCAGCGCGCCGTTGGCGTCGCGGTACTCGAGCAGGTCGGTGCGGCTGAGGCCGCGCAGCGGCGGGATGTCGGCGGCGTGGGCGGTGAGCAGGCCGGCCAGCAGGCCGAGGGCGGGGAGGAGGCGCATGCCTCATCTACGGCGCCCGCGCCGCCGCCTTGCGGCCGGGCTGCGGGGCGGGTTCGGGAAACTTCCGGCGGAAAGCCTGCAACTTCAGCTTGCAACCGCGGCGCGAGGTGGTAGGGATCGCTCCCGCCTGCGGTCCGCCGCAGGACACCGCATCCGCCGGCAACGGCACAAGCGGGCTGTGGCTCAGCCTGGTAGAGCGCTTCGTTCGGGACGAAGAGGTCGTGGGTTCGAATCCCGCCAGCCCGACCA
>CAYYJK010000289.1:0-2248 GCA_964472185.1 uncultured Prosthecobacter sp.
CCCCACCTCTCTCACCCGCCTCTTTCCGCCATGCCGAAAATCATCGAAATGCCCAAGCTGAGTGACACCATGACCGAGGGGACCCTCGCCAAATGGACGGTCAAGGAGGGCGACAAGGTCACCACCGGACAGGCCATTGCCGACGTGGAAACCGACAAGGCCACCATGGAGATGCCCTGCTTCTTCGAGGGCACGATCCACAAGATTCTGGTCAAGGCCGGCGACAAGGCGCCGCTGAACGCCCCCCTGGCCGTCGTGCTGGAGGAAGGCGAGGCCGTGCCGGCCAACCTGGACGAGATCATCGCCAAGGCCCAGGCCGCAGCGGTGCCGGTGGCGGCGCCCAAGGCCGACAAACCCGCCGCGGGCCGCCAGGCGGCCGCTGCGGGTCCGCGCCTGCCGAGCGCGCCGCAGCCGACCCGCCGCGGCGTCGCCGCCGGCAACGCCCGCGTCAAGGCCAGCCCGCTGGCCCGCAAGGTCGCCGAGGAGCTCGGCATCGATCTCTCCCGCCTGCAGGGCAGCGGCCCGGGCGGACGCATCGTCCGCGCCGACGTTGAAAACGCCCCGGCCGGCGGCGCCGGCGCCGCCCGCGGACCGGCCACACCCGCCATCCGCCCGAGCTACGGCCCGGAAGACGAGCGCGTGCCGACCAGCTCAATGCGCAACATCATCGCCGAGCGCCTGCTCGCCTCGAAGACGCAGATCCCGCACTTCTACCTGCAGATGGAGGTCGACGCCGCGCCGCTCATGGAGTTCCGCGCGCATCTGAACGCCAGCAACGAAAAGACCGGCGGCAACAAGTACACGGTCAACGACTTCATCCTCAAGGCCGTCATCTGCGCCGCCAAGGCCCAGCCGGCGATCAACGCCGCCTGGGACGGCGACGCCATCGTGAAGTTCAAGTCGGTCGGCCTGAGCGTCGCCATCGCCATCGACGACGGCCTGGTCACCCCGGTCATCAAGCAGGCGGAACAGAAAACCCTGCTGGAAATCAGCCAGAGCGTCAAGGACCTCGCCGGCAAGGCGAAGAGCAAGAAGCTCAGCCCCGACGACTTCGCCGGCGGCACGATCACCGTCTCCAACCTGGGCGCCTACGGCATCGACCAGTTCGCCGCCATCATCAACCCGCCCCAGGCCGCGATTGTGGCCATCGGCTCGATCCGCACCACCCCCGTGGTCAACGACAAGGGCCAGATCGTCGCCGGCCAGCGCATGTGGGTCGGCCTCAGCGGCGACCACCGCGTGGTCGACGGCGCGGTGGCCGCGACCTTCCTGGCCGAGATGCGCAAGCTGCTGGAAAACCCGGCGCTGATGCTGATCTGACCGGAGGCGAAGACGCGGGAAGCCTGCCCGGCCTCCCGCGGCGGCTCAGACCGCCACCGCCGCCCGCACATCGCCGAGAAAAAGCGCCTCGAAATCGCCGTTGCGGGCCTTGTCGGCAGGCGGCCAGAACCGACCCTCCTGCAGCCGGCGTACGACCTCGGCCGCGCAGGCCAGCGCCTGCTCAAGCCACTCGTCGTCAAAGTCCTCCCACAGCAGGATCTTGGTGTCCTGCACGCTCTTGGGCAGGGTGAAATAGCCGAGCTCGTCCGGCTTCAAACCGCGATGCGCCAGGGCGGCGGCATAGAGCGGCAGCTGCAGATCCTGCCACAGGTAGCCGGAGCCGTCCGCCAGCACAAACCTCTTCCACTGCTCCACCTCGGCGACCTGGCGCCGGCCGCTCACTTTCAGGGCGTGCACGGCCCGCGGTTCGGACGCCTTGTCCGAGGTTTTGAAATCCAGCACGCGCAGCCGGCCGGTGACCTCATGGCGGTCCACGCGGTCGATCGTACAGCGCAGCGGCAGGCCGGCGATCACCAGAGGCTGTTCGTCCCCGGCTCCGCCCAACCGCCACTCCGCCCGGTAAATGCGCCAGCCCAGCCGGCGCTGCTCCGCCTCCGTCTCGGCGGCGTGGCGCAGGCGCTGCTTCAGGCTTTCCAGCTGCAGCTGGATCAGCGGCGCCGGCCGGCGGCCATAGAGCTGCTCCGCCCGCCCGAGCGCCGCCTGGATCAGAAAATCCGCCAGGGTGTCCGCATCCGCAGCGCCGTCCAGGGCGGGCTCCTGGGCCAGCTGCTGGAAAGCGTGATGGGCCAGGTTGCCAAACTCGACGGCCGCCAGTTCGCGCTTGGCCGGATCGACGGCCCGCATGCGCAGTTCACTGCTCAGGTAGTCGCGGAAGGGGCACTGCAGGTAGGAGCGGATGCGCGAGGGG
>CAYYJK010000289.1:2348-4983 GCA_964472185.1 uncultured Prosthecobacter sp.
ATGCCGGGGACGTATTCCTCGTTCAAGCCGGCGACAATCAGGTTGGGCGCCGATTCCCAGAGCAGTTCAAGCCAGCCCTGCAGCACCAGGTCGACTTCGCCCCGGGGTTCGGACAGGCTGACGGTTTCGAGCGCATGCAGCGACCACGCCAAGGCCTCGTCCGGCTGCGGTCGCAGGCCGAAGCGCGCCAGCTCGGCGCCGATCTCCCCGCAAATCTGCAGCCAAGCCTCGCCCAAGGCCGTGGTCAGCTGGTCGTCCGGCGCCTCCGCCGCGAATTCGCGGTCGCCGTACAGGCGCAGCAGCAGCGCCCGCGCGAATTCGTCCAACGGCCGGGAGCGCAGGTCGCGCAGCCATTGCCGCGCCGTCTCCAGGGCCTGCCGCAGCGTTGCCTGGGAGGCGCCGAGCTGAGCCCGCTCCAGCAGTTCCAGGGCATGGTCCAGAGTGACCGGCATGTGCTCCGCCGCCAGAATGTCCGCGGCTTTCAGCACCCCGGACTGGCGGGCCCCGCCGGTCAGCGCCGCGCAGGCTTCCGGCACCCGCAGCAAAGCGGCGAGGGGGCGCCATGAACCGGCGGACAGCTGCCGCACCTGCTGCAGGATGTGCCAGAGCCCGACCTCGCGCACGGCCAGGCCGCCCGGCTGGAACAACCGCACACCCTCGATCATCAGTTTCTCCTCGAGCATCTCGCCGACTTCAGGGTCGCCCATGCCGACCGCCACACGCGCCTGCGGCGCCAGCTCGCGCAGCAGCTCCACCACGCGGTCCGACTGCAGGCCGACATCGCGGCAGAGATGAATGGACGGCTCCGCCAGCGGAATCACCTGCGCGGCATCCTCGCCCCAGTACTCGGGCAGCGGCCGTCCGAGCGCGTCAAACCGGTCGGCCAGGGCTGGCGGGGCATGCACCGCCACCGTCAGATCGAGCTCGCACGCTTCGGCCCAGTGTGTGAACAGCGGCGGCAGGTCCGGCGCGGCCAGCACCTGTACCCGCCGCACCCCTTCTGGCAACCGCGGAGCCCTGGCGCACGCCAGTTTGAGCGCCTGCGCGTCGGCCAGGCCCGCCTGCTCCAGCGCGTCCGTGAAGGCCGCCTCAAGCCGCGCCAGATCGCGCCAGCGGGCCGCATCGCCCGGCATCCGGGCGGGCAGGTCGGCGAACCGCAGCCCCGCCGCACCAAGCAGGGACTTCAGTTCGGCCAGCAGACGCGCGGTGTCCTGCTGCCACGGCCAGCCGCGTTCCGCCGGCAGCGCCGGAAACAGCGCCGGCAGCTCTTCGGGCGGCACCTGCTGCAGGGCCCGCTGCCAGGCCATCTGCGCCTGCAGCGCCGAGGCCGCAGCCAGCCGACCGGCCGCCGGCAGCAGGGCCTGTTCGGGCGTCCAGACCCAGGGCACCAGCACGCCCGCCGGCGCGGCCGCCCGCGCCAGCGCCTCCTTGAGCCGGCGGCCGGCCTCGGTGGTCGGCACGATCAGCAGCCGGTCCGAAAGATCCCAAACAGCGCCGGCCGGCCGGTCACCGCGCAGGAAGGCCACGGCCTGGTCAAGGACCGGAGCCTGCCAGCCCCAGAAGTGACGGGTGCGCACGGGCATGCGGCCTCAGCGGGGTTGGGCCAGATCAAGGAGCGACGGCAGCCGCTGCACCGCGTCCCCCGCAGGCGCCGCAACCGGCGGCTTGTCCGGCGACTTCAGATAGCGCAGCAGATCGCTGTCGGTGCTGAGCACCAGGCTCGTGTCCGCCGTCAGGATCTTCTTGTAGGCCTCCATGGTCTTCAGGAACTCGAAGAGCTCGCGAGCCTGCGGCGTAGCGTCGTAGGCCTTCGCGTAGATCTCCGTAGCCTTGGCGTCGGCGCCGCCCTCGATCTCCTGAACCTTGCGGTAGGCCTCGGACTCGATCTGCTTCAGGTCGCGCTCGCGCTGGCCAAGGATCTTCGCGGCCTCGCCGGCGCCCTCCGACTTGTAGCGCTCGGCGATCTGGGTGCGCTCGCTGATCATGCGCTGGTAGATCGTCTGGCTCACCGACTCGTTGTAGTTGATGCGCTTGAAGCGGACGTCCATGAGCTCGATGCCGAAGCCCTTCACCTTCGGCGCGGCGCTCTGGAAAATCTCCTTCTCGAGCTCGCTGCGGCCCTTGCCAATCGGCGGCAGGATGCCGATGCGCGCATCGGCGATGGTCGCGCTGGCGTTGATCTCGCGGGCCACCTTGCGGTCCTTCGTGGTGCGGACGGCCTCGATGAAGTCGTGCCGGGCGATGACGTTGCGCGTCTCGCTGCCCAGGATGTCGTTGAGCCGGGACAGGGCGCTGCGCTCGTCACGCAGGTTCTCGAAAAACAGCCGCGGATCGCTGATGCGCCAGCGGGCGAAGTTGTCGACCACGATGTAGACCTTGTCCTTGGTGGGCATCCGGCCGGGCGGGCCGTCCCACTCGAGCACGCGCTTGTCGAAGCGGTTGATCTTCTGGATGAACGGCGTCTTCAGGTGCAGTCCGGCCTCGCTGACCGTCTCGCCGACGGGCTTGCCGAACTGGGTGATGATCACCTGCTCGGTTTCGCTGACCGTGTACAGGCTGGCGCTGCCGAGCACATACACCAGGCCGCCGGCGACCAGAATGAGGAGGGAGAGCGCGGGCTTCATCGGGAGGGGGC
>CAYYJK010000290.1:0-4976 GCA_964472185.1 uncultured Prosthecobacter sp.
GCCATCGGCTCGCTCGGCGGCCTGACCATGGGGGCGGACCCGATCACCCTGGCGGTGGCGATGACCTCCAGCCTGGCCGGCGACGCCAAGCTCCTGCAGGCCTTCAACGTCCGCAAGGAACCCAAGGGCCACGGCCGCGGCAAGCGCATCGAGGGCAACTTCGACCCCGCGCAGCCGGTCGTGGTCGTGGACGACGTCATCACCACCGGCGACTCGACCCTCAAAGCCATCCAGGCCATCGAGGACGAGGGCGGCAAGGTCGCCTTCGCCCTGATCCTGGTCGACCGCCAGGAAGGCGGCCGCGAGAACATCGAAAGCAAGGGCTACCCGGTCGTCGCGGCCTTCACGCGCGCCGAACTGGTCTGAAACCGGGCGTGGTCGACAGCACGCATGCGCGTGCTCGTGGCGGGCATTCCGGACATTGCCGAAGATGACCCTTTCGAGGTGCCCGCCGGCAACGGCTGAAGCCCCCCGACGCCCCCGTCACGCCTCCGTTGGCAGTTCCAGTCGCGGGAACAGCGGCACGGGCGCGCCGAGCTGGTGGTTCGCGCCCAGCAGGCCCCACTTCAGGTCGTCGAGCACGAAGCCGTCCGGCTTCGGCCAGCCGATCTGCGCGCGCGCCGCGGCCATGGCGGTGGGCAGCACGGGATCGAGCAGCACGCTGACGTGCACCAGCGCCTCGGCCAGGTGGTAGAGCACGCTGTCCAGGCGCGCGGCCTGGGCCGGATCCTTGGCGAGCGAGAACGGCTTGGTGCTGTCGACGTAGGCGTTGGCGTGGGTGACGATCTTCCAGGCGGCGGCGATGCCGTCGTCGATGGCCCAGCCGCCCATGCCGGTGCGGTAGGCGGGCAACGCCTCGGCGACGGTCTGGCGCAGTGCGGCGTTCTCGGCGTCGTCGTAGCCGCCGGCCGTCAGGGCGCCGGCGCGGTACTTCTGCGCCATGTTGATCGAGCGGTTGAGCAGGTTGCCGAGGCCGCCGGCGAGCTCCTTGTTGTAGCTCATGAGGATGCGCTCCTCGCTGAAGTCGCTGTCGTAGCCGGTGGCGATGTCGCGCATCAGGTAGTAGCGCAGGCCGTCGGGCGTGAAGGTGTCGGCGAGCACGTTGGGGTCGATGACGTTGCCCAGGCTCTTGCTCATCTTGGCGCCCTTCACGTTCCACCAGCCGTGCACGATCAGGCGCGGGATCTGCGCGTCGCTGAAGCCGAGGGCGTGCAGCATGATCGGCCAGTACACGGCGTGGGCGGGCACCAGGATGTCCTTGCCGATGACGTGCGCATCGGCCGGCCAGAGTTCGGCGAAATCGGGCAGGCCGGCGTTGCCGCATTCGTCGGCGAGGTAGCCGGCGAAGCTGACGTAGTTGGTCAGCGCGTCGAACCAGACGTAGTTGACGAAGCGCTCGTCAAACGGCAGCGGGATGCCCCAGCTCAGGCGCTCCTTGGGACGGCTGATGCAGAGGTCCTGCGGCTCGCCCTCGAGGGCGTTGAGCACGTCGTGGGCGCGGTGCGCCGGAAAGATGAAGTCGGGATGGCTGCGGATGTAGCCCTTGAGCCACTCGACGTGTTCGCTCAGGCGGAAGTACCAGTTCTCCTCCTCAAGCTCGACGACCTCGCCCCACTCCTCGCCGAACCGGCCGTCCGGTCCGCGCTCCTTGTCGGTGAGGAACTGCTCCTGGCGCACCGAGTAGAAGCCGGTGTAGGCCTGCTTGTACAGCTGGCCGCAGTCGTGCAGCTTCTGCAGCATCGCCTGGACGACGCGCTTGTGCACCGGGTCGGTGGTGGCGGCCCAGCCGTCGTAGCGGACGCAGAGCTTGTCCCAGAGGGCGGTGAAGTGGCGGGTCACACCGTCGACGAACTCCTGGGGGGACTGGCCGGCCTTGTCGGCGCTCTTCTGCACCTTCTGGCCGTGCTGGTCGACCCCGGTCAGGAAGTAGACCTCGCGGCCGTTCAGGCGCTGAAAGCGCGCCATGACGTCCGCCAGCACCTTTTCGTAGGCGTGGCCGATGTGCGGCGGCGCGTTGGTGTAGTCGATGGCGGTGGTGAGGTAGTACGGCTTCACGGGGAAAAGAGGGCGGGGAGAGTCCTAGACGCATCCGTCCGCCTCGGCAATCCCCGGCCGCGCTTTCTTCCCAAGCCGGGGTTGTCGCCCCGGCCGGACCGCATTACCTGTCCCGGCCCCGGATGAAGGACACCCTCGAAGATCTCGAACAATTCATCATTGATGTCATCATCCACAACCGCCGTGGACCGCGGGCGGCGTTGCTGCGCGCCATCTTCCGGGTGCTGTCCGGGGTCTACTCCGGCGCGGTCCGGCTGCGCCTGTTCCTGTACCGGGAGCGCTACCTGCACGACCACCACCTCGGCGTGCCGGTGATCAGCATCGGCAACATCACCGTCGGCGGCACCGGCAAGACGCCGGTGGTCGAGCTGTTCGCCAAGGCCCTGCTCGGCCAGGGCCGCCGGGTCGCCATCCTCAGCCGCGGCTACAAGAGCAAGCGCCAGCGCAAGATCCCGCTCGGCTGGCGCATCGCCGCCAAATTCGGCCTGGCGCGCAAGCCGCGCGACCTGCCGCCGCGCGTGGTCTCCGACGGCGACAAGGTGCTGCTCGATTCCTACGTCGCCGGCGACGAGCCGTTCATGCTTGCCCAGAACTGCCCGGGCGTGCCGGTGGTGGTCGACCGCAACCGCGTCAAGGCAGGCGCCCACGCCATCCGCAAGTTCGGCGCGGACGTGCTCATCCTCGACGACGGCCTGCAGTACCTGAAGCTCAAGCACCGCCACGACATCGTCCTGGTCGACAAGACCGCCCCCTTCGGCAACGGCTACATGCTGCCGCGCGGCACCCTGCGCGAGCCGCCGTCCAGCCTGCGCCGCGCCAGCTACATCTTCCTCACCAAGTCGGACGGCGACAGCGACGAGCTGATCGCGCGCATCCGGCGCCACAACCGGGTCGCCGAGATCATCGAGTGCCGGCACCGGCCGGTGCACTTCGAGAACATCCACACCGGCGAACGCCTGCCGCTCGACGCCATGCGCGGCAAGTACGTCGGCGCACTCTCCGGCATCGCCGTGCCGGAGAGCTTCGAGAACGGCCTGCGCAAGCTGGGCGCGCGGGTGCACTGGGTGGCGCGCTTCACCGACCACCACCGCTTCCAGGAAAAGGAGATCACCCAGTTCATCGACCGCTGCGAGAAGGCCGACGCCCACGCCATCCTGACCACGGAGAAGGACTTCGTGCGCTTCCCCAGGCTGCCGCCGGGCGACATCCCGATCTACTTCATGCGCGTCGAGATCGAGATCGTGCGCGGCCGCGAGATCTTCGACAAGCTGGTGCGGCTGATCGCCGAACCGCGCCGCGTCACCCACGGCGTGGTCAGCGCCGACCTCGTCGAAACCGCGCCATGACCGACGCCGCCCGCCCCGTCACCCTGCAGCGCCTCACCGTCGGCGGCCCGGCCGAGACCCGCGCCGACGTCACCGCCTGCGAGGAGCCGCTGGAAATCCGCATCGAGGGCCGCAGCATCGCCGTGGTCATGCGCACGCCGGGCCACGACGAGGAACTCGTCGCCGGCTTCCTGGTCACCGAAGGCGTGGTCCGGCGCGCCCGCGACATTTTGGAGATCTCCCAGTGCCCGAGCCTGGACAACAAGCACGGCAACGTCGTTGACGTGCTGCTGGGCGGCGCCGTGGTGAACTGGGACTCGCTGACCCGCCACGTGTTCAGCGCCTCCAGCTGCGGCCTCTGCGGCAAGACCAGCATCGAGTCGGTGTTCCAGCGTTTCCCGCCGGTGACGGCGGACTGGCAGCTCGACGCCGCCCGCCTCGCCGCCCTGCCCGACCGCCTGCGCGCCGCCCAGACCGCCTTTGAGCAGACCGGCGGCCTGCATGCCAGCGCCCTGTTCGACCTCGACGGCAACCTGCTGGTGCTGCGCGAGGACGTCGGCCGCCACAACGCCCTCGACAAGGTGCTCGGCTGGGCCCTGCAGCGCGACCGGCTGCCGCTCGACCGGCACATCCTGCTGGTCAGCGGCCGCGTCTCCTTTGAGCTCATGCAGAAGGCCCTGGCCGCGGGCATCCCGCTCATCGCCGCCATCTCGGCCCCCAGCAGCCTGGCCGTCGATTTCGCCCGCGACTCCGGCCAAACCCTGGTCGGCTTCCTGCGCGGCCCGACCATGAACGTGTACACGCACGCGCAACGGCTGCGCGCTTGAACGTTGCCAAGCACCGGCGACTGCACTAAAACCACCCCATGTCCAGCCCCGTCAAAATCGTCGGCGCGGAAACCGCAACGCCCCCGCCCCAACCCGCGGCACCGGCGGCCGCCTACGCCAACGTCAGCCGCATCCTCGCCACTCCGAACGAGGTCGTGCTCGACTTCGCCCTCAATCTGAACGCCTTCGGCGCCCAGGTGGAGGACGAGGCGCGCATTGTCAGCCGCGTGGTCACCTCGTACGACGGCGCCAAGCGCCTGTGGGTGCACCTGACCCAGACCCTGCAGGCCTACGAGCAGAAGTACGGCCCGATCGAGCTGGACATCGCCAAACGGCTGAAAACGCCGCCGACCGCCTAAAGGCCAACCGCCTTGCGCGGATTCACGTCGAGCAGCAGCGCCAGTTCGGCCTTGCTCAGGCCGAGCTGCTGCTGGCCGTTGCTGAGAATGCGCGGGATGGTGACGGTGCTGCCGACGAAGTGCGAGCCGTCGGGCGAACGCGCGACCAGGTCGTCGCCGATGACGATGTCCCACCCGGCCAGGGTGTACTTGCCGGGCCCGAGCCGCGAGGCGGAGATGGCGTCGGTGACGAAGATGGTCTTCTCCAGACCGGCGCAGCGCAGGTAGTTGAGCAGGGCGAAAAATTCGATGTGCACGCCGTCCGGGATGAAGCACAGCCAGAGCCGGTCACGCAGGGCCAGAGCGCGCTGGATGATGTTGTCGTGGCGGTGCATCAGCATCGGGCAGCCGTTGCCGACGTGGGTGAACAT
>CAYYJK010000291.1:0-4872 GCA_964472185.1 uncultured Prosthecobacter sp.
AGCTCGATGTTCTCAAGCTTGATGCCGAGGTCTTCGGTGATGCAGCGGCCGCCGGTGAGGATGGCGATGTCTTCGAGCATGGCCTTGCGGCGGTCGCCGAAGCCCGGGGCCTTGACGGCCACGATGTTCAGGGTGCCGCGCAGCTTGTTGACGACCAGGGTCGCCAGGGCTTCGCCTTCGACGTCTTCCGCGATGATGAGCAGGGGCTTGCCGGAGCGGGCGACCTTCTCAAGCAGCGGCAGCATGTCCTTGAGGCTGCTGATCTTCTTCTCGTGGATGAGGATGTAGGCGTTCTCGAGGTTGGCCTCCATCGTCTCCGGGTTGGTGACGAAGTAGGGCGACAGGTAGCCCTTGTCGAACTGCATGCCTTCCACGACGTCGAGGGTGGTCTCGATGGACTTGGCCTCTTCGACGGTGATGGTGCCTTCCTTGCCGACCTTGTCCATGGCTTCGGCGATGATGTTGCCGATGCTGGAGTCCCAGTTGGCGGACACGGTGGCGACCTGGGCCACTTCCTTGCTGTCCTTCACCGGGGTGCTGATCTCCTTCAGCTTGGCGACGATGGCCTCGGTGGCCTTCAGGATGCCGCGCTGCAGGGAGGTCGGGTTGGCGCCGGCGGTGACGTTGCGCAGGCCTTCGCTGTAGATGGCTTCGGCCAGGACCGTGGCGGTCGTGGTGCCGTCACCGGCGATGTCGGAGGTCTTCGAGGAGACTTCCTTGATGAGCTGGGCGCCCATGTTCTCGTAGGGGTCCGGAAGCTCGATCTCCTTGGCGACGGTGACGCCGTCCTTGGTGATCGTCGGGCTGCCGAATTTCTTCTCGAGGATGACGTTGCGGCCGGACGGGCCGAGCGTGGCCTTCACGGCCTTGGCGAGCTTGGTGACGCCGCGCAGAAGGGCCTGGCGGGCGGTTTCGTCGAAGTTGAGTTGTTTAGCCATATCTGGGTGGGTGTGGGATGCGGGGTTGCGGATGAACTCAGGCGATGATGCCGAGGATGTCGGTTTCGTTGATGATCAGGAGGTCCTCGCCGTTGACCTTGACTTCGGTGCCGCCGTACTTGGAGATCAGGACCTTGTCGCCCTTCTTCACAGTGAAGAGGGTGCTGACGTCCTTGCCTTCGTCGTCCTTGCCGGTGCCGAGGGCGAGCACTTCAGCCTCCTGCGGCTTCTCCTTGGCGGTGTCGGGGAGGAAGATCCCACCGGCGGATTTTTCTTCGCTGGAGGAGCGCTTCACAAGGACGCGGCGGCCAAGCGGGGTGATTGCGGTAGCCATAATTGGTCTGCTTTCTGCTTACGGGGTTGATGTTCTGGTTTGGTTTGGTTCATCTGCCCGGCCGGCTGTCAGCCCGCATCACGCGGAAAGACGGCTGGCCGGGCGGAAAAGGGTGGATGAAAAAATCGTGAACGGGGTCGGCGGACGGGGGGTGGACAATACGCGGGCGGCGGCTCAGTCTGGCGGGGAATCCGCCGGCGGCTTGGGCGGCGGCGCCTGCTCACGGATGGCGACGCCGTTGCGGGCGCGCTCGGCGCCGCCGTAGCTGAGTTCGGGGGCGGCTTCGCCGATCTCCTCGACCAGGAAGCCGACGATGCGCCCGGGATCCTCGGAGAGCACGGCCTGCAGCAGGCGCGACTTGCGGGGCGCGTCGTACCTGGACAGGTCCATGTCCAGGCGGGCGGTGCCCGGCTCGCCGGAGAGGCCCTGCATTTTGGCGGCCAGTTCGACGGTGCCGTTGATCCGGTTCTGCAGAGCCTTGTTCTGGCCGAGCTTCTGCAACGCGATCTTCAGGCTGGCGTTCACCTCGGGCACGTTGAGCAGTTCGACGGCGTTTTTGTTGGGATATTTGGCAAGGATGTCCTCCGCCTGCGTCTCCAGGCCGGAGGCGCGGGGCGCCTGCGGAGCCGGCCGTTCCGCCAGCGCCTGCGCCACTTCGGCCTCGATCTGCGCCTCGGCCACGGCGGCGGGCGCGGACGGCGCCACGGCGGCGGTTTCAGGCGCCTTGCCGCAGGCGACGGCGAGCGCGGGCAGCAGGCACGCGGCCAAGCGGGAGCGCCGACTCGGAGTCGGCGCCCCTGGGGCACGGGTGCTGGCGGGCCTGCTTCGCATCGGTGCGTCCGGCTTACTTGTCCTTGTCGACGACTTCGAAGTCGGCATCGACGACCTTGCCCTTGTCCTGGGCCTTCGGTTCGGCGGCGGCCGCGCTGTCGGCAGCGGCGGCGCCGGCTTCAGCGCCGGGAACCGCACCCGCCTGGGCGGCGGCCTGGTAGGCGGCGGCGAAGAGCTTCTCCAGCTCCTCGGTCTGCGCCTTCATCTTGTCGGTGTCGTTGGCTTCGATGGCGGATTTCAGGCTGGCGAGCTTGTCCTGCAGCGGCGCGACCTGGTCGGCCGGGATCTTGCCCTCCATTTCCTTGAGCTGCTTCTCGATCTCGTAGGACAGGCTGTCCGCCTTGTTCTTCACCTCGACCGATTCCTTGCGCTTGCGGTCCTCTTCGGCGTGCTCCTCGGCGTCGCGCTTGGCCTTCTCGATCTCGTCCTGGCTGAGGCCGGAGCTGCCCTGGATGGAGATTTTCTGCTCCTTGCCGGAGACCTTTTCCTTGGCGCTGACGTGCAGGATGCCGTTGGCGTCGATGTCGAAGGTGACCTCGATCTGCGGCACGCCGCGCGGGGCCGGCGGGATGCCGTCGAGCTTGAAGGTGCCGAGCGTCTTGTTGTCGCGCGACATCGGCCGCTCGCCCTGCAGGATGACGATCTCGACGCCGGGCTGGTTGTCGCTGTAGGTCGAGAAGATCTGGCTGTGCTTCTTCGGAATCGTCGTGTTGCGCGGGATCATCGGCGTGGCGACGCCGCCGGCGGTCTCGATGGCGAGGGTCAGCGGGGTGACGTCGAGCAGGAGCACGTCCTTGACGTCGCCGCGCAGCACGCCGCCCTGGATGGCCGCGCCGATGGCGACGACTTCATCGGGGTTGACACCCTGGTGCGGATCCTTGCCGGCGAGCTTCTTGGCGGTCTCGACCACCTTGGGCATGCGGGTCATGCCGCCGACCAGGACGAGTTCGTCGATCTTGCTGGCGTCGAGCTTGGCCGCGGCCAGGCACTCGCGCACCGGCTTGATGGTGCGCTCGAACAGGGAATCGCAGAGCTGCTCCATCTTGGCCCGGGTGAGGGTCTTCATGATGTGCTTCGGCCCCGTCTGGTCGGCCGTGATGAACGGCAGGTTGAGGTCGTAGCTCTGGCTGGAGCTGAGGGCGATCTTCGCCTTTTCGGCCTCCTCCTTGATGCGCTGGAGGGCGTCGGGCTGGCCGCTGAGATCGATGCCGCTGTCGGCCTTGAACTCGTTGACGATCCAGGAGATCAGGGTGTTGTCCCAGTCGTCGCCGCCCAGGTGGGTGTCGCCGTCGGTGGCCAGCACTTCGAAGACGCCGTCGCCGATTTCCAGGACGCTGATGTCGAAGGTGCCGCCGCCGAGGTCATACACCGCGATCTTCTCGTCGCTCTTGCTCTCCAGGCCGTAGGCCAGCGAGGCCGCGGTCGGTTCGTTGATGATGCGGCGGACGTTCAGGCCGGCGATCTCGCCGGCGGCCTTGGTGGCGTTGCGCTGGCTGTCGTTGAAGTAGGCCGGCACGGTGATCACCGCCTCGGAGATCGTCTCGCCCAGCTTGGCTTCGGCGTCGGCCTTCAGCTTGGCCAGGATCATGGCGCTGACTTCCTGCGGCGAGTAGGTCTTGGTTTCACCCCCGACTTCGACCTGCACGTGGGCGTCGCCATTGGCGGCCTCGACGATCTTGTAGGGCATGCGCTTGTCGGACTCGGACAGTTCGGAGAACTTCCGGCCCATCAGGCGCTTGACGGAGAACACCGTGTTGCGCGGGTTGGTCACCGCCTGGCGCTTGGCGGCCTGACCGACAACGCGCTCGCCGCTCTTGGTGAAGGCGACGACGGAAGGCGTGGTGCGGGCGCCTTCCGAGTTTTCCAGCACCGTGGCCTTGCCGCCGTCGAGAACGGCCATGCAGGAGTTCGTGGTGCCGAGGTCAATGCCGAGGATTTTGCTCATGGTGGGGTGGGTTGGGAGAAGTGGGACGGAGGATTTTGCCAAAGATACCTTGGCAGACTTCATGCCAGCACCCATGCCAGACTTGCAAAACGTTGATGATCAACGCCTTGAAAAAACCCAAGGGCAAATGAACCGCCACTGCAGGATGCCCAAAGTGCCAAAAAGCGACTCTTGCGGCACTCAAAGTGCCAAATCGGCGTCATTTTGGCACTTGCCGGTCAAACGCCCGCGCCAAGCGCTCAGTCCTTGGCAAACTCCCGGTCGAGGGCGTCCAGGTAGCGGGCGATCGGGTCGCTGCGCGGCGGCAGTTCCTTGCGCAGGGTCTCCGGCAGGTTGAGGTACTCGTCGAAGACGCCGGACATGGCGGTGGATTCGTTGACCTCGTGCAGGTCCAGGAAATCGCGCACGGCCTTGCTCCGTGCCAGCGCCTCCTCGCTGCGCTGGCGCAGGGCGCGCAGGCGGGCGTCCAGGCCCTTGGTCTTGCCCTCGCGCAGGTCGGCGAAAGCGCGGCCGTAATCGGCGATGATCGGCCGGAACAGCACGGCGGCGCGGTTCTGCAGGGCGGCCAGCTGGTGGATGTTCTGCTCCAGAATGGCCGCCCGGTCCTTGCGCTTGAGAATGGCCGCGTAGTCCTCGATCGGCACGGCGGCCGCAACCAGGGGCTCATTCTCGGCGGGCTTGGCCGCCGGCTTCGGCGGGCGCGGCGCGGCCGGTTTGGGTGCGGTGGGAGCAACAGGCGCGGGGGAAGCCTCGGCCGGCGGGGCGGGGCGTTCCACCTTGGCGGCTTCGGTCGCGAGCGGCGCCGGGGCGGCTTCGGGCATGGG
>CAYYJK010000292.1:0-4867 GCA_964472185.1 uncultured Prosthecobacter sp.
GCTGCGAAAAAGCCGGCCGCCGCGGCGTACCTGACGGTATACCATTCGCATGAGCCCGAAATCCCACCGCTTCTCCCGCCGAGCCTTCCTGCGCGGCACCGGCGTCACCCTGGCACTGCCCTGGCTGGAGTCCGTCAACGTCTGGGGCGACGAGCCGAAGCGCGACCGGCCGGCCAGCGAGGCGCCGGTGCGCCTCGCGGTGCTGTTTTCCGGCAACGGCTTCCATTCCAAGGAGTGGTGGGCGAAGGGCGAGGGCCGGGCGATGGAGCTGGGCCGCGTGCTTGCGCCCCTGCACGAATTCCGCGACCGGCTGCTGTTCGTGCGCGGCTTGTACCACGAGGAGGCGCGCAAGGGCAACATCCACAGCTCGCAGACCGGCAACCTGCTCTCCGGCGCGCCCATCGCTGCGGGCGGCGAGATCCGTTCGGGCACCAGTTTCGACCAGCTGCTGGCGCAGACCTACGGCCGTTCGACCAAGGTGCCCAGCCTCGTGCTCGGCTGCGAGCGCTCCAACCCCTCGGTGCACAAAAACTACTCGATGCTGTACAGCTCGCACATCTCGTGGAGTTCGCCGACCACACCAACGCCGCTTGAGCTGTATCCGGCCCTGGCCTTCGACCGCCTGTTCAAGGACGAGGTCGCGCCCGGCGACCGCAGCGTCCTCGACGCCGTGCTTGCCGAGGCCCGGGACCTGCGCCGCGACATCAGCCGCAGCGACCAGCGCAAGCTCGACGAGTACCTCGACTCCGTGCGCGACGTCGAGAAGCGGATCGAAAACGCCGGCCGGCGCGGCGAACTCCAGGGCTGGCGGCCGACCCTCGACAAGCCGAACCTGCAGCGCCCGGCCGACGGCATTCCCCAGGACATCGGCGAGCACATGCGGCTGATGTGCGACCTGCTCGTGCTCGGCTTCCAGACCGACACCACGCGCATCACCACGCTCAAGCTCAACAACGATCACAGCGCCCTGCGCTTCCCCAACCTGCCCTCGGTCCAGCAGACCGGCCACGGCATCGACTACATGATCCACCACCTGCTTTCGCACAGCGACGGCGAGGACTGGCTGAAAGTGAACCAGTTCTTCATGGAGCAGGTCGCCTACATCGCGCGCAAGCTCGACGCCATCCAGGAGGGGCCGCGCACCCTGCTCGACAACACGATGCTGCTGCACTGCTCGAGCATGATGGCCGGAGCGAAGCACGACAACGACCAGCTGCCGGTCGTGGTTCTCGGCGGTGCCGGCGGCCGCTGGAAGACTGGCCGCGTGCTCGACTTCTCCGGCCAGTCCGAGCGCCAGCTCTGCCGCCTGTTCCTGTCGATGATGGACAAGATGGAGGTGCGTCCGAAGGCCTTCGGCGACGCCGTCAAGAGGCTGGAAGAGGTTTGACGCAGCGGCGTTTCCTTCCTGCGCCATGCCCGTCATTCAATCCGATCAGCTGCAGGCTTCCTACGACGTCATCGTCGTCGGGTCCGGCGCCGGCGGCGGCCAGGCCGCTTACGCGCTGACCATGGCGGGGCTGAAGGTGCTGGTGCTGGAGGCGGGCCGCAGCTTCGATCCGCAGACCGAGGCGGCGATGTTCCAGCTGCCAAGTCAGGCGCCGCTGCGCGGCGTGGCCACGCCGGACAAGCCGTACGGTTTCCACGACTGCTCGATTCACAGCGGCTGGGAGATCCCGGGTGAGCCCTACACGCACGCCCGCGAGGCTCCGCAGTTCCGCTGGTGGCGCCAGCGGATGATGGGCGGGCGCACCAATCACTGGGGGCGCATTGCCTTGCGCAACGGTCCCTACGACTTCAAGCCTCGCACCCGCTTCGGCGCGGGTTTGGACTGGCCGATCGGCTATGACGACGTCGCGCCCTACTACGACAAGGTCGAGATGCTCATCGGCGTTTTTGGCACCCGCGAAGGCCTGGAAAACTCGCCCGACTCCCCGCCCGGGGTGCTGCTGCCCGCGCCGAAGTTGCGTGTTGGCGAGCTTTACGCTCAGAAGCACGGCCGAAAAATCGGGGCGCAGGTCGTGCCGATTCATCGCGCCGTGCTGACCCGGCCGCAGGCAGCCGACACGCTGCCGGCGAAGCTCCATCCGGGCAATGTCCGGGCCCAGGGCATTCTGGCCGAGGCGATGCGCACGCGGGCGCCTTGCTTCTGGGCGACCGACTGTCATCGCGGCTGCGCCATCCGGGCCAACTACGATTCGCAGACGGTCCATCTGCGGCCGGCGCTGGCAACGGGCAATCTCGACATTCTGCCGCTGGCGATGGTGCGCGAGGTCACGCTGGATGCGCGGGGGCGGGCTTCGGGGGTGCTGTTCATCGACAAGACCGACGGTCGCGAGGGCCGGGCCCGGGGCCGCGCGGTCGTCCTGGCGGCGAGTTCGCAGGAATCCGTGCGCCTGCTGCTCAACTCCAAATCCGCGCGGTTTCCCCAGGGGCTGGCCAACTCCAGCGGCCTCGTCGGCAAGTGCCTGACCGACTCGGTTTCGAGCAGTTTCAGCGCGCACATTCCCGCTTTCGAGGGCATGCCGCTGCACAACGAGGATGGTGCCGGCGGCCCGCATGCCTACGTGCCGTGGACGCTGCACGACCGCAATCGCACGGGTGAGCTGGGGTTTCCCGGCGGCTACCACCTGGAATTCACCAGCGGCCGCCAGATGCCGTCCATGACGGTCGCCAACGGCTTTGACCGACTCGCCGGCCGCAGCGGTCACGCCTACGGACGGCAGTTCAAGGAGGAGGCGCGCCGCTACTACGGCTGCCAGCTCGGCTTCGGGGCGCAGGGTACGATGCTGCCCAACGACGGCACCTTCTGCGAGCTCGATCCCGAGGTGAAGGATCGGTGGGGCATCCCCGTGCTGCGTTTTCACTGGCAGTGGACGGACTTTGAACTCAACCAGGTGCGTCATCAGCAGCAGCACATCGCCGAGCTGCTGGAGGCTTTGGGGGGGCGCTTCACCAGACCGCCCGAAGCCGATCCTCTCAAGGCGATCCGGCCCGGCGGCTCGGTCATCCACGAGGTTGGCGGCGCCATCATGGGTGACGACCCCGCCCGCTCGGTCACCAACCGCTGGAGCCAGACCTGGGATGTGAAGAACCTGTTCCTGGCCGACGGCGCCCCATTTGTGAGCACGGCCGACAAGAATCCGACCCTGACCATCATGGCCCTCGCCTGGCGCATGGCGGACCACCTGATCGACGAACTCAAACGCGGCAACCTTTGACATGACGCCTCCGGACTCCTCCGTTCCCCAACTGGATCGCCGGCAGGTCATCCAATGGATGCTGGCCGCCGGCGCCTCGCTCGGCCTGCGTGAGGCGGCGGAGTCCGCAGCCCCGGTTCGGGCGCAGGGCTACGGGCCCGACCCCAGCATGGTGCGAATCTACCAGCCCGGCGATGTCTGGCCGCTCACGCTCAGCCCGCCGCAGCGGCGCACCGCCGCGGCGCTGTGCGACGTGATGATTCCGGCGGATGAAGCCTCGCCCAGCGCCTCGGCCGTTGGCGTGACCGACTTCATCGACGAGTGGATCAGTTCCCCTTATCCGGGTCAGGCGGCCGACCGCCGGCTTGTTCTCGACGGGCTGGCCTGGATCGAGCAGGAGGCGCAGCGCCGCTTCCAGGCCGGCTTCGCCGACCTGCGTGAGGAGCAGCAGTGCGCCATCTGCGATGACCTCTGCGATCCGGCCCAAGCCCGGCCGGAGCACAAGCCGGCGGCCCGCTTTTTCAAGCGCTACCGCGACCTCACCGCCGGCGGCTACTACACGACGCCGGAGGGCATGCGCGACATTGGCTACCGGGGCAACGTGTCGCTGGCCGCTTTCGACGGCCCGCCTGTCGAGGCCCTGCGCCACGTCGGTTTGGCCTGAGCCCCGGCTTGCAACCGCGACCGCGGCTGCGGAGACTGCCGGCATGAGTTTCCGCACCTTTGAGCTGTCCCATCCCGACCACACGCCGCCGGGCGTGCATTTCGTCACCGTCAAGTCGGCGGCCCTCGGCCGGCGCGCCGATCTGACCCTGTACGTGCCGCCGGGGTTGCGGGCCGGCCAGCTGCCGCTGGTGATCCTGCTGCATGGCGTTTATGGCAGCCACTGGGCCTGGCTGTTCAAGGGCGCCGCCCACCGCGTGCTCGACCGCCTCATCGCCGAAGAAGGCCTGCCTCCGATGGTCCTGGCCATGCCCAGCGACGGACTTTGGGGCGACGGCAGCGGCTACCTCCGTCATGCCGGGGCGGATCACGCGCGCTGGATCGTCGATGAGGTGCCCCAGGCCGCCGCCTTGGTCGAACCCAACGTCGCCGGCGCCCCGGTCTTCCTCGCCGGGCTGTCGATGGGCGGCTACGGCGCACTGCGCCTCGGAGCGCTGCATCCCGACCGCTTCGCGGCGGTCAGCGCCCACAGCAGCATCACTGACGTCGCGCAAATGCAGGGCTTTGTCGAGGAGAAGCCCGAACAGTTCGACCTCGCCGAAGACCGGCCGCTGCAGGTGCTCGCCTGCCTGAAGATGAACGCCCACCGCCTGCCACCGCTGCGCTTCGACTGCGGCACCGAGGACGTCCTGCTCGCCCACAACCGCAGCCTGCACCGCGAGTTGGACGTCGCCGGCATCGCCCACGGCTACCAGGAATTCCCCGGTGGCCACACCTGGGAGTACTGGCACGAGCACCTTGCCGACAGCCTGCGCTTCTTTGCCGGGGCGCTGGTTTGACCGGGTGCACCGGTTTGCCGCCGGCCCGGCGGACAGGCTCAGAAATCTCCGATCAGCACCTCGCCGGTGCGTGTGCTGCCGGGGAAGAAGCCGAGGCCGTAGCCATAGGCTCCCTGGTGGAAGACGCCGTAGAACTGGGTGAACTGGGTCGATCCGGGCGCCCGGATC
>CAYYJK010000293.1:0-4866 GCA_964472185.1 uncultured Prosthecobacter sp.
CCTTGAGGCCCGCTGCTCAGTACACCGGCAAGCTCGTGGGGGCGGTGGCGGCATCCCGGCCGGAGCGCCAGGCGCGCTCGAGCAGCAGGCCGGCGGTGAGGAGGAACAGGAGGCCAAGCAGGCGGCGGATCATGCGGGTCAGGAGGTTGGGCGGCGGGGACGGCAACGGGCGTGGGAGCGGACGGCGTCGAGTCGGAAGTCAGGGCGGCTGCGTTCAGGGCCCGCGGCCAGTCCACTGAGAGCAGCAGGTCCCAGCCGGGATTGTCCTGCTTCACCCGGCAGGAGCAGCGGCCGGTGAGAAACAGGCAGGCGTCCTCCAGCGCCTGATCGTCGAGCTCGCTCAGCGGCCAGGCGCCGAGCACGCGGCCGCGGCCGAAGACGGCGGCGCCGAACCCGGTGGCGAGCGGATCAAAGCGGCTGCGCGGGCCGGCCAGCATCCGCAGCAGCAACTCCTCGGCGGGGTCGTCGAGTCTCAGGGGCAGGGCGGTGAACTTCAGCCGCAGCGGCGGGCCCGGGCCGAGCTGGCTGTCGGGATCGTTGGGGTCCTGCAGCGGCAGGCTGGCGACCTGTTCCAGGAATTTCAAGCGCCGCTCAATCTGCTCGATGCGCGTCCGGTCTTCGGCCGCCGGCCCGGCGGCCAACACCCAGACGACGGAATCGCCTTGGAGCAGGCGCTCGACGATCTGACGCCGGCCGGGGGAATCGAGCAGGCCGGCGAGGGACGCGGCATCGAGCCGGCCGCTCCACAGCGCGGTGTCCGCGGCGGCGCTGCGCAGCTCCGCTTGGCCGCTGTCCGTGGCGGCGGTGGCGATGTCGAGATTGGCTGGGCTGTTGGCCCGCAGCGGGCGCAGCAGGTCGCGGGTGGCGGCCTCCCGGGCCTGCTCGGGCGGCAGCGCCAGCCGGTAGCGGTCCGCTTCCCAGCGGTCGAGGGCGAAGCGGAACACGGGGATGGTGCAGGCCTGGGCGGCGCTGGCGATGAGCAGCCAGCCCAGGGCGATGGGGGTGCGGGCGAACATGAACGGCTTGGGGAACGTCCGGCGGGGAGGGGAAGTTGCAGGCTGCCGCCCGGCTCAGTGGGCCAGCAGCCAGTTGGCGCCGACGCCGGCTTCGACCTCGACCGGCACGTCGCCCAGGGGCAGGGCGCCGCGCATGGCCTCCAGGATCAGCGGGCGGGCGGTTTCGACCTCGGCTTCCGGCAGTTCGAACAGCAGTTCGTCGTGCACCTGCAGCAGCATGCGCGTTTGCAGCCCGGCCTCGCGCAGCGCGGCGTCGACCCGGATCATCGCCAGCTTGATCATGTCCGCCGCGGTGCCCTGGATCGGCGTGTTCATGGCCATGCGTTCGGCGCCGGCCCGGACGTTGGCGTTGGCGCTGTGGATGTCGCGCAGGTAGCGGCGGCGGCCGGTGACGGTTTCGACGTAGCCGTGGCGTTTGGCGTCCTCGATGATCTGCTCGGTGTACCGCTTGATGCCGGGGAACTGGCGGAAGTAGCTCTCGATGATCTGCGCCGCCTCGCCGCGCGGGATGCCGAGCCGCTGGCTCAGGCCGAAGGCGCTGATGCCGTAGATGATGCCGAAGTTCACCATCTTGGCGGTGCGCCGCATCTCCGGCAGCACCTCGTCGAGCGGGACGCCGTAAACGCGCGCGGCGGTCGCCTGATGGATGTCCAGGCCCTGCTGGAAGGCCTCGGTCATCGCGGCGTCCTCGCTCAGCGCCGCCATCACCCGCAGTTCGATCTGGCTGTAGTCGGCGCTCAGCAGCACCCAGCCCTCGGGGCCGGGGACGAAGGCCTTGCGGATCTCCTTGCCCGAGTCGGAGCGGATCGGGATGTTCTGCAGGTTCGGGTTGCTCGAGGCCATGCGGCCGGTGGCGGCCATGAGCTGGTGGAAGGTCGTGTGCACGCGGCCGGTGGTCGGCGACACCTCGCGCGGCAGGGCGTCGACGTAGGTGCTCTTCAGCTTCGTCACCTCGCGGTAGTCGAGGATGTCCTGGATGATCGGGTGGACGCCGAGCAGCGACTGCAGGACCTGCTCGTTGGTCTGGTACTGGCCGGTGGCGGTCTTCTTCGGCTTGTCGAGCAGGCGCAGCCGTTCGAACAGGATTTCACCGAGCTGCTTGGGGCTGTTGAGGTTGAAGGGGGCGCCGGCGGTTTCCTGGATGCGCTGGTGCAGGATGTGGGCGCGCTTTTCCAGCTCCAGGCCGAACTCGCGCAGCGCCTGAACGTCGATCTTCACGCCCGCATGCTCCATGCGCACCAGCACCGGCAGCAGCGGCGCCTCAATGTCGTGAAAAACGCGGTCCGCGCCGTGGCTGCCCAGCTGCGGCCGCAGTTTGCCGGCGAGCT
This sequence comes from uncultured Prosthecobacter sp., assembly GCA_964472185.1. Lineage (GTDB taxonomy): Bacteria > Verrucomicrobiota > Verrucomicrobiia > Verrucomicrobiales > Verrucomicrobiaceae > Prosthecobacter. The sequence goes on from CAYYJK010000293.1 coordinate 2,345, forward strand.
GCCAGGTCACGTCGGCGTCTTCCGCGGCGTAGTCCGCCACCTTCTGCGGATCGTCGGCGGCGACATCGGCGAGCGTCGCCTGGCCGAACAGGTCCTTTTCCAGGCCGATGAGCGAGGACAGCGGCACCGGCGTGTAGCCGAGCATGGATTCGGCCAGGTAATCCATGCCGTGGCGCTGGTCGGGCTCGATCAGGGAGTGCGCCAGCATGCTGTCAAAGAACGGGCCGGCGACTTCCAGCCCGAGGGCCAGCAGCACGCTGAGGTCGAACTTCAGGTTGTGGCCGGCCTTCTCGATGCCGGGCGCCGTCAGCAGCGGGCGGAACTCCTTCAGCACCGCGGCGGCCTGGTTTTTGTCGCGCGGAAACAGCACGAACCAGCCCTCGTGCGCCTTCCAGGAGAAGGCGATGCCGACCAGCGCCGTGTCGCGCGGATCGAGCGAGGTGGTTTCGAGGTCGAAGCAGAAGGCCGGCAGCTTTTGCAGGCGGCCGAGCAGTTCAGCGCGCTCTTCCGGGCTGCGCACCAGGTGGTAGGCGTGCGGGGTGTCGCGGATGCTGCGCAGGGCCGCTGGCGCGTCCGCAAACAGGTCGTCCGCGGCGCCGCCCTCGGCGCTTTCGGCGGCGGCTTTGGCCAGTTGCCGGCCGCGGCCGGCTTTGAACTCCTCGCCGAACAGGCGTCGGCCGAGGGCGTTGAATTCGAATTCCGTGAACAGCGCCTTCAGCGCCTCGTCGTCGTGCCCGCGCGTGATCAGCTCGTCGAGCACGACCGCCAGCGGCGCCTCGTGCATGATCGTTGCCAGCTGCTTCGACAGCAGGGCCTGCGGTGCATGCTGCTGGACCTTTTCCTTCTGCTTGCCCTTCAGCTGATCGGCCTGGGCGATGAGGTTTTCGACGCTGCCGAACTGCTGGATGAGGCTGGTCGCCGTCTTTTCGCCAAAGCCGGGGATGCCCGGGATGTTGTCCACGGCATCGCCCATCAGGGCCAGGATGTCGACGACCTGTTCCGGGCGTTCAATGCCCCAGCGTTCGCAGACTTCGGTGACGCCCAGGATCTCGACGTCGCCGCCCTGGCGGCCGGGCTTGTAGATCTTCACGTGCGGCGAGACCAGCTGGCCGAAATCCTTGTCCGGAGTGACCATGAAGGTCTCGAAGCCCTCGGTCTCGGCGCGCTTGGCGAGGATGCCGATGATGTCGTCCGCCTCGTAGCCGTCGCGGGTCAGCAGGGGGATCTGCATGGCGGCGCAGAGGCGGTGGATCTGCGGGATGGCGCTGGCGATGTCCTCGGGCATCTCCTCGCGCTGGGCCTTGTACTCGGGGAAGATTTCGTGGCGGGGGGTCGGTGCGGCGGTGTCCAGGACGACCGCCAGGTGCGTCGGTCGCTGGTTGTTGAGGATGTCCAGCAGCGTGTTGGTGAAGCCGTACAGGGCCGAGGTGTTGACGCCATCGCTGGTGCGGATCGGGTTCTTGATGAAGGCAAAGTGCGCGCGGTAGAGCAGCGCCATGCCGTCGAGCAGGAAAAGGCGTTTGGACATCGCGCCAGCCTAGCCGGGAACCGGGCGGCGTGAAGCGGAAAGGTGGCGGGGATTTTCCGGGCGGTTCAGCGGTTCCGGGGCCGTCTGGCAAGGCTTTTTGCCGCTGGCACTGTGCGAAATTTGGCCTTGCCTGCGCCGGGGTTGGCGAAGCGGCCGGCGCCTGACACGGCCGCGCCGGGAGCGCGTTGGTTTCCACATGAAAACCCTGCTGCCTCTCGCCGCGGTGGCCGTGCTCGGTACGGCAATGGCACACTCGGCCGACACCGCCGAAGCCTCCAAGCGCATCGATGAACTGCTCGCCCGCGACTGGGCCCGGCACAAGATCCAGCCCAATGCGCCGGTCGGTGACGAGGTCTTCCTGCGCCGCACCTACCTGACGGTGGTCGGGCGCATCCCGACCCTGGAGGAAGCCACGGCCTTCCTGATCTGGAAGGATCCCGCCAAGCGCGCCAAGCTGATCGACGCCCTGCTCGCCTCGGACGGCTACGTGCATCATTTCTTCAACTACTGGGCCGACGTGTTGCGCGCGCAGACCCAGGGCGTGGCGGACAGCACCACCGCGCAGAACTACCTCAACTACCTGCGCCAGGCCCTGCGCGACAACCTGCCCTACGACCGCTTGGCGCGCGAACTGGTGAGCAGCGAGGGCGCCTGCTTCGACAACGGCGCCATCGGCTACTACATGCGCGACCGCGGCATGCCGTTGGACAACCTGTCGAACACGACGCGCATCTTCCTCGGCACGCGCATGGAGTGCGCCCAGTGCCACGACCACCCGTTCGACAAGTGGACGCAGAAGCAGTTCTTTGAGATGGCGGCCTTCACCCACAACATGACCGCCAGCAGCTACCGCTCGCCCGGCGTCGAAGCCGCCCAGAAGATGATTCGCGAGGACAAGGCGCTCGACAAGGAGACGCAGGACCTCATGCGCCAGGCCCTCACCGAGGTCACCCGGCCGCTGCGCGACACGCTGGTGGTGCAGAACAAGGCCAAG
>CAYYJK010000294.1:0-1197 GCA_964472185.1 uncultured Prosthecobacter sp.
CCGAGGGGCGCCTTCGGCTGACAAGCCTGAAATGCGCCGGGCGGGATTCTCCATGGGACCGGCGGCGACCGGCTGCCGCGGAATTCAGGGAACCGCCTGCAGACGCACGCTGCCGCTTTCGCCGGCCGCGGCGGCGGTTTTGGGCAGAGGCGTCAGGAAGTAGCCGTAGCCGCCGGCCGCGAGGCCCTTCTGCAGGACGATGCCCTGGAAGGTGGCCCTGCCGCCGTTGGTGTGCGGGAAGGTGCCGCTGAACCGGCCCGTTGGCGCCTGCAGTTTGAGGCTGTAGCTTTTGTCGCCGGCCGGAACGTTGGTGGCGGCCTGAGTGGGGGCGAGGTTGACCGCGCGCGTCAGGGGGCCGGTGAGCAGGCCGTCCTGCCAGAGCAGTTCGGCGTTGCCGGTGGGCGAGGGCGGGTTCAGGGGCTCGCCCAGATCATCAAGATCCGGTCCATCGGGCGCCTTCAGCAGGCTTTCGCCGGCTGTGACGGTGTAGCGTGCGCCGGTCAGGCCCAGGACCAGGGTTTCCGGCCAGCCGTACGGGTAGTGCGGCGTGCCGAGGTAGGGGCGCGACCAGCGCAGGCTGCCCGCGTGGCAGTCGCTCTCCGGCCGGCTGGTGTCGAAGACGACGTCGCCGGCGACGAAGCCCAGCTTTTTGTAGAGCGAAGCGAACAGCGGCCAAGTCTGCGCCTCGGACAGCGGCGCGGCGGCGGTGACCGGCGTGCCGTCCGCCAGCAGGCCGGCGAGTTTCACCCACCCCGTGCCGGCGACGCTGAGCGTGGCCAGACCGTCGCCTTGCGGATAGTCGGCGGCGGTGAAGCCGGCTGGCTGGCTGCCCGGCGGCTGGGCGGGCAAGACGGCGGTGAGCTTGCCGCCGGTCGCCAACAGGTCGGCGGGCACGAAGCGGGTTTTGCCGTTGTAGTAGGCGTAGGCGGCCTGGATTTCCGAGACCGCCGTGACCACGCTGCGGTAGCGCTGGGTGACCGAGCCGGTCAGGCCGTCGGCGAGAGGCGGGCTGACATCCAACTGCAGTTTCAGGGCCAGGGCGGGCAGCCCGGGGCGCGCCAGGCTGAGCGTGCGGCTGCGAAGGGGGCCGAAGCGTGCGCTGCCGTCGGGCATGAACAGGCCGCTGACCGGCAGCAGCAGGCCGCCGATCTGGACTTTGCCGCTGAAGGTGCCCTTGGACTGGAGCGTGACGACGAC
>CAYYJK010000294.1:1207-4855 GCA_964472185.1 uncultured Prosthecobacter sp.
GGGCCCGACACCGAGCGGGGCGCGGTCGGGCAGGGTGGGGGAGGCCTGGATCAGCCCTTGGTAGGTGCCGGCCACCAGGTCGACGAACGGATTCGGCGCAAAGTGAGCCGTCAGGACGAGCCCCTCCTCGAAGGGGAAGGTGAGCTTGGACTGTTCGAGCGCGGCGGTGCTGAGGCCAAGCCGCGACGGCGAGAGGCCGCTGAGCGTCCAGCCGCTGAACAGATGGCCGGGGGCCGGCGCCGCATCCGGAAAGGCGCTGAGGCTGATGCTTTTGCCAACCTCGTGGTAGGACTTCGGGGCGAAGCCCGGGGTCACGGTGCCGGCGCCGCTGAGCTGCACCTGCAGGGGCCGTGTGGCGACGAACGGGCGCGTCGCCAGCGGGGAGGTGTTGCCGCTGGTGTCGGTGCTGCGCACCTGCAGGACGTTGGCGCCGGTGCGCGGGGTGACGGCCAGGGTGAACAGGGCCTGGGTGCCGTTCACTTCCGTGAGCCGGGCGGCGACGAAGGCGCCGTCGTTCAAACTCACCTCCACCGAGGCGATGCCTTTGTTGTCGGCCGCCCGGACATCGATCTGAATCGGCGCGCCCGGGTTCGCCGGCACCCGGGCGTTGGCCGCCGGCGACAGGATCACCGGGGCGCCTGGCGGCTTGATGTCGCCGGTGTCGACGATGCGCACCAGCGTCTGCAGCGGTTCGCCGAGCAGGTCGGTGTCGCCGCCGAGATGGACCGTGAAGGTCTCGTCGGGTTCATTCGCCACAGCGTCCGACAGCAGGGGAACGGCAAGCACCTTGCGGGTCTCACCGTGCGCAAAGGTCAGCGAGGGTTCAATCAGGCTCTCGTAGTCCGAACCGGGGCTGGCGGTGCCGGCTGCGGTGGTCACGGCGACGGTCAGGCTGCCCTGGCTGCCGCCGGTACGCACGAGCGGCACCTCGACGACGCCGTCTTCCTCGCGACCGGTGAGGAAGAGGTGGCCCAAAGCGACCCGGCCGGGCTGACCGGAAAGGGTGATCTGATTGGCATCGGGCTGACCGACGAGCAGCTGGGTCCGCTCCGCGTCATAGACCGGGCGCAGGTTGAAGCCGCCGCCGGCGACGACGCCAAAGACGCTGTTGTCGGCGGTGAAGATGCCAGTGGTGGCACCGAGGGGTTCCGCCAGCAGAACGGCGCCGCTGTCCACACCGTGGATCGTGTCGAATAAACGGCTGGTGATGAGGTAACGGCCATCGTTGAAGGCAAGCAGGGACAGGGAGTTCAGGTCGCCAGGGGTGCTGCCGATCAGGGCGTTGGCCGGGGAGATGACGCCGATGCGGCCGGTTTCGCCGTTGCCCCAGGCGAGCGCGCCGACATCGGCCGTGCCGCCGTTGTCCCAAGAGGAACTGCCCGCGACATAGTGGCCGTTCTTGAGCGCGAACACCTGATCTCCGATGCGGTCATTCTGGCTGCTGCCGATCAGGGCGTTGGCAGCGGAGGGGAATCCGGTCAGGCCGGTGGTGCCGTCGGCCCAGGCGACCGCGCCGGCGTCGCTGATGCCGCCATTGTCCCAATTTGGGGCGATCACAAGGTAGTGGCCGTTGCTCAGCGGAAGAACTCCGGAGACGCGGTCAACGCTGGTGCTGCCGACCAGGGAGTTCGCTGCGGAGACCTCGCCGTAGACGCCGACGTTGCCATTGCCCCAGGTGACGGCGCCGGCATCGACCGCTGAGCCGTGATCCCAGGAGTTGCTGGCGACCACGTAGTTGCCGTTGGCCAGGACCCAGATGCCGACATTGCCCAGACGATCTTCCGGAGTGCTGCCGACCAGCGAGTTGTCCGCGGAGACCTCGCCCGAAGTGGTCCCGTCGCCCCTGCGCCAAGTGACCGCACCGCGGATGCCCCGCCAGAACGGCGATTCCACCAGATAATGGCCGCTGGGCAGGGCGATCAGGTCGTGCGATCCGATCAAATCGTCGGTCTGGCTGCCGATCAGCGAATTGGCGGCGCTCACCGCTCCGGCGGTGGGACCGGTGCCGTTGCACCAGGTGACGGCGCCGACATTGGCGACGCCGCCGTGGTCCCAGGTGTAGGCGGCCACCACGTAGTGGCCGTTGGGCAGGGCCAGCAGGTTGTACCCCACCTCGTCGCCCGCCGTGCTGCCGACCAGGGAGTTGTCGGCGGAAACCGTGCCGGTGCTGGGGCCATTGCCGTTGCACCAAGTGACGGCGCCCTTGCTGCTGTCCCAGCTGCTGGTGACGACGTAGTGGCCGTTGGTCAGCGGTTGCACCCGGCTTCCCACGTAATGTCCGGCCGCCTCGCCGATCAGGGAGTTGGCCGCGGAAATGACGCCGCTGGTGCCGGTGCTGCCGTCGACCCAGGTGACGGCGCCGGTGCCGCTGTTCCAGATGGGCGAGCCGATGACCACGTGGCCGTTGGCCAGTTCCTGAATCTGGCCGACAAAGAAGCCCACCTGATCAGACTCGTGGCTGCCGACCAGGGAGTTGGCGGCGGAGATGACGCCATGGAGGCCGATGCTGCCGTTGCCCCAGGTGACGGCGCCGGCATCGGCTGCCGCGCCGTTGTCCCAGGTGGGGCTGCGGACCACGTAGTGGCCGCTTTGCAGCACCTTGGGAGGCTGAAGTCCCACCTGGTCGTTGGCGCTGCCGCCGACCAGGGAGTTGGCGGCGGAGAGGACGCCGCTGATGCCGGTGCTGCCATCGCCCCAGGTGATCGCACCGGCATCGGCCGCCGCGCCGTTGTCCCAGAGGGGGCTGCGAACCAGGTAGCTGCCGTTGGCGAGCTTGACCAAGCCGCCACTGCCGACCTGGTCGTTGGCGCTGGCACCCACCAGCGAGTTGGCCGGCGACACCCCGCCGATGGCGCCGCTTTCGCCGTGACCCGAGGTGACCGCGCCGACGTCCTGGCTGGCGCCATTGTCCCAGTAACGGCTGAGCACGACGTAGTGGCCGTTGCTCAGTGCGGTCACGCCCTGGCCGCCAACGTAGTCGCCGGCAGCGCTGCCGACCAGGGAGTTGGCCGGGGACACCGTGCCGCTGACGCCGCTGTCCTGCCGGCCCAGGGTGACGGCGCCGCGGCCGCCGTTCCAGAGGGGGCTGATCACGACGAAATTGCCGTTGGTCAGCAGCACCAGACCGCCGCTGCCGACCGCATCACCGCTGGCGCTGCCGGTCAGGGTGCTGATCAGCGTGCCGGCAGCGGAATAGACATGCACCGCGCCGGCATCGGTGACCGGGCCGGGGGCGTCGTAGCCGGGATCGGCAACTGCGAACTGGCCGTTGGGCAGCAGCAGCAGGGGGTTGCCGAAAGCGGCGCTGCCCGGCGGCCCGGGGAGGGGGACTTGTTCGGCCTCGGTGATCCCGGTCCAAAACAGGATCAGCGCAAAAGCGGTCGTGGCAGGGCGCGTTTTCATGCGTGATGCGTGCTTGTGCACGGGCAGGATGCCAGAAATCGAAGCGGGCGACCACAGGCGTTTCCTGATTCTGCAAATAGCATGGCCCCGGTCTTCGGCCGTTGCCAAGCCGCCGGGCGGCTGCTTTAATCGGCGGCCCGCCGCCTGTCCGGCGCGGTCCGAGTCCTTCCATGACGTCCTCTTCCAAACATCTCCATTTCATCGGCATCTGCGGCACGGCCATGGGCTCCACCGCCGTCGCCCTGC
>CAYYJK010000295.1:0-3030 GCA_964472185.1 uncultured Prosthecobacter sp.
GTCCGGGGCGGGGGAGCAACTGCGAATTGCGCCGCGTCCGGCGAAAGCCGGCGCACATCGCTGTTGCCAGCCCGGGGCCGGGCATGCTTGGATGCGGGGTGATTTCCCTGCGCTGGTCCCTCGGTCTCCTCGTCTCCGTCACCCTCCTGGCCTGCGGCCGGGAGCCGGAAAAGACCGTGACGGCGCCACCGCGCGGCAGCGTCTGGGTGGTGGACGCCCCGCAGACCGGCGGCCGGCTCTACCTGTGCGGCACCATCCACATCCTGCGCGAGCAGGACTACCCGCTGGCGCCCGGCTACGAGGCCGCCTACCGGGCGGCCAAGCGCCTGGTGCTCGAGCTGCCGCCGGGCGCCGGGCAGGGCGGCGCGATGAGCGAGCGCATGCGCGAGCTGGGCCAGTTCCCGGCCGGGACCACGCTGTCGGCGCAGCTCGAGCCCAAGCTCTGGCAGGGCGTGCAGGCCTGGTCGAAGGCGCGCGGCCTGCCGGCCCAGTCGATGGACGCCTTCCGGCCCTGGTTCGTCTCGCTGATCATCACCGCCACCGAGTACGCCGCCCTGGGCGCCAGGCCGGAGATGGGGGTGGACCAGCACTTTGAAAACCGCGCCCGCCGCGACGGCAAGCCGGCCGAGGGGCTGGAGACCGTCGAGTTCCAGCTGCAGCTCTTTGCCCGCCTGTCCGAGCGGCTGCAGCGCGACATGCTCGAGCAGACCCTCGGCGAGATCGGCGCGATCGGCGAGGAGTACGAGAAGATGATCCAGGCCTGGAAAACCGGCGAGCTCGACGCCCTGCACGCAATGCTGTTCCATGAGGCCGAAAAGTTTCCCGAACTCATGGAGCTGTTCCTGGCCGCCCGCAACCGCACCTGGATGAAGCGCCTGGAGGAGCTGCTGCAGCAGGGCGACACGGCGATGATCCTGGTCGGCACCGGGCATTTTGCCGCGGACACCGGCCTCCTGGAGCTGCTCCGGCAGCGCGGCTACCGGGTGGCCCACTTCCAGGAAAGCCGGCCGGCCGCTCCCTAGGCCGTTGCGGCTCGGTCTTGCAAATCCGGCCGCCGTGTTGGAACGGTGGCCCCCCTCCCTCATGAAGATTCTCGTCACCGGCGGCGCCGGTTTCATTGGCTCCCACACCGTCGAACGCCTGCTCCAGACCGGAGCCGGCGAGGTGGCCGTGCTGGACAGCTTCAACGACTACTACAACCCGGCGATCAAGCGCTTCAACCTGCGCGGCGTGGCGGACCGGGTGACGGTGCATGAGGGGGATCTCACCGACGCCGCTTTCGTGCACGGCGTGTTCGAGCAGGGGCGTTTCGACGCCGTCATCCACCTCGCCGCGCGCGCGGGCGTGCGGCCATCGATCGAGCAGCCCGAGCTGTATCTCGACACCAACATCAAGGGCACCTTCCACCTGCTGGAGGCCGCGCGTCGCACCGGCTGCCGCCAGTTCGTCTTCGCCAGCAGCTCCTCGGTCTACGGGGTCAACAAGAAGGTGCCGTTCAGCGAGGAGGATCCGATCCTGCAGACCATCAGCCCCTACGCCATGACCAAGATGGCCGGCGAGCAGATGTGCTCGAACTACAGCCACCTGTACGGCCTGCGCACGGTCTGCCTGCGCTTCTTCACCGTCTACGGCCCGCGCCAGCGCCCCGACCTGGCCATTTCCAAGTTCACCCGCCTGATCGAGGACGGCCAGCCGATCGACAAGTACGGCGAGGGCCACACCGCCCGCGACTACACCTTCATCAGCGACATCGTCGACGGCATCGTCGGCGCCCTGAACTACCGCAGCGGTCCGCTCTGCGACATCTTCAACCTGGGCGGCTCGCAGACGGTGACGCTCAACGACCTGATCGCCGCCGTCGAGGCCGCCGTCGGCAAAAAAGCCGTCATCCGCCAGCTGCCGGAGCAGCCCGGCGACGTGCCGCTGACTTCGGCCGATGTCGGCAAGGCGGTGCGCCTGCTCGGCTTCCGGCCGACCACGGCGATCGAGCAGGGCGTGCCTCAGTACGTGGAATGGTTCCGCCAGATGCGCCGCCAGGGCGTGGCGGTCTGCTGATCTCCTTCCGCCCATGTCCGACGCCCCCTACACGCCGATGACGCCCGCCGAGGTGCGCGCCCTGCGCGACCGGCTCGATGCCGCGGGCCGCAAGCTGGTCTTCACCAATGGCTGCTTCGACCTGCTGCACGCCGGCCACGTCCGCTACCTCAACCAGGCGCGCGCGCTCGGCGACGCCCTGGTCGTGGCGCTGAACTCGGACGCCTCGGTGCGCGAGCTCAAGGGACCGACCCGGCCGATCAATCCGGAGAACGACCGAGCCGAGGTCATGGCCGCGCTGCGCGCGGTCGACGCCGTGGTGGTCTTCGGCGACAAGCGCGCCACCGGGCTCATCGAGGCGATCCGGCCGCACATCTACGCCAAGGGCGGCGATTACTCCGTCGATTCGCTGAACCCCGAAGAGCGCGCCGCGCTGGACGCCGCCGGCGCCGAGATCCGCATCCTGCCGCTGGTGCCGGGCCGGTCGACAACCAGCACCGTCCAGCGCCTCGCCGGCGACCGCCCCGGCGGCCGGCTGCGCCTCGGCCTGCTCGGCTCGGGCGAAGGCTCGAATTTCCGCGCCATTCTCGACGCCATCGCCGCCGGCCGGCTGGAGGCTGATGTCGCGGTCGCCCTGTCCGACCAAGCCGATGCCGGCGTGCTCGAACTGGCGCGCGCGGCGGGCGTGCCGGCGATCCATGTCGACGGCGGCCCCAACCCGCGCCGCTTCGACGAAGCGGCGCAGAAGGAGGTGGTCGAGCACCTGCGGCGCGCGCAGGTTGACGTGGTCGTGCTGGCCGGCTTCATGCGCATCCTCAAGGCGCCGGTGCTCGAGGCCTTCCGCGACCGCATCGTCAACGTCCACCCCTCGCTGCTGCCGCGGCACAAGGGCGCCAACGCGCCGCAGCTGGCGCTCGACGCCGGCGACACCGAAACCGGCTGCACGGTGCACCTGGTCACCGCCGAGATCGACGCCGGCCGCATCCTGGCGCAGGC
>CAYYJK010000295.1:3130-4851 GCA_964472185.1 uncultured Prosthecobacter sp.
ACCCACATCCACGGCCCCCTGCTGATCCTCGCCGGCGCGGGCACGGGCAAGACCCGCGTGGTCACGGCGCGCATCGCTTTCATGATCGGCGAGGGCATTGCCCCCGAGCACATCCTCTCGGTCACCTTCACCAACAAGGCCGCCGCGGAAATGCGCGAGCGCGTCAAGGACATGGTGCGCGACGGTCTGGGCAAGAAGGTCGTGCTGGGCACCTTCCACGCCTTCTGCGCCCGCCTGCTGCGCGAGTTCGCCGAGCACGTCGGCTACAAGAAGAACTTCGTCATCTACTCGCAGAACGAGCAGATCAGCCTGATGAAGCGGGTGCTCAAGGGCCTGCTGATCAAGGAGGAGACCCTCGATCCCCAGGCGGCGCTGTCGCGCATCAGCAAGGCCAAGAACCACGGCGAGGACCTCGGCGATCCCGAGCAGGACCTGACCGCGGCGGCGGCGCAGAAGTACGCCGACGAGATGCGCGCGCTCAACGCCATGGACTTCGACGACCTGCTCTGCCTGGGCGTGCGCCTGCTCGAGGAGACCGAAAGCGTGCGCCGGATCCTGCATCAGCGCCACCGCTACGTCATGGTCGACGAGTTCCAGGACACCAACTCGCTGCAGATGCGCCTGCTGCGCGCCCTGGTGCCGCCGCCGCACAACGTCTGCGTCGTCGGCGACGACGACCAGTCGATCTACGGCTGGCGCGGCGCCGAGATCACCAACATCACCGAGTTTGAGAACTTCTTCCCCAACCCGACGGTGGTGAAGCTGGAGGAAAACTACCGCTCGACGACGCCGATCCTGCACACGGCGAACAGCCTGATCAAAAACAACGTCGGCCGCCGGCCGAAGTCCCTGTGGAGCCGCAATGCCGGCAACGACCTCGTGCGCCTGATCGCCACCGAGGACGACCTCGAGGAGGCGGAGATGATCGCCAAGGAGGTGGAGCAGGGCTACTTCAGCAACAAGGAGCCCTGGGAGTCCTACGCGGTGCTGTTCCGCACCAACGACCAGAGCCGCATCCTCGAGCAGTCCTTCCGCCAGCGCAAGATTCCGTACCGCGTCGTCGGCGCGCGCAGCTTCTTCGACCGCCGCGAGGTGAAGGACATCCTCAGCTACCTGACCGTCCTGCACAACCCGCACGACGACATCGCCCTGCTGCGCATCCTCAACACGCCGACCCGCGGCATCGGCGGCGCCACCGCGGAGCTGGCGCGCGACCGCTCGATGGAGAAGCACTACAGCATCTGGGTGGCGCTCTGCGACGACGATTTCCTGCGCCAGATTCCGGAGAAGTCGCGCACCGCCGTGCGCGGCTTCACCGCCCTGATCAGCAAGTACGCGGCTGCCGCGGGCGAACCTGGCGCCGATCTGGTCACGCTCACCGAGGCGCTGATCAAGGAGGCCGAGTACATGGAGTACCTGCAGAAGCTGGCGAAGAAGCCCGAGGAGTTCCACGCCTGGGAGGAGGGCCTGGGGCTGTTCCTGACCCAGATGGGCAAGTACCAGGAGCGCAACCGCAAGGACGGCCTGGCCGGCTTCCTCGACGAGGTTTCGCTCAACGACGAACGCGAGGACAAGGACGACATCGAGAAGAAGAAGGGCGTCTGCCTGATCACCCTGCATGCCAGCAAGGGGCTGGAGTTCCCCATCGTCTACCTGCCGGGCCTGGAGAAGGGCATCCTGCCGCACAAGCGCAGCTACGAGGAGAACCGCATCGACGAGGA
>CAYYJK010000296.1:0-4834 GCA_964472185.1 uncultured Prosthecobacter sp.
GCTCCGGCCGGAGCTTCGGCGGAGACGCTGGACAGCACCTCGGTCAGGCGCAGGTCCGGCGGCGGCAGGTCGCCGTCGTCGAGCACCGCCAGGCTCTGCAGCGCCGTGCGCGCGCCCGCCGCCGCCGCGGCCACCTGCACGCTCTGCGTGCCATCGACGAGGAAATCATTCACCGCGGTCACCGGAAAGGTCACCGAAGCCTGGCCGGCCGGCAGCGTCACCTGCGCGGGCACCGCCACCTCCGAAACATCGCTCGAGCGCAGGCTCACCGTCAGGTCCACCTCGGTGCTGCCAAAGCGCAGCAGCGTCGCCTGCGCGGCCGGATTCGCGGCGCTCTCCGAGAATGCCTGCGGCACGATCGTCAGCGCCAGCGTCAGCGCCGGTTCCTGCACCGCGCCGCCGCTGCTTCCCGGCGAACCGACCTCGCTGCCGGTAACGGCGGGGGTGCCGCCCAGGACGCCCGCACCGGCAAAGGTGTAGCGCGGCTGCAGCAGGCCGGAGGCCGGATCCAGCACGAGCGCGGCGTGGGCGGGGCCGCCGGCCGATTCGCCCGCGTGGCCGCCGACCGCCGGCAGGCCGTCGGGACGCAGGAAGCCGCCGGGCCCGTAGACCAGGCTTGTGACCGCCGCGCCACTGCCGTCATAGAGCGTGAGGCTGTCGCTGGCCTCCAGATTCGGCGAGCCGACGCTCTGGAACACCGGCACGCTCGGCGCCAGTCCCCACCAGGCGCGGAACACCGCCGGATCGGCCGCGGTGAAGATCACCGACTCACCCGGCGCGATCGTCGCACCGTCCGGCAGCGCCCAGGCCTGCGCCGCGGCAAAACTCCGGCGCGCGTTGTCCCAGGTGAAACCGGCCAGTGCGACCGGCGTCGCGCCGAAGTTGGTCAGTTCCCAGTAGTCCGCCGCACCCGCCGGAGCGGTGGCAGACGGATTCGATTGCACTTCTGTGATGACCAGCGCCGGCGCCGGGCCGACCCGCACGGTCACGGCTTCGGAGACGACGCTCAAGCCCGCCGCATCGGTGGCCACGGCACTCAGGCGGTGCTCGCCTTCCGCAGCGCCGTTCCATTCCAGGACAAAGGGAGCCGCCGTCGCCTCGCCGAGCTTGGTGGCGCCGTCGAAGAACTCGACCCGCGCCACGCTGCCGTCCGCATCGCTCGCCGCCGCCGCCAGGAAAATCGGCGCACCGCTCGCGTGCAGGGAGCCGGGCTCGGGCTGGGTCAGCGCCACTTCCGGCGCCTGCTGCGTCAGTGGCGCGCCAGCCACCCAGACCGGACCGTTGACCAGGGCACCGACGCTGCGCCGGCCCGCGCTGCTCTCGGTCCGCACGCCGCGCCCCTCGTCAAAGCCGAAGCGTCCCACCAGACCGCCCGCCGCCGGCACCTCGGCGTCGCGGTTGGCGAGCAGGTCCGCCGCGGAACGCGCGTGGTTCCACACGCGCACCTCGTCGATCACCCCGGCGAACGCGCCCTGCGGCACGCCGTCGGAGTTGAACGCGGTGCCGATGCCAAACGGCTGGATGCTGTCGTAACGCGGCAGCGCGCCCGCCGTGCCGGCCACGCTGCCCGCCGGCGTGCCGTCCAGGTAGAAGGTCCACACGCCCGTGACGCCGTCGTAGGTCACCGCGGCATGGTGCCACTGGCCGTCCGCGACCGGCGCATGCGTGGCCGTCGCAACGAAGTCGGCACCGCCCGCGACGCCGTTGACCGGATAGGCTTCAAACTGGGCCTTGAGCAGGCCGTCGCTCGTCAGGCCGAAGACGTAGTTGATGTCGAGCGTGCTGTTGTCCGCCTGACCGCGTCCCTTGCTGATCAGGGGGAGCAAGTTGCTCGCCCCGCCCGCCACGGTGCCCTGGCCTTCCTTGCGGAACCAGCACTCCAGCGTGAAGCCGTTGCCCGGAGGCCCGCCGACCCCCAACTCGGGCGCGACGCCCATCGCCAGGTGGTCGTTGGCGCCATCGAGCCAGAGGGCGGTGTTCGACAGCGCAACGGCCGGATCCAGCGTGACCGTCACCTGCGCCGGAGCGCTGGTCACCGCGTAGCCGTCGCTGTCGGTGGCGCGCGCGGTGTAGCGGTAGCTGCCCGGCGGCAGCGCGCTCTGCGGCAGTTCGTAGGGCGCTTCGGTGTCGGTGGCAACGACGACGCCGTTGAGCAGGAACTCGACCTGCGTGATCGTGCCGTCGACGTCGGTGGCAGCGGCCTGCACGGTGAAGGCGGCCGGCGCGGTCGGGCTGGCGCCGTCCACCGGCGCGGTGACGGTCACGGTCGGCGCGCGCAGCCCGCGGAAGAAGGCGAAGCTGAACATGTCCTCCGCCGCGCCGCCGTTCTGCAGGGCCGGCGCCGTCGTGCCGTCGATGATGTCGCGGCTCTCGACGATGTAGCGCGCATTGGCCGCATCCCACTGGCAGCTGACGACGTTGTCGAAGTTGCTGGTCGACCCGCCTTCGGCGCTGACCAGCAGCGTGCCGGTCGCCGGGCTGTGGCCGGTCACCTGGACATACCAGCGCCCGGTCGTGCCCTTGCTGACCGTCACCGGTCCGGCGAGCACGTCCGCCGTCGCATCGCCGTTGACGCGCCCCAGGGCCACCAGACCCTGCGTGCCAAGCGCCGCAGCCGGCAGGTAGACGAAGGCGATCGGATCCTGCTCGTTGGCCGCGCCGGTGGCGGCGTTGTCGCGGACAAACAGGCTGAAGGTGCCGTCGGTGTTGGCGCGCGCCGTGGCGTAGTTGGCCTCGTTCTTGGCATGGGTGACCAGCAGCACGCCGTTCTGCGCACTGTGGCCGCCCACCGCCCGCAGATCGAGCAGGAACACGCCGCTGCCGAGGGTGCGGAACTCCGTGCCGAGCCGGATGCTGGCGTGGGAACGCAGCTGGTCGGTGATGCCGCCGTTGGTGCCGGCGCTGTTGCGCGCCAGGCCGCCCAGCCAGCGCTGGTAGGGGAAGAATCCGGCGGCGACGTGCAGGTTCACCTCGCCCAGGCGGGGCGTGTCGTTGACCGGGATGTAGTAGCGCCCCGCGCCGGTGATGTCGGCGCAGGCCGTGGCGTAAAAGCGGCCGATGGTGTCGCCAAAAGCCGTGTTGTCGCGGCCGTTCTCGGCAACGCCGGTCACCAGCACGCCGGTCTCGACGTCGTTGGCGTTGCCAAAGTTCATGTCGTAATCGCCGCGGTTGCCGCCGGTGATCGTGAAGCGCGAGGAGCTGCCCGCAGCGGGCGTCAGCGTCACGGAAATGGCATTGTTGAGCGCGTCGTTCTGCTGCACCAGGATGGTGCCGACTTCCGTGGTCTGCGCCAGGGCGCAGGAAAACGGCAGGGCGAGACTGAGCAGCGCCGGAAGGAGGAATCGAACTTTCATCGGTCGGAGGTTTCGGAAAGGAGTTGAGGACAGGCGGTGATCAGCGCTGCAGCAGAAGGGACGCGGTGCGGAAGGCGCCGCGGGCGCCGGCCACGGGCACCCGCACGAGGCCGACTCCGGCATCGCCGCCGGTCAGGCCGGGCAGCAGCACGCCGCTGACGCCGGCTTTGCCGGCCAGATGGTTGGCGCCGGCCGGCAGCGTCAGCGTGCCGCTGAACGCGCCGTCGCCCTTGACGACCTTGCCGCTCCAGGGAACGCCGCCTGCGGGCTCGGCCACCGTCAGCGCGTAGTTGGGCGCCAGCGTGAACGCGGCCGGCAGCGCACTGCCCGGCGCATTGCTCAGGCCGCCGCCTTCGATCTCCACGCTCAGGGTCGTGCCGTCGAGGCCGAGCGCCGCCGCCAGGTTGAGCGCGCTCAGCGGCGGCACAAAACCCTGCGCCAGCACGGTCACCGGCAGGGGGTCGGCAAAGCCCGCTGCGTAGGCCTTCTCGGCCGGATCCGCCGCCTTGAACCACAGCGCCCCGGAGGCCAGCGCCGGCGTCTGCGCGGCCGGCTGGCCGAGGTTGGGCACGGGCAGCACGCCGCCGAAGTAGGACTGCTTGTTGCGGTAGGGCTGCACCCAGGCCAGCGCCTGGCCGGTCACGCCCAACTGCAGTGCGAAGGTCACCTTCTGGCCGTCGCCCAGTTCGCCGGCCAGCTTGAGCGCGCCGCGGTTGCTGACGCTGCCGCGCGCCCAGCCGAAGCCGGCCGGATAGGCCACGCCGTCCTGAACGCCGGCGTCCAAGCCGAGGTTCAGACGCCGCGTCGTCGGCGGGCTGCCGCCGAGGGTCGCCAGACGCAGGCCGCGGACGCTGCCGCCGGCCGGCGTGCCGGTGTGGCTGCCGGCGACCTGCGGGCTGTCGGCATCCAGCAGCAGCTGCACCGTGGTTTCCGGCACGGTCTTGCTGGCCTTGAACGCCATCTGCAGGTTCGCCTGACGCCGCCCGCCGACCAGTTCAAAACCGCCTTTGGCCGCCCGGCGGCCGGCGCCGAGCAGGTCGAGGCTGGCCGACCACTGGCCGGACTGCGTCACGGTCACCCGCACCAGGCCGACCGGCCGCTGCTGGGCGTTTTCCAGCAGCGCCTCGTAACTGCCGAGCAGGCGCGCCGGGAAGGCCTCGACCGCCAGCGGCAGCACCACGGTTTTGACCAGGGCACCGCCCTCCAGCACCTGGATCTGCAGGTCGTGCAGGGCGGAGCTGCCGCCCAGCACGCCGGTCAGCCGGCCGGTCACCGGGTCGAAGCTCAGGCCCGGCGGCAGCGTTCCGAGCAGCCTCAAGCTCTGCCCTGACCCGGCATACAGCCCGAGATCGAGATTCACGCGATCGCCGACCCGCAGGCGGCTGAACGGATCGCCGCCGAGAATCATTTCTTCCAGGTCCTCGATGCCATCGCCATCGGAGTCGGAGCCGCGCAGGGGCGGGATGGTGTCGGCGCGTTCG
>CAYYJK010000297.1:0-4830 GCA_964472185.1 uncultured Prosthecobacter sp.
GCCCGGGCGCAGGTGCTGGCGCGGACGCGCGGCCTGCTGCAGGCGCCGCTGCGGGCCGTGGCTCTGGCGGCAGGCAACCTCGCCCGCTCCTGGCCCAAGGCGATGGCCGCCGAACGCCAGACCCTCCTCGAACTGGTGCGCACCCCGGAAACCGGCCGGCTGATCGACCTGTTTTTTCAGCGCGAAGCGGCCGCGAAAAAACCGCACGACCGGGGGGTCGCGCTGCCCGTGCACGAGGTGGCCGTCATCGGCGCCGGCGTCATGGGTTCGGGCATCGCCCAGTGGGCGGCGGTGCGCGGGCTGCGCGTGCTGCTCCAGGACGTCAGTCCGGAAGCGCTTGCCCGCGGCCAGCAGCGCGTGCAGGCCCTGCTCGCCGAAGGCGTGCGCCGCCGCGCGCTGACCCGCCAGGAGAGCCGCAGCGCCCTGGATCGCCTCACGCCGGAGCATCAGCCGGTGCCGCTCGGCCACTGCCCGCTGGTGATCGAGGCGGCCAGCGAGGACATGGCCCTGAAAAAGCGCCTGTTCGCCGGACTGGCAGCGCGCTGCGGTCACGATACCCTGCTGGCCACCAACACCTCGGCCCTTTCGGTGACCGAACTGGCGGAAACGCTGCCGCATCCGGAGCGCGTCATCGGCCTGCACTTCTTCAATCCGGTGCACCGGATGCCGCTGGTCGAGGTGATCACCACCCGGCACACCAGCGAGGACGCCGTCGCCACCGCGGTCGCCCTGGTCCAGCACCTGGGCAAGACGCCGATCGTGGTCGCCGACAGCCCCGGTTTTGTCGTCAACCGCATCCTCATGCCCTACCTCATGGAGGCGGTGCGGCTGTATGAAAGCGGCGTGCCGGCCGTGTGGATCGACGAAGCCATGCTCGAATTCGGCATGCCGATGGGGCCCCTGCGCCTGCTTGACGAGATCGGCCTGGATGTCGCCGTCCACGTCAGCCGCACCTTGCAGACCGCTTTTCCGGAGCGTTTGGCCGCGTCCAAAACCCTGGAAAACTGGGTGCAGGAAGGCCGCCTGGGCCGCAAGTCGGGCCGCGGCTTCCACGACTACGACCGCCGGGCGGCGTCGGGCCGCCGGCGGTCCGACGCCGCCCTGCTGGAATCGATCCAGCAGCGCCTGGTTCTGCTGCTCAGCAACGAAGCCGCGCGCTGCGCCGCCGAGCATCTCGTGCGCCAGCCCTCGGACATCGACCTCGCCATGGTTCTCGGCACCGGCTACCCCGCCTTCCGCGGCGGCCCGCTGGCCTGGCTGCAGGACTACGGCGTTGAAAACGTCCGGCTGGAGCTGCGCCAGCTGGCCGCCCTCACACCGGCCCCCAACGCCTTTGAACCCGCCGCCTGATCCGCGCGCACAACCCCGCCGCCATGAAAACCGAACTGCCTCCGCCTGCCGTCCCGCTGATCGACACCTCGAAGATGTCGGCCGGACAGAAAGCCGCCCTGGAAATGGCCGAGGCGGCCCGGGACGAGCGGCGCAACCGCGGCCTGGCCGCCAGCCTGTTCTTCGGTCGGCCCGATTTCGGCGGCCTCATCCCCTTTCCCAAACAGAGCCTGGAGGACCGGGATCAGGGCGACGCCTTCCTCGGCCGGCTCCGCCAGCTGCTCCATGAGAAGGCGGACCCGGACGCCATCGACCGCACCGGCGAGATCCCCGACGAACTGCTGGCCGAACTGGCGGCCATTGGCGCCTTCGGCATCAAGATCCCCGTGCGCTACGGCGGCCTTGGCCTCTCGCAGACCAACTACTCGCGCGCGGCCATGCTGCTGGGCGGCTTCTGCGGCAATCTCGCCGCCCTGCTCTCCGCCCACCAGTCGATCGGCGCCCCGCAGCCGTTGCTGATGTTCGGCACCGACGAGCAGAAGGCCCGCTACCTGCCCCGCTGCGCCCGCGGCGAAATCAGCGCCTTCGCCCTCACCGAAACCGAGGTGGGCAGCGACCCGGCGCGCATGAACACGGTCGCCGTCCCCGATGGCGACGACTTTGTACTCAACGGCGAGAAACTCTGGTGCACGAACAGCCTCAAGGCCGGCCTCATCGTGGTGATGGCGCGCACGCCGACTGCGGAGAAACCGCACGCCACCACCGCCTTCATCGTCGAGACGTCCTGGCCGGGCGTTCACATCGTCCAGCGCTGCCGTTTCATGGGGCTGCGCGCCCTGTACAACGGTGTCGTGCGCTTCGAGAACGTGCGCGTGCCGCGCGACAACATCCTCGGCGGCGAAGGCCGCGGCCTGAAGGTCGCCCTGAGCACGCTCAACACGGGCCGCATCACCCTGCCCGCCGCCTGCACCGGCCTGGCCCGGCGCTCGCTCGACATCGCCACGCGCTGGGCGGGCCGGCGCGTGCAGTGGGGCCAGGCGGTCGGCCGCCACGGCGCGGTGGCAGACAAGCTGGCGCGCATGGCCGCCGACACCTTCGCCATGGAGGCCACCGTGCATTACGTCTCCGCGCTGGTCGACCGCGACAAGCACGCCGACATCCGCCTGGAGGCCGCCCTGGCCAAGCTCTGGGGCAGCGAGCGCGCCTGGGAGATCGTCAACGACACCATGCAGATCCGCGGCGGCCGCGGTTACGAAACCGCCGACTCCCTGCGCGCCCGCGGCGAGGAGCCCGAGCCGGTCGAGCGGCTGCTGCGCGACTGCCGCATCAACACCATCTTTGAGGGCAGCAGCGAGATCATGCGCCTGTTCATCGCCCGCGAGGCCCTCGACCCGCACCTGCAGATCGGCGCCGAGGCGGTCAACTCGATGCTGCCCTGGGGCCGGCGTCTGCGCGCCGGCTGGCGCGCCGCGCGCTTCTACGCCCTCTGGTACCCGCGGCTCTGGCTGCCGCGCGGCACCGGCCACGCCGGCGATCCGCTGCACCCGGGACTGCACGACAGCCTCGAGCACATCGCCCGCCACAGCCGCAAGCTCGCGCGGACGCTTTTCCACGCGATGCTGCTCAACGGCCCGTCGCTGGAAAAGCGGCAGGTCCTGCTCGGCCACCTGGTCGACATCGGCGCCGAACTGTTTGTCTGGTCGAGCACCCTGGCCTACGCCGAGACGAAAATCACCGAGTCCAGCCTGCCCAGCGACGAGGTCGAACGCCTGGTGCGCAAGGTCCGCTACTTCGGCAGCCTGACGCGCCAGCGCCTGCGCCAGCATTACGGTGCGCTGCGCGGCGGACTCGATCGCGAGGCCTTCCGGGTCAGCCGCGATCTGCTGCCCTAGACGTCGATCACCGCCTCCCCGGCCTGCTGCGCGGCGCGCCAGTCCTGGTAGCGCTGCAGTTCGCGCTCGATCAGCTTCAGGCAGAAGGCCACCACCGTGGCGTCGTCGAGGTAGCCGACACCCAGCAGCAGGTCGGGGATCACATCGGCCGGATTGAGCACGTACAGCAGGGCCAGCGCCCCGGCGCTGATCGCCCAGTACGGCACCTCGCGGTACCGCCCCGCCCAGTAATCCTTCACCAGCGCCAGCATCAGCCCGGCCTGGCCCATCCACTGGCGCAGTTTGGGCAGCTTGGCCTCGATGTCGCGGGCGCGCTGGCTGACCCGGGCGATGTCCGGATCGTGGTTCGGTTCGGAAGGATTCATGGCGGAGCGGGCAGCGCGGGACACGCGCCCCGCACACGCGGCATTGAAACGGCACGCAGCCGGCTGTCTATTCCAATCAACATGACCTTTTCGATCGAGTCGGTCCGCTTTCACGTCCTGCCCATGCGCACGCGCTTTCCGTTTCAGTACGGCATCGCCAGCATGAGCGCGCTGCCGCACCTGTTCGTCACCGCGGAGATGAGCGTGGCCGGCAAGGCCGTGCGCGGCCTCGCCAGCGAAGGCCTGCCGCCGAAGTGGTTCACCAAGGATCCGGCCACCGCATACGAACAGGATCTGGCCGAGATGCTGGCGGTCATTCAGAACGCGGCGCGCATCGGCACGCATGCCGCGGCGCGTCCGGTCGGATACTTCGCCTGGTGGCGGGATCTCTACGACGAGCAGAGGCGCTGGAGCACGCTGCGCCGCCTGCCGTCCCTGCTGGCCAACCTCGGCGTCAGCCTGCTCGAGCGCGCCGTGCTCGACGGCCTGTGCCGGGCTGCCGGCACGCCGGTTCACCAGCTGCTGCGCAGCGGAGCTCTGGCCGTCGATCTGGGCAACCTGCGCGCGGAACTGCGCGGTCTGGACACGGCCCGGGTGCTTGCCGACCCGCCGCACGCGCAGCTGGCCGTGCGCCACACCGTCGGCCTTGGCGATCCGCTGCGCGCCGCCGAGCTGGAACCGCCCGAACGCCTGGACGACGGCCTGCCGCAGGCGCTGGACGAATCGATTCGCGCCTACGGACTCGACCACTTCAAAATCAAGATCCGCGGGCATCGGGAGACCGACCTGCCGCGCCTGCAGGCGATCACCCGGGTGCTCAGCGAAAACTGCCCGGACGGCTTCCGGGCCACGCTCGATGGCAACGAGCAGTTCACCTCGATGGCCGAGTTCCGCGACTATCACGCCGCCCTGCAGAGCGACCGCGCCCTGGCACCGCTGCTCGACCGCCTGCTGTTCGTCGAGCAGCCGCTGCACCGCGACCAGGCCCTGGACGACGAGGTCGCCGCCGTGTTCGCCGGCTGGCCCGACCGGCCGGCGCTGATCATCGACGAGGCTGACGCCGATCTGGACAGCCTGCCGCGGGCCCTGGCGCTCGGTTATCGCGGCACCAGCCACAAGAACTGCAAGGGCATCGTCAAAGGCCTGGCCAATGCGGCCCTGATCCGGCTGCGCACCGAGCGCACCGGCCGGCCGCACGTGCTCAGCGGCGAGGACCTCGCCAACGTCGGGCCGGTGGCCCTGCT
>CAYYJK010000298.1:0-4799 GCA_964472185.1 uncultured Prosthecobacter sp.
GCAGGCGGGTCTGGTGGATCAGCCCAACCTCGGGGCTGACGTAGGTTTCCGTCACCGCGCCGGAGGCGAGGCGGAACGGGTAGAACCATTGGCGCGCCAGGCAGCGCGCTTCCAGGCTGGCCATGGATCAGTCGTCCGAGGGCAGGCCTTCGGGACGCTTGGGCTTGAAGCCGCGCGGGCCGCCGCCGCCGGGGCGCGGGCCACCGCCGCCACCCGGGCGCGCGCCACCACCACCGCCACCGGGCTTGCGCGGACCGCCGCCGCCCGGCTTGCGCGGGCCGGCGTAGGGGCTGTCGCCGCGCTGGCCGCCCGGCTTGCCGCCGCGGTTGTCGAACGGACGGCCGGCACCCTGCGGGCGCGGGCCCACCGGCTTGCCCGGGCGCTGGCCGCGCGGCGGCGCCACCTTCGAGCCGGTTTCCACGCCCTCGGGCACGTACCAGCTGCGGAAGGCCGCCGGGTTGGAGTTTTCGTGCGCGCCGTGGTGCGTGGGCTGGGCGTCGCCGCGCGGGCCGCGCGGCTTCTTGTTGAAGCCGCCGGCGCCGGCCGGCTTGTTGCCACGCGGGCCGTCGATGCGGTTGCCGAAGTTGTCGTCGCGCGGGCCGCCCTGCGGCTTGCCGCGGAAGGGTTTGCCTCCGGCGCCGGCACGGGCCGGGCGGGCGCCGGCCGGGGCGTCGGTGCCCATCGGGCCGCTGAAGGGCTTGCCCGGGCCACGCTTGCCCTTGCCCGCGAACGGCTTGCCCGCGCCGCCACCCGGGCGGCCGCGGCCACGGCCGCGCGGTTCTTCGCGCACGTGGTCGAAGCGGCGCAGCTCGCGCGCCTCGTCGTCGATGGCGCCGTTGACGTAGGAGGCCTGCTTGCGGTCCTTGCCGACGCGGATTTCGGTCGGGCGCGACTTGCGCTGGCCGATCACCGGCTGGAGCGTGAGCACCGGCGGGTTGTTCTCGAGCTGGAACTGGGCGCGCAGCTTCTGCACCTCGGCCTGCGGCAGTTCCTCGCAGTGGCCGCGCTTGAGCAGGCGGGGCAGGGGGATGGAGCCGTAGCGCACGCGCTTGAGGCGGCTCACCTGGTAACCCTGCGATTCCCACAGCCGGCGCACTTCACGGTTGCGGCCTTCCGACAGCACCACGCGGAACCAGGCATGCGAGTCGGAGCTGCCGATGCGCTCGATCTCGTCGAACTTGGCCGGGCCGTCGTCCAGCGCCACGCCGCGCGCCAGGCGGTCGACCACGGCGTCGGGCACTTCGCCGTGGATGCGGCAGACGTACTCGCGCTGGATGTTGCTCGACGGGTGCATCAGCGCATTGGCGAGCTCGCCGTCGGTGGTCAGCAGCAGCAGGCCGGTGGTGTTGATGTCCAGGCGGCCCACCGCGATCCAGCGCGCGCCCTTGAGCCGCGGCAGCGACTCGAACACGGTCGGGCGGCCCTCGGGGTCTTCGCGCGTGGTCACTTCGCCTTCCGGCTTGTTGTAGAGCAGCACGCTGGCCGGCTCGGTCAGCGCGGTGGCGACGAAGGTCTTGCCGTCGATGTCGATGCGGTCGCCACCCTTGACCGACTGGCCGGTCTGGGCGACCTCGCCGTTGACCTTCACCAGGCCCTGGGCGATGCGTTCCTCGAGCGCGCGGCGCGAACCGAGGCCGGCCTGCGCGAGCACCTTGTGCAGGCGCTCCTCGATCTTGGTGGAAGAGTTTTCGCTGCCTTTCGCCTTCAGGGAAAGGACTTTGCGGGTGTCGCTCATTGCGTGTGCTCCGGCGCGGCGTCGTCGCCGGCCTCATCGGTGGAAGGGGCGGTCGTCGTCTCGACGGCGTCGTTGTTTTCTTCGGTGTCCTCGGCGTCGTCGCCGGCTTCGGCGGCGGCGTCGGACAGGTCATGGGCCATCGCGGCGTTCGCCACGCCGGCCGGCGGCAGGATGTCGAAGGGCAGCTGCGGCTCGAGCTCGGGGATGTCCTTGAGCTCGGCCAGCGGCGGCAGTTCGTCCAGGCTCCTGAGCCCGAAGTAGTCGAGGAAGGCCTTGGTGGTGCCGAAGAGCGCCGGCTTGCCGGGCACGTCGCGGTGGCCGACCACGCGGATCCACTCGCGCTCCTCGAGCTGCTTGATGGTGTTGGTGTTCACGGCCACGCCGCGGATCTGCTCGATCTCGCCGCGGGTGATCGGCTGGCGATAGGCGATGAGCGCGAGGGTTTCGAGCGTGGCGCGGGTGTACTTGGTCTGGCGCTCGGTCCACAGGCGCGCCACCCAGGCGTGCACGTTGGCCTTGACCTGGAAGCGGAAGCCCGAAGCCACCTCGACCAGCTCGACGCCCCGGTGGGCGCTTTCTTCCTGGAGCTCGGCGATGGCCTGCTCGATGCCGCCGGCGGGCGCGGGCTCGTCCTCGGGGAACAGGCCGGCCAGCTGGGCCAGGGTGAGGGGCTGCGGGGCGGCCAGCAGGGCGGCCTCGACGATCTGTCGGATCAGGGTCTGGTCCATGGACTCGCGGTTCGTGGGTTAGTCGTTCGGCGCGTCGGCGCCGTCAGAGGTCGGTTCCGGGAGGTCTTCCTCGCCGGGGCCTTCGCCCGCGGCCAGCGACTTCACGTAGATCGGCGCCAGCGGCGCCTCCTGCACGATCTCCAGCAGCTGCTCCTTGGCGAGCTCGAGGATCGACAGGAAGGTGACCACCACGCCCAGGCGGCCTTCCTCGGCGCTGAACAGGGTCTCGAAGCCGTGGAACTGGCGGTCGGAGAGCCGGCTGAGCACCTCGCCCATGCGCTGGCGCACGCTCAGCGCCTCGCGCCGGATGGCGTGGTGGGTGTAGAGCTCGGCGCGCTTGAGCACGTCGCGCAGGGCCATCAGCATTTCGCGCAGGTCCACCGGCGGCGGCTGGCGCGACACGGTGCGGTCGGGCACGTGGGCACTGGCCAGGCTGGTGTCGCGGTCGAGGCGGTCGAGCTGGTCGATGTCCTCGGCCGCCTTCTTGAAGCGCTCGTACTCCTGCAGGCGGCGCACCAGCTCGGCGCGCGGGTCGGCTTCCAGGCCTTCCTCGGCCGGCGGGCGCGGCAGCAGCATGCGCGACTTGATCTCGGCCAGGATGGCGGCCATGACCAGGTATTCGGCCGCCAGCTCGAAGCGCAGGTCCTGCATGACGCCGATGTAGTCCACGTACTGCCGGGTGATCTCGGCGACGGGGATGTCCAGGATGTCCAGGTTCTGGCGGCGGATCAGGTACAGCAGCAGGTCCAGCGGGCCCTCGAAGGCTTCGAGGATGACTTCGAGCGCGTCCGGCGGGATGTACAGGTCCTGCGGCATCTGCAGCACCGGCTGGCCCTTGAACACCGCCAGCGGCATTTCCTGCTGCTGGGGCTGGGCCGGGAAGGCCGGGCGCTCGGTTTCGGGCGCGGCGGGTTCGCTCATCGAAGGCTCGTGCAAAGGTTCGTGGCTCTCATCGAGCGGGGGCCCCCCGGGCCCAAAATGTCGGTGTCACAGCGCCACGGCGTGGAAACCCTGGCGCACGACCACGGGTTCGTCGCCCGTGCAATCCACGATGCTGGTCGGGCCGGGCTCGCAGTCCTCGGCGTCCAGCATCACGTCAACCCAACGCAACCAACGGTTGGCCACTTCCTCGGCCTCGTGGCTGTTCGGATGTTCTTCGTCCGGCAGCACCAGGCTGGTGGACAACAGGGGTTCCCCGATGGACTCCAGCAGCATCCGGGTCACGCCGTGGTCGGGCAGGCGGATGCCGATGTCCCGGCGCTTGCTGCGACCCGCGTTCTTGATGCGCTTGGGTAAATCCGGGGAGGCCGGCAGGATGAACGTGCATGGCCCCGGGGTCAGCGATCGCATCAGCCGGAAGGCCCGATCGTCGAGCCGGGCCAGGCGGCCGGCCTCACTCAATTGCCGACAGAGTAAGGTGAAAGGGTGCCGGCTGTCCAGTTCGCGCAGGCGCTGCACGCGTTCCTCGGCCTCCCGGGACTCCAGGCACCAGGCCAGCGAATAACCCGCGTCGGTGGGCACCAGGGCCAGGCCGCCGGCCTTCAGGAGTGCCGCCGCCTTGTCCACGAGGCGCTGCTGCGGGGTGACCGGGTGGAGCATCAAGCGTTCTGCCATGCCCGATTGTGCCTGTGGCGGGAGGCCTTGCGGAAGCGTTCGACATCGGTCGCGGCCACGCTCTATCGTTCGCGCATGGACTTCATCTTCGACCCGGCCCGCCTCGATGCGCTGGCAGCCCGCGAACGCGCGGCCTATGCCGCCGCCCAGCCTTTCCCGCACATCGTGGTCGACGACTTCCTGCGGCCCGAGGCCGCGCGGGCGATTTCGGCGGCCATCCCGGGTCCGGGCGACGACATTCCCTGGGACCGATACGCCGCCACCGGCTTCGAGATGAAGCTGGCCACCTCGCGCGAGGAGGTGCTGCCGGAAACGGTGGTGCGCGCCCTGCACGAGCTCAATTCGGCGCCGATGGTCCGATTCCTCGAGCAGCTCACCGGCATCGAACACCTGCTGCCCGACCCGCACCTGCTCGGCGGCGGCGTGCACCTGGTGGGGCCGGGCGGGCACCTGGGCGTGCATGCCGACTTCAACTGGCACCCGGCGCTGCAGGTGCACCGGCGCATCAACCTGCTCCTCTATTTCAACGAGACCTGGAAGCCCGAGTACCTGGGCGACCTGGAACTCTGGGCCACCGACGCCTCGCACCGCGTGACCTCGATCGCGCCGCTGTTCAACCGGGCCGTCATCTTCAGCACCCGCAGCGACACCTTCCACGGCCACCCGGCGCCGCTGGCCACGCCCGAGGGCGTCTGGCGACGCTCGATCGCGATGTACTACTA
>CAYYJK010000299.1:0-4798 GCA_964472185.1 uncultured Prosthecobacter sp.
GGCCGGCGCATGATGTGCCTGGGCGCGGTGACGTCTTTCGCCCTCAACTGGCTGACCAGCTTTGGCATCGGCTTCAAATCCCTTGCCGCCGCCTGGGGATTGAACGGCCTGGCGCAGAGCATGGGGTGGGCGCCCGGCAGCCGGCTGGTGTCGAACTGGTTCGGTGCGCACGAACGCGGCCGCGCCTTCGGCCTGTATGTGCTGGCGGCGGGCTTGTCGTCCGTGCTGTCCTTCGCCACCTCGCTGCTCGTACTCGACGTGCTGCAGCTCGACTGGCGCTGGATCTTCCGGCTGCCCGTCATCCTCATGCTGCTCGGCGGGCTGGTGGTCTGGTGGATCGCCCGCGACCGGCCCGGGGATGCCGGCTTTTCCGACAGCCATGAGGATGAAAAGGTGCGGGTGACCGGGGCGACCCGGGAAACCGCGTGGCAGCGCTACGGCATCGCTCTGAAGAACGGCCGCCTGCTGCTCGCGGGCCTCGCCATCGGCTTTCAGAACACGGTGCGCTACGGCCTGCTCATCTGGGTGCCGGTGTACTTCCTTGGCGAAGACTTCAAGGCGGATCCGCTGGGCAAATGGATCAGCATCGCTCTCCCGATCGGCATGGCACTCGGCGCCTTGGCGAGCGGCTGGATTTCCGACCGCTTCTGCGGCTCGCGCCGCAGCGGCGTCATCACCGCCTTCATGCTGCTCGCCGCCGCGGCCGCCCTGGGCATGTACGTGCTGCCGCCGGGACACCGGCTCGGCGTGCCCGTGCTCTTCCTCGCCGGTTTCTTCGCCTACGGTCCGCAGTCCGCTTTCTGGGCGCTCGCGCCCGACCTGCTCGGCCGCGAACGCGCCGGCACCGCCGTCGGCGTGATGAACTTCTTCGCCTACGCCATGGCCGGTCTCGGCGAGCCCTTCATCGGCTGGATGGTGCAGCACAACCCCTTCGCCGCCACGCCCGGCGTGGAAAGCGTCGCGCTCGTCTTTCCCCTGGTCGCCGCCTTTGCCGTCTGCAGCGCCCTTCTCGCCCTCCTGATCCGCCGATGAACTCCGCCCGCGTCCAACTTTTCCAAGGTGCCCATCAGCCTTTTCAAATGAGCGCCGCGCCTCTGCCGGAAGTGTTGCGCCCCGGCGAGGTGCTGGTGCAAATCTCGCTCGCGACGATCTGCGGCTCCGATTTGCACACCACGGAAGGCCGCCGTTCCGCGCCGACGCCCTGCGTGCTCGGCCATGAGGCTGTTGGGCATGTCGTGCGCAGCGCGCGGGAAGGGGTCGCCGATGGCGGGCGCGTGACCTGGACGCTGGCGGATTCGTGCGGTCACTGCGCCCCCTGCACAAACTGGCATCTGCCGCAGAAGTGCGAGCGTCTGTTCAAATACGGCCATGCCGCGCTCAGCGACGGCAGCGGCCTCAATGGCTGCTACGCCAGCCACATCCTGCTGCGGCCGGGCACGCAGATCATGTCCGTGCCCGCGTCCTTGCCCGACGCCATCGCCGCACCGGCGAACTGCGCGCTCGCCACCGTCGTCAACGCGCTCGGGACGCTGCCCGATCCCTGCGACCGCGCGTTGGTCCAGGGCGGCGGGCTGCTTGGCCTCTACGCCTGCGCCTGGTTGCGCCATCGCGGCGTGCGCGAGGTGTTCTGCACCGACCTCAGTCCGCAACGCCTTGCGCTCGTCGCGGAGTTTGGCGGCATCCCCGCCGAACCCGGCGCGCCGCTGCCCGCCGTCGATCTCGTGCTCGAAGTCACCGGCAGCTCCGCCGTCATTCCCGAGGGCATCCAGGCCCTGCGGCCCGGCGGACACTACGTCTGGGCCGGCATGGTGCACCCCGAGACGAAACTCGACCTCACGGGCGAGGCCGTGCTGCGCAAATGCCTGACGCTGCGCGGCGTCCACAACTACGCGCCGCAGCATCTCGCCGCCGGCCTCGATTTCCTCGCCCGGAACCACACGCGCCTGCCCTTCGAAAAACTCACCAGCCCGCCGCTGCCGCTCGAACAGCTCAACGAGGGTTTTGCCCTCACCCGCAGCCGCCAGTGGCAGCGGGTCGCCATCCAACCCTGATGCCGATTTCCATGCTCTCGCTCCCCAGCTACCTCGCAGGCGCCGCTGTCACTGGCGATCAGTGGGTGGATGTCTTCAACCCTTGGAACAACCGGCAAGTCGGCCGCGTGGCCTGCCTCCACGGCGCCCAAGTCGAGCAAGCCATCCAGACGCATCTCCAGCCGCAGCCCGCGCTCACGCGCCATGAACGCAGCCGCATCCTCAACAAGACGCGCGACCTGCTCGACGCACGCCGCGAGGAACTCGCCCGGCTCATCACCGCCGAGGCGGGTCTTTGCCTGCGCGAGACGCGCTACGAAGTCGGCCGCGCCTGCGACGTCTTCGCCTTCGCCGCGATGGAGGCGCTGCGCGACGACGGCCAGACCTTCTCCTGCGACATCTCGCCCACCGGCAAGGCGCGCAAGATCTTCACCCTGCGCGAGCCGCTCTCGCTGGTCTTCGCCATCACGCCCTTCAACCACCCGCTCAACCAGGTTGCGCACAAGCTCGCGCCGGCCATCGCCGCCGGCGCGCCGCTCATTTTGAAACCCTCGGAGAAGACGCCGCTCACCGCCGTGCGGCTCGTCGAATTGCTCTACGAAGCCGGGCTGCCCGGCCACATGCTCAGTTGCATCCATGGCGACCTCGATGAAGTCACGCGCCCGCTGATCCGCGACGAGCGCGTGGACCTTGTCACCTTCACCGGCAGCGCCAAGGTGGGCAAGGAAATCGCCCGCACCGCCGGCTACAAAAAGACCTGCCTTGAGCTCGGCGGCCATTCGCCGCTCATCGTGCTCGACGATGCCGACCTCGATCTCGCCGCGAAACTGGCCTGTGAAGGCTGCTTCCGCAACAGCGGCCAGCGCTGCACCGCCGTGCGCCGCCTGCTCGTGCAGGAAGGCGTGCTCGCCGAGTTCACCCGGCGTTTCCTTGCCCTCGCCCAAACCTATGTCTGCGGCGATCCGGCCGATGAGGCCACCGTGGTCGGCACAGTCATTGATGAAGCGGCCGCCAGGTCCCTCGAAGCCGCCATTCACGACGCCACCGCGCGCGGTGCAACGCTCCTCCAGGGCGGCAATCGCCACGGCGCCCTGCTGGAGCCGACGATCCTCGCCGGCGTGCCGCGCAACTCCATCCTGGGCACCTGCGAATGCTTCGGCCCCATCGCGCCGATCTTCCCGGTGCGCGATCTCGACGACGCCATCGCCTACTCGAATGCCACGCCCTACGGGCTGAGCAGCGGCATCGTCACCCGCAGCCTGGAGTCGGCCATCCGGGCCGTCAAAGGCATCAAGGCCGGCACGGTGAACGTCAATGAAATCCCCGGCTACCGCCTCGAACTCAGCCCCTTCGGCGGCGTCAAGGACAGCGGGCTCGGCATCAAGGAGGGCGTCATCGAGGCGGTCCGGTTCATGACCACGGTGAAGACCTACTCGCTGCCGTGGTGAGGAGCGGTCGTGCCGCCGGCCGCAGCGCGGGCAGAACTTTGAAATGTCGGCCCCCGCGCGGACGTGAACTTTGGCACGCATGAAGCCCGCCCCCGTTTCCCGCCGACACTTTCTCCAGGCCGCCCTTGCCGGCGGCGCCAGCGCGCCGCTCGCCGCCGCCCCTGCCGCTGCGGCGGCCACGGTCACCGAGCCGGCACGCGAGCTGCCGCTGACCGACGATGCCGATGTCATCGTCTGCGGCGGCGGTCCGGCCGGGGTGACGGCCGCCCTCACGGCGGCGCGCGCCGGCGCGCGGGTGCGGCTCTTTGAAGTCCACGGCTGCCTCGGCGGGGTCTGGACCGCCGGCCTGCTCAGCTACGTGCTCGACGCCGACAAGCCGGGCTTCAACCAGGAGCTCATCCGCCGCCTGGGCGAACGCGCCCCGCTGATCGCCAACCATGCGGGCAACTACTTCTACGATCCCGAGGAGATGAAGCTCCTGCTCGAGGAGCTCTGCGTCGAGGCCGGGGTGAAGATCCAGCTCTTCGCCCGCGTTGCCGCCGTCCAGAAGGATGCCGCCAACCGCCTGCACACGATCGTCACCGAATCCAAGGCCGGCCGCCAGGCCTGGCGCGCGCGGGTCGTCATCGACGCCACCGGCGACGGCGACGTCGGCGCGCAGGCGGGCTGCACCTGGGAGGTCGGGGAAAGCCGGGCCTGCCCCTGCCAGCCGATGACGCTGATGGCCATGGTCGTGGCCCCGCAGCCGGACGCGCTGAAGCCCTTCGCCTCGCACTACGGCGGCCAGGCGTCCTGGCGCAAGGAGCCCGTGGAGAACCTGCGCGCCGAACTGGCGCGGGTCGGCGTCAAGGCCAGCTACGGCATCCCCTCGCTGTTCCATGTCCGCGAGCGCCTGTTCAACCTGATGATCAACCACGAGTACGGCGTGCTGCCCTACGACACCGACGCGGTCACCGCCGCCACGCTGCGCGCCCGCGCCGAGATTCACCGCGTCGTCCGCGGCCTGCGTTCGCTCGGCGGCCCCTGGGACGGCCTGCAGCTGGTCGCCACCGCCGAGCAGATCGGCATTCGCGACGGCCGGCGCATCCGCGGCCGCTACGTCATGACCACGGCCGACCTCGTCGAGGGTCGCGAGCAGGCGGATGCCGTCGCCCGCGTCAAGTTCCCCGTCGACATCCACGCCACCAGCAAGGTGATGAACGAAAAGCACGCCTACCACAATGCCGGGGTGAAGGTGAAGCCCTACGACATCCCGCTGCGGGCGCTGATCGCCAAGGACGTCGACGGCCTGATGCTCGCCGGCCGCTGCATCAGCGGCGA
>CAYYJK010000300.1:0-4780 GCA_964472185.1 uncultured Prosthecobacter sp.
TCACTGCGCAATACTGTCCAGGCGGGCCGAATTCTGCTAGAATGAACGGCATGCTGGCTGTCCGGCTTCACACCTTCCGCCTGGCGGAGCCGTTTCGCATCGCCCATGGCACCTCGGCGACCCGGCAGGTCGTGCGCGTCTGCGCGGATGGCGCCGTCGGCGAAGCGCCGTTCGTGCCGTACTACGGCGAGAGCCCGGAGGACACCGTTCTGTGGCTGAGCGGCGCCGGCGGCCGGGAGACGCGCGCGGCGCGCCTGGCACTGGATCTGCTGCGCCTGGATCAGGCGGGGGAGGCGCCGGCCCTGGCCGCGGCGCGCCGCCTGGGGCCGGGCCGTGCGCCCGGGGCGATCCAAGCCTGCCGCTCCTTCAGCATCCCGACCGACCTGGGCGAGTTTGCCGACCGCGTGCGCGCCGTGGCGCGGCAGTTCCGAGTGCTCAAGCTCAAGCTGGGCAGCGGCGACCTGGAGCATGACGCGGCCGTCGCGGCTGCAGCGCGCGCGGCGGCGCCGCAGGCCTGCCTGCTGGCCGATGTCAACGGCGGCTGGTCGGTGGCGGAAACGCTCGCCATGCTGCCGCGACTGACCGCGCTGAACCTGCGCCTGGTCGAGCAGCCCTTCCATCACGGTCTCGGCTTGGCGGCTTGGCGCGAACTGGCCGAACGCCGCCGCTCACTGCCCGGGCCGCAGCTGCCGGTCTACGCCGACGAGAGCGCCCAGTCGGCGGCGGACGTGCCTGCCCTGGCCGGTCTCGCTCAGGGCGTGAACGTCAAGCTGCTCAAGTGCGCCAGCTTCGCCGGGGCGGTGGAGATGATGGCCGCCGCACGCCGGCAGGGCCTCGGCGTCCTGCTGGGCTGCATGATCGAAAGCAGCGTCGGGGTCACGGCGGCCGCCCATCTCGCCCCCTGGGCCGATTATGTCGACCTCGACGGACACCTCTACCTGGCCGATGACGACTTCCAGGGCATTGCCTTCGACGCCGCTGGGTGTCTGGTGATGCCCCAGGGGCGCGGTCTCGGCGTCCGTCCGCGCCCGCCTTCCCGCCATGATTGACCGACTGACCGACTCTGCCCGGAAACATCTGCCGGAGGCGCTCGAGTGGCTCCGGCAGATGGTGGCCGTCAACAGCTTCACCACCTGCCCGGCCGGAGTGGCCGAGCTGGCCGAGTTGACGGCGGCGTGCTTTGCGCCGCTGGGATTTGCGGCGGAACGGGTGCCGGCGGCGAATGCCGCGCACGGCCCGCACCTGTTCCTGCGCCGGTGCGGTGCGGCGGCGGGAGCGCCGCCGTTCGTGCTGGTCACGCATCTGGACACCGTTTTTTCTCCGGAGGAGGAGCGGCTGCACGATTTCCGCTGGCAGCGGGAGGGCGGCCGCATCTACGGGCCGGGCGTGGTCGACAACAAGGGCGGCACGGCGCTGATCTGGCTGATGCTGCGCGTGCTGGCCGAGGTCGATCCGGACGCCTTCGAGCGCACCCATTGGTTGATCGCGGCGAACGCGGCGGAGGAGGTGATCGGCTCGGATTTCGCCGACCGCACCCGCGAGCGCTGCCCGGCCGGCGCCCGCGCCGTTCTGGTGTTTGAGGGCGGTCCGCTGGATGGGCAGGGCCACCATCTGGTCGTGGCGCGCAAAGGCCGGCTCGAATACCGGCTGACCTGCACCGGCCGCGCCGCGCACGCCGGCAGCAATCACGAGCACGGCATCAACGCCGTCGTCGAGCTGGCGCGCGTGCTGCCGGCCGTGCAGGCGCTGAGTGATCCTGGCCGGCATCTCACCGTCAACGTCGCCAGCTGCCACGGCGGCACGGTGCTCAACCGGGTCCCGCATGCCGCCGTCGCGGAGCTGGAGATGCGCGCCTTCGATCCGGCCGTGCTCGCCGGCGCCGGCGCCGCGCTGGAGGCCATGGCGGGGACCACGGCGGCGGGGGCGCATCTGGCGGTGGAGCGGATGGGCGCCACCCGGGCTTGGCCCGGCGGTCCGCCGACCGAGGCGCTGTTCGCGTGCTGGCGGCGCGCAGCCGAGCGTGTTGGGCTGCCGGTGCAGCGCATGCTGCGCGGCGGTCTGAGCGACGCCAACTACCTCAGCGATCTGGCGCCGACTTTGGATGCGCTTGGGCCGGCCGGCGGCAACGCCCACTGTTCCGAGCGCAGCGACGACGGCGCCAAGCTGCCCGAGTACGTTGAAACCGGCTCCTTTGTGCCCAAGGCGGTGATGAACCTGCTGGCGCTGCTCGAGCTGCGTACGCAGGAAGCCCCGGTGCGATGACCGGGGCTTCGGCAGTGGGACCTGTGCGGCGGGCTCAGTTCGAGCGGCCGAGGTAGGAGTTGTCTTCGGTCTTGACGCTGATTTTGTCGCCCGGGTTGATGAACAGCGGCACCTGGACCTGCAGGCCGGTTTCCATGATGGCAGCCTTGTAGACGTTGTTGGCGGAGTCGCCCTTCACGCCTTCGGGCGCTTCGGCGACGCTCATGACCACCGACGGCGGCAGTTCGATGCCGACCACGACGTCGTCGGCGAACTGGACGGTGTACTTCTGGCCTTCGATCAGGTAGTCCTTGGCGCCCTTGATCTGGTCTTCGCGCAGCAGGACGTCCTCAAAGGTCTCCGGGTGCATGAAGTGGTAGCCGTCGCCGTCCTTGTAGCTGTACTCGTGCGGCTCGCGGTTGAGGTTCACCGAGTCGAGCGATTCGTTCGAGGTCATGCGCAGGTTGTACACCTTGCCGGTGTTGAGCGTGCGGATGGACATCTGCACGTAGGACGCCATGCGCGGCGGCGTCTTGAGTTCGAAATCGGACACGATGCAGACCTCGTTGTTGTAACGAACCGCGTGCCCCTTGCGGAGGTTGATGACTGGGGTGGATGCCATAGAGCGGTGGCCTTTAGGCGTATTCGGGGGAAAAGCAAGGGGGGATTGCCGGCGCGGCGGCGGGTCAGGGCAGGCGCGGGAACTTGCTGAAGTCCGGCGGACGCTTCTCGACGAAGGCCTGTTTGCCCTCTTGGGCCTCCTCGCTCATGTAGTACAGCAGGGTGGCGTTGCCGGCCAGGTCGAGCAGGCCCATCTGGCCGTCGCAGTCGGCGTTTAGCGAGGCCTTCAGGCAGCGCAGGGCGAGCGGGCTGTGCTGCAGCATCTCGCGGCACCACTTGAGGGTCTCGGTTTCCAGCTGGTCGAGCGGCACGACGGCGTTGACCAGGCCCATGTCGAGCGCCTGCCGGGCATCATACTGGCGGCACAGGTACCAGATCTCGCGGGCCTTTTTCTGGCCGACGATGCGGGCCAGGTAGCTGGAGCCGAGGCCGCCGTCGAAGGAGCCGACCTTCGGGCCGGTCTGGCCGAAGCGGGCGTTGTCGGCGGCGATGGTGAGGTCGCAGACGACGTGCAGGACGTGGCCGCCGCCGATGGCGTAACCGGCGACCATGGCGACCACCGGCTTGGGCAGGGTGCGGATCTTGCGCTGAACATCGAGGATGTTCAGCCGCGGCACGCCGTCGTCGCCGACGTAGCCGGCTTCGCCGCGCACCTTCTGGTCGCCGCCGGAGCAGAAGGCCAGGGGGCCTTCGCCGCAGAGGATGATGACGCCGACATCGCGATCCTCATGCAGCAGGTCGAGGGCGATGAGCATCTCCTTGACCGTCTGCGGGCGGAAGGCGTTGCGCACCTCCGGGCGGTTGATGGTGAGCTTGCCGATGCCGTCGCTGGTCTTCTCCAGCTTGATGTCCTGGAAGGTCTGAATCGGGGTCCACATGGGGCGGGTGAGGGGGGCGGGTTTTGGGCTGGCGGCTCAGGGCGGGCAGAGGCCCGGGCTCAGGCGGGGAAGTCCGTGTAGCTCTTGAGCTGGCCGAGGCGGTTGGCGATGTCGGCTTGGGTGACGGTCTGCAGCTTGTGGGTGCTGAAGGCTTCGCAGGTGAAGCTGGCGGTGACGCTGCCGTGGACCACCGCGCTTTTCAGGTCGTCAAAGCTCGGCCGGGTCTTGCCCTGGGCCGCAAGCCAGCCGGACAGGCCGCCGAGGAAGGAGTCGCCGGCGCCGGTGGGGTCGAACACGGAGTCGAGCGGGTAGGCGGAGCAGGCGAAGAAGTCTTCGGGCTTCTCGCCGAACAGGAAACTGCCGTGTTCGCCGCGCTTGACGATGACGAAACGCGGACCCTTGGCCTGCAGGCGGCGGCCGGCCTCGACGAGGTTGGTGGTGCGGGCGAACTCCTTGGCCTCGCCGTCATTGATGACCAGCAGGTCGATCTTCTTCAGCACTTCGTGCAGCCGTTCGTTGGCGATGCTGATCCACAGGTCCATCGTGTCGGCGGTGACGAAGTCGGCGCCGCGGCACTGCTCCAGGGTCTGCAGCTGGTTGTCCGGGCTCATGTTGGCGAGCACGGCGATCTTGGCCTCGGCGGCGGCGGCGGTCAGGCGCGGCTGCCAGTGCTCGAGGACGTTGACCGCCACCTTGTGGGTGGTGCGGCTGTTCATGTCCTCGTGGTACTCGCCGCTCCAGGTGAAGGACTCGCCGCTGCTGCGCTCCAGGCCTTCCAGGCTGATGCCCTTGCTGCCGAGCAGGTTCAGGTGCGTCTGCGGGAAATCGTGGCCGATGATGCCGACGAGGTGCACGGGCTGGCAGAAGATGCTGGCGGCCAGGGCGGCGTAGGCGGCGGAGCCCCCGAGCAGGTTCTCCTGCGAATCCTGGGGGGTTTTGACGTTGTCGAGGGCGACGGTTCCAGCAATGATGACGGACATGGGAGGCAGCTTACCGCCCGCGTAAGTGAATACAACAACCGCACTCAGCTTTCGGATATC
>CAYYJK010000301.1:0-4766 GCA_964472185.1 uncultured Prosthecobacter sp.
CCTGCCGGTCCTGATCGTTGTTGCGGCCCTGATTGCCAGTGCGGTGCTTTTTTTCGTCTTCACCCGGCCCGTGCTGGAGCAGAACAAGCAGCAGGCGGCCGTACGTTCGGCCCCGGTTGCTCAGCCGGCGCCGCCGGTCAAACCCGTGCCGGCGCCCTTGCCGGTCAAGCCGGCCCCCGCCGCGCCCCCGCCGCCGGCGCCGGTCAGCTTTGGTTTTGCCCGGCCGCTGGACGTCGGCAAGGAGCTGGCCCGCACCCTGGCCGTGGGGGATTTTGAGCGCGCCGGTCAGCTGGCTTCGGCTTCGGATCCCGCCCTGGCCGCGCAGGCCAAGCAGCTGTTCGAGCGCCTGGTCAAGGGGCTGAAGATCAAGGTGGGACGCGAGGACCAAGTCGAGCTTTTGGGG
Organism: uncultured Prosthecobacter sp.; assembly: GCA_964472185.1. Classification (GTDB taxonomy): domain Bacteria; phylum Verrucomicrobiota; class Verrucomicrobiia; order Verrucomicrobiales; family Verrucomicrobiaceae; genus Prosthecobacter. Next base: position 404 of record CAYYJK010000301.1, read on the forward strand.
CAGGTGGAAAATCGCACACGGGTGGCGGTGCCGCTGACCTTGTCCGGGCACGCGGAGCCCCTGCGCCTCCAGCTCGATCTGGAGCGCGATGACCGCATGGGCTGGAAGATCGCCCGCCTGCAACTGCCCAAGGAGGCGGGCGCCGCCATGGCGGCTTTGCAGGGAGCCGAAGCGCCGGCCGCGCCGACGCCTGCCAAGCCGGCGGGGGCCGCTCCCGCTGCCCGCAAGCCGGCCGCGCCGCTTTTTGTGGTGGAGGAGTCGGTGGATGCCCTGACTTTCGGCAGCGATTTCGTGCGGGCCTTGCTCAAGCACGATTTCCTGGGCGCCCAGAAGTTCATCGACGCCGGCAAGGTGCCCACGGAGAGGCTGGCCGGGTTGTGCATTGTGTTTGAGGAGGGGGAGTACGAGCTGAAACCGGCCAAACCGCTCATCATCACCGTGGCCAATCCCGAGGTGTCCTGGGTCATCGCCCAGGTCCAGTCGCAGAAGCTCCAGCAGTCGACCGAATTCGGCCTGGAATTGCAGCGCAGCGGCCTGGACCAGCCCTGGAAGGTGGTGGGCTTGAATCTTTCGGAAATTCTGGCGTCTTTTGCCTCGTCGGCCGCCAAGATGGGCGTGCCGTACACGCCGATCGTCAAGAACCCCAAGGGCGGGGAATCGCTGGCCCTGTATTTTGAGTACGACCAGTCCGTGCTGCACGAGCGGGCGCAGAAGCAGCTGGAGATCGTCGCCGGTCTGCTGAAGTCGGACAGCAAGCGCCGGTTGCAGATCGCCGGCCACACGGATGCCAAGGGCACCGAGACCTACAACATCAGCCTGTCCCAGGCCCGTGCCGAAACGGTCAAGCGCCGGCTCGCCGAACTGGGCGTGGCCGCCCATCAGATCGTCACCACGGGGTTGGGCAAGGCGCAGCCGCTGGGGCCGAACCAGAAGGCCGATGGCAGCGATGATCCGGAAGGCCGGTCGAAAAACCGGCGCGCGGAAATCTACCTCGACTTCTGAGCCGCCGGGTGGGCGCCGGGTTTTTCCGGTGCCGGCAGCGGGGGCAATAAAAAACGCAGGCTGTTGCCAGCCTGCGTTCCTGGGAAGGCAAGTCGCCGGGATTACCAGCCCTGCAGTCGGCTGTAGTCCGACTGGGAGACGAAGCCCATTTGCGGCGAGAACTCGGTGTAGCCCCACCACGGATCGATCTGCGGCTTGCGGTAGTAAGGCGGACGGTAGGTCTGCTTCCAGGTCGGCATCGGGAAGGTGGCGACTTCGTAGACCCCGTAGCCGGCGCGCACGGCGGTGCGCTTCAGGCCTTCAATGAAGAAGTCGGAGAAGGCCGCATGGGCGCCGTCGGTCCGGTTGGTGCGCTGCCAGACGTTGAACGGCTCAGTCCAGCCGTACAGGATGTTGCCCACGCCGCGGCTCAGCTTGCGGCTCCAGTTGTAGTGATGGCCGGGGGGGGACTGGATGTCAGCGGACGCGACGCCGCAGAGCGTCAGGGCCGTGAGTAGAGTGAGGGCGATGCGATTTTTCATGCGGTCTGAGTCATTTATCAAACCCGGCCGGTTTCTGGCAAGCAGGAAGATGGGCATTTTTTTGCGCCGGCCGCCGCGCCGCGACCGGACCAAAGGTTTTCTTTGCCTCGCCCCCCGCCCGCGCTAGGATGCCCGTTCCATGAATTCCGAGGTGCAAAAATTGATCGCAGCTGGCAAAGTCAGCGCGGCAGAGGGTGAAAAGCTGTCCCAACTCGAACCCGGGACGTTCTGCCAGCACAAGAGCTGGGGCGTGGGGCGGATTGCCGAGTGGGACCTGCTGGGGGACCGCCTGCTGGTTGATTTTGAGGGCAAGCCCGGCCATGCGCTGAAGCTCCAGTTTGCCGTGGGCAGTCTTGAGGTGCTGCCGCAGGAGCACTTCCTGGCCCGCCGCCTGGCGGACCTGGCGGGGCTGAAGGCCATGGCCAAGGACCAGGTGGCCAGCTTGGTCGAACTCGCCCTGAAATCCTTCGGCAGCAAGATGTCGCTCGATGATTTCGAGCGCCTGATCAAACCGCATATCGTTTCCGAGGCCGACTACAAGAAATGGTGGGATGCGGCCAAGAAGACCCTCAAAAGCGCCCGCCACATCGTCGTGCCGACCAAGCGGGTTGAGCCCCTGGTGCTGCGCGACAGCGGGGAGAAGCCCGGCGCGGTCATGGCGGCCGGTTTCCTGGCGGCCCGCGACCTCAAGGGCAAGCTGGGCGCCCTCGCCCGGATCCAGAAGGATCTCGACCTGTTCGAAGACGCGATGAGCGAACTGCTGCCGGTGTTCCAGGACATCTCCGACACGGTGCGCAAGGCCTGGCGCCTGCACCTGAAGGAAAGCCTGCAGCTGCTGCTGGCGCGCGACGAGTTGATCGAGGCCGTTGCCGGCGCCAGCGCGCCGATGGGCTCGATGAAGGTGTCCGACCTGATCAGCGAGGCTCGGACGCTGCTGGCCGAAGCCCTCGGCGGCCTGCCGGTGGGCCTGCTGGGCCGCATGTACCGCGCCTTTCCGGAAGCTTTCCCCGAGCGGGCCTGGGTGCCGGAAATTCTCAACCATCTGACCCGCACCGGCGGCCGGGCGGTGGCGGAAATCGCCGTGGTGCTCGACGCCAACGACGAAATGGACGTTTTGGCGGAGTTCCTCAAGAAGGCCGTGCGCAACCGCGCGCTCAGCGCCGACCTGCTGATCTGGATCTGCCGCGAGCGCAAGGGGCTGGCCGAGTCGGTCTTCGACATTGACCTGGGCAACGCCATTCTCGACGCCCTGGAAGACGACCACATGCAGGGCGGGCCGAAGCGCACCGGCCGTCTGGCTGACCTGCTTTCCGAGGACAAGACCCTGATTGCCGAGATGGTCGCCGACACCAGCGAAGACGAGCTGCGCCTGTTTGCCAAACGCCTCCTGGGCCTGGCTGTGTTCGACGAGCTGACCCGGCGTTCGCTGATGGCGCGCGTCATCAAGGCGCGCCCGGAAATGGAGGCGCTGATGGCCGAGAACGCCGGCCCGCGCCAGGATGACAGCCTGATCGTGTCCTGGCCCAGCCTGGAGCGGAAAAAGCAGGAGCTGGAAGAGCTGGTCAACGTCAAGATCCCGCACAACAAGAACGAGATCCAGATCGCCCGCGCTGAGGGTGACCTGCGCGAGAACGGCGGTTACAAGGCCGCCAAGGACCAGCAGGCGGTGCTTCTGCGCCTGCAGAACAAGATGGAGCGCGAACTGCGCCATGCGCGCGGCACGGACTTCGCCAATGCCCCGACCGACAAGGTGGGCATCGGCACCATCGTCGACATCGAGCGGCTCGACAACGGCGCTGGGGAAACCTACACCATCCTGGGAGCCTGGGATGGCGATGTCGAAAACAACGTCGTTTCCTACCTCTCCGAAATCGCCAAGGCGCTGATTGGCAAGGCGCCGGGGGACGAAGCGGAACTGCCCACCGAGACCGGCGCCGTGCGCAAGGTCCGCGTCAAGGCGGTGCGCGCTTACAACCCCGGATCGTAGGGCTGACTGCGGGGAGGCTGACAGCGCATGTCCTTCCGCCCGATCCTCGTCCGCTGCTGGCGGCTCGGCCTGCTCGTGCTGGCCGTCCTGGTCCTGCGCGGAGCCCAGGAGCGCCGCGATCGCGAGGAGGCGGCCCAGGCCCTGTCGGTCGAGCGGCTGCGCGATTTTTTCCCCGAGGCCGACCGCCTGGAGGCGCCACAGCCGGCCACCGGCCGGCGGCCGGTGCTGGGGCGTGACGGCGAGCTGCTCGGGTACGCGGCGACGACTGCGCCGGAGTCCGCGGCCTTCATCGGCTACTCGGGACCCAGCCACAGCCTGCTGGTGTTCGACGCGCAGGGTGTGCTGAGCGGTCTGCGCGTGCTGCGCAGCCATGACACCAGCGATCATCTGGCGGAAGTCATCGCCGACCGGAAGTTCTTTGCGCAGTTCCGCGGCAAGACGCCCGCGGAGTTGGCCGGACAGCCGCTGCACACCGTCAGCGGCGCGACCCTCACCAGCACGGCCATCGCGGAGGGCGTGCTGGCGCGGTTGGGGCGCACCGCCGCGGGCTCGCTGCGCTTCCCGGAAGAGATCACTTTGGAGGAGGTTAGGCGGCTGGAGCCGGCGGCCGCCTCGCTGCAGCCTTCGGGACGGCCGGACGGTCGCTGGCGGGTGCTTGACGACCGCGGCCGGCTGATCGGCCAGGCGGTGCGCACGTCGCCGCTGACCGACACGCTGGTCGGCTACAAGGGGCCGACGGACACGCTGATGCTGCTCGATGCGCAGGGCGGCGTGCTGCGGCGCATGGCCGTGCGCAAAAGCTACGACACCAAGCGCTACGTCGCTTACGTCACCGGCGACGAGTACTTCCTCA
>CAYYJK010000302.1:0-4723 GCA_964472185.1 uncultured Prosthecobacter sp.
GCCCTCCCCCGCGCCAGCGCCGGAGAAGCCGCCCGTGATCGTGCACCAGCCCAGCCCGCCGGCCGCGAAAACGGCGCCCACCGTCGCGGCCATCGCACCGAAAGCCGCCGCCGCCCCGGCGGCTGCCAGCCGTCCGCCGGACGCCGCGCCCAGGCTGCTGGCGCTCACCACGCCGGCCGCCAGCCAGGAGTTCGTCAACGCCAGCCGCCAGCCGGACGACCAGTTCGCCCTGCGACCCGCAGGCATCCGGCCGCGGCCGGTGCAGGCGGCCAAGGGCACCCTGTTCGCCTCGCCGGCCCCGTCGGCCCCGGCGGTGGCGGAACCGCGGGTGAAAGCGCGCACCCCGGACCTGTACATCCATTCCTGGCGCGCCGAGGTGGCTTCCTGCCCGTGGAACAGCAGCCACCGGCTGCTGCGCGTGGTCATCCAGCTGCCGGCCGACCAGCCGGCGGCCACCACCCAGGAAACCTACCCGCTGAAGGTCAGCTTTGACCCGAACCGGGTCCGCCAGTACCGCCAACTCTGCGAACGCCACCAGCCGGCCACCGAAGTGCGCAGCGCAGGCACGCACGTGCTTTGGTACGAGTTCCAGCCGAACGGCAGCCTGGACGGCAGCCGCACCGTGGCCACCGCCACCCTGCCCGGCGCCAAGTTCACCACCCAGACGGTCGGTCCGTTCGACAGCACCCAGCTGAGCATCCAGGACCGCGGCCTGGCCTGGCAGGCCGCGCGCGAGGAGTTCATCTTCGACAGCTCCGTGGTCGGCTTCGGCTTGCTGCTGCGCGGCGCCCGCCACGCCCCCGCTCTCGACCACACGCTGGTGCTCAAGCTGGCGGAGGCCGGCAAAGGCGCCGATGCCAGCGGCGAACGCGCGCGCTTCATCCGCCTCGTCACCGAGGCGAAGAAGGCGGCGGGGCTTTAACCGGCCTCGGCCGGCGACCGGGCGGGCTCAGATCGCCCAGCCCTCGCGGTAGGTTTTGGTCAGCAGCTTGTCGGCCTCCGGGAAGTTCTTGAAGCGCAGGTTCGCTGCGTCCCATTCCAGCACCTTCGGCTCCATCGGAGTGCCGGTGCGCGAATCGATCGGACCGCCGGTGCAGAAGCGGGTGGCGACGTTGCCCAGCTGCACGGTTTCCGACAGCGGGCCGGCATACTGGAAGTTGTCGCTGGTCTGCGTGCCGGCGAGGCAGGCGTCGACCCAGACATGCCAGTGGTTCAGGCCCTGCACCTTGGGATACTTGAAGCCCTGGAACTTCTCGAGCGGGTAGAGGCGCGGACCGGCGACATGCGCCAGGACCATGTTGCCTTCCTCGCCGATGAAGAGCGAGCCGCTGCGCGGCAGCTCGAGGTTGTCGGGCATCCGCGCCAGCTTGCGGTCCGGCCGCAGTCCGCCGTCAGTCCAGGTGACCTTCAGGGTCTGGCCGGCGGTCAGCGCATTGCCGGGGAAGACATACTCGATCTGCTCCGTGGTCGGCCAGATCTGACGGTTGATGCCGCTGTTCTGCGCGGTCACGGTCAGCGGCGCGTTGAGGCCGAGCGCGGTGAAGACCGGGTCGAGGATGTGGCAGCCGAAGTCGCCGAGGGCGCCGCCGCCAAAGTCCTGCCAGTCGCGCCAGACGAAGGGGTGGTAGCAGGGTGCGTACTCGCGCATCGGCGCCACGCCGATCCAGAGGTCCCAGTTGACGTGGTCCGGCACCTTGGCGCCCGGGCAGGGTTCCAGGCGCTTGTTGCGCTCATTGCCGGTGACCGCCACCCAGGAATGCACCTCCTTGATCTTGCCGATGGCGCCCTGCTGGATGAGCCGGGTGCCGAGCCGGTACTCGAGGTTGGAATGGATCTGGTTGCCCATCTGGGTGACCACGCCGGCCTTTTCGGCCTCCAGGCGCATCTGGCGGGCCTCCCAGACCGTGTGGGCCAGCGGCTTCTGGCAGTAGACGTGCTTCTTGCGGCGCAGCGCCTCAATGGCGACCTTGGCGTGCATGTGGTCGGGCGTGGCCACCGAGACGGCGTCGATCTTGTCGCCCAGCTGGGCGAACATCTCGCGGAAGTCGGCGAAGTGGGGCACGCCCGGAAAATCCTTGTCGACCTTGTCGAAGCGGGTGCTGTCGATGTCGCAGAAGCCGACGAACTTCACAGCGGCGTGCCCGCCGATGTTTTTGATGTCGCTGTAGCCCATGCCATTGACGCCCACCGAAGCGACCTGGAGCTTGGAGTTCGGGCTGGCCGACTTCACCACCGCCGGAAAGGCGAGGGCGCTGGCGGCAAGGGAGGTGTTCTTCAGGAATTCGCGGCGACTCGTGGGCATAGGTCAGCACTACGCCGCCGGGCCGGCGCTGCTTGCAGGGAGTGCGCTCAGCCGGCAAAACCGCCGGCCAGAGCGCGAATGCGGGCGCGCACGGCCGCCAGACCGTTCAGGCGGGTGGGCGAAAGCAGCTTGGTGAAGCCGCAGGCCTGCCAGACCTCCGGCTCCACGTCCGCCACCTCGGCCGGCGCGGCGCCGCTGTACAGGTGGCAGAGCAGGGCGACCAAACCCGCCACCATCGGCGAGTCCGCTGCAGCGCGGAAGCGCGTCCGTCCTGCGCGCAGTTCGCCGTGCAGCCAGACGCGCGAGACGCAGCCGGGCACGAGCAGGTCGTCGCGGCGTTCGGCTTCGGGCAGGGTGGTCGCGGCCATGTAGGACGACAGGGCAGCCAGACGCTCGTGAGCGTCCTCGATGAGGTTCAGGTCGGCGATGAGCTCCGTCTGTCTGGCGCGCAGGGACATGCCTCCAGCCTGCGTGCTCGCGGCCGCGCGGCAACGGTTTTGTGCGCAAGGCGCGGCTCAGTCCCACTGGCTGTGCTTGCTGCCGGCGTAGGCGAGGCAGAGGCCGACGAGGCTGTGCGCCCCGAGCACAAACGCCGCCAGCGCCGGGGCCACCAGGGGGCTGGCGGTGACCTGCTTGACGGCGTCGTAAAAGGCGGTGTCGCTCATGCTGCGCAGGCTGCCCGACCAGGCCCAGAAGGCGGCGATGAAGGGGTTCACCAGGCCTTCGAGGCTGTCAGGCAGGGCCAGCACGGCGCCGGACAGCGGCAGCTGGAACCCGACCAGATAGATGCTCAGGATGGTGGCTTTTTCAGGGGTGCGGCTGAGCGCGCTGATGCCTAGGCAGACGCTGGTCATGGCCGCGGAGGCGAGCACGAGCAGGCCGAGCCGGATCAGCAGGTCGCCGGGCAGGCCGCCGATGACCATGTCGGCAAACACCCCCATCCAGACGCTCTGCGCCAGGACAAAAACACCCAGAAACAGGACCTTGCTGGCGAGGTAGGCGGTGGTGCTCAGCCCGCCCAGCTTCTCGCGCTCGAGGATCAGCCGTTCCCCGGCAATTTCGCGCGCGGCGTTGTTGCTGGCCATGAGCGTGACCAGGACGACCTGCAGCATGACCAGGCCGCTGACGATGCCGCCGGCCTGCAGCTGGTCGAGCTGATGCCGCACCTGGCGCTGCATCTCGTACAGGATGTCGGCGCCCTGCCGCTGATGCAGCTGCTGCAGCGGCTTGATGCCGTCGAGGGCGAAGATGACCACCAGCAGCGGAAAGCCCAGCAGCATCGCCAGATGCAGCCCGACCTGGCCGCGATCCCGGCGGAAAATGGTCCATCGGCGGTGCAGCAGCACGCCGACTTGGCGGAGCAGGCCGGGCAGCGCCTCGGGCGCCAGCGCCTGGCTCGGCGCCGCCGCCGGCCGCTTTTCCCGCAACGACACCCGGGCCGGGGCATCCGCCGGCGCCGGCTTGGCGAGCATGGCCTCGTAGTGCTCCCGCTTCTTCTGCCAGGACTCGTGCCAGGCGGACGCCTCGCGCTGGCTGAGCCGCAGGTAGATCTCCTCGGCCTGGTCGACGCTGAAGTAGTGCCGCAGCAGCCGGGGCGGACCGTGGAAGACCAGCCGCCCCTGATGCATCACCAGCACGCTGTCGTAGGCGTCCAGGCTGGCCAGACTGTGGGTGACGTTGATGACGACGCGGCGCGGATTGTCGCGCGCCAGCACCCGCAGCAGCCGGGTGATCTCCTGCTCCGACTTCGGGTCCAGGCCGCTGGTCACCTCGTCGCAGAGCAGCAGGCAGGGGTTGGTGACCAGCTCCAGCGCCAGGCCCAGCCGCCGCTTCTGCCCCCCGGAAAGCACCCGGACCCGCCGGTCGGCCAGTTCGGTCAGGCCGGTGACGGCCAGGATGCGGTTGAGCGCGGGTTCGAAGTCCTCCGTGCCCGGCAGCTGGGTGCGCAGCGCCATGCTGCTCGCGATGCACTCCTCCACCGTCAGCAGATCGTGGGCGACGCTGAACTGCGGCACGTAGCCGAGCTCGCCCGGGTGCAGGTCCTCCTCTTCCTGCAGGTCGCGGCCCTCCCACTTCACATGGCCCGAACTCGGCTCCTGGATGCCGGCGATGACCTTGAGCAGCGTGGTCTTGCCGCAGCCGGACGGGCCGACAATCGCCATCAGGTGACCGGCAGGCACGCACAGGCTGACGGCATTCAGCAAGTGCAGGCTCTCCGCCCCGGACGGCGCATCCAACTCCAGACTGATGTCAACGACCTCGAGCATGCCGCATAGCCGCAAAACCGCGCCGAAAACGCAAGCCAAAGCGGCCCGGTGTGCAACATTTTGCCTTGCCCGCGGCGGTTTGCGGCTACCCTTGCGCATGCGCCCCCGCACCCGCCGCCGTTCCGGCACCGCCCGCCGCTGGTTCGGCTGGGCC
>CAYYJK010000303.1:0-4714 GCA_964472185.1 uncultured Prosthecobacter sp.
CCAGCCCCTCGGACTCCTTGAGCCAGACCAGGCTCATCTGCGGATTGCGGTCCTTCGGCGTCAGGGTGTTGCCGTCGCTCCACAGGATCCGGCCGCTGGCCAGCTCGACGGCCTGCAGGCCGCGCGTCTTGTCGAGCAGGTACACGACGCCGTCCCGGAACAGCGGCGCCGCCATCAGACCGCACATCTCCTTCTCGTTCTCCCAGGCCAGGCTGACCTCGCCGGGCCGCGGCCCGAGCCGCAGCGCCTTGGTGCCGTGCCAGTAGCCGGACACCAGCAGCAGGCCGTCCCGGTACAGCGGCTGGGCAATGCTGACGCCGTACGTGATTTTGTACGGGTAGGTCCACAGGGCCGCCCCGGTGTCGGGATGCAGGCTCTGAATGTGCTCGGGCCCCCAGGCGATGAGCTGGCGGCCGCCGGCGTGCCCGATGATCTCCGGGGTGCAGTACCCGGCCGGGTCCGAGCCGCCGCGCCAGAGCAGCTTGCCGGTGTGCCGGTCCAGCGCCAGCACGCTGCCGCCCGGCTGGGCGCCGACATGCAGCAGCAGGCGGTCGCCGTCGAGCACCGGCGAGGCGGCGAAGCCCCAGGTCGGCACCTTGGCGCCGTGCGCCTGGACGGTGTCGACCTGCCAGAGCCGCGCGCCGGTGGCGGCCTCGAAGCAGGCGGCCACCCCGGTGGCCCCCAGCGTGTACGCGCGGCCTTCGTGCAGCGTCACCGAAGCGCGCGGCCCGTTGCCGTATTCCATGGAGCCGTAGTCGGCCGGCCAGGCCTGCGACCACAGCGACCGGCCCGAATCCGCGTCGAAGCAGAGCAGGCGCTCGGTGTTGGCCGGCGACTGCGGCCGGTCCAGCAGGTAGACGCGGCCGGCGCTGACGGTGACTCCGCCGTAGCCGCCGCCGACCTCGGCCTGCCAGAGGCGCTCAGGCTCGCGCACGGCGAAATCGGCGGGAACGCGGTCCGGATTCCAGCGGCCGTCGCCGGTCGGACCGCGCCAGCGCGGCCAGTCGGACGCCAGCGCCGCGCCGGCAAGCAAAGTCAGCAGCAGCGGACCTTTCATGGAACCGGGTCAGTCGAGGGCCAGGAAACGCACGCAGACCGCGCCGCCGACGTTCACCTTCTTGCCGGTGAAGCTGAGCTTGCCGGTTTCCGGATCGACCTTGAACAGGGCGGCGGTGTTGCTGTCCTGGTGGGCGACGATCATCCAGCGGCCCGAGGGGTCGAGGTTGAAGTTGCGCGGGATGCGGCCTTCCGCCGGGGCGTTTTGAATGAGCGTCAGCCGGCCGGTGGCGGGATCGCAGGCGAACACCGCGATGGTGTCATGGGTGCGGTTGGACACGTAGACCACCTTGCCGTTGGGATGCGCGACGGTCTCGGCGGTGCTGAAGCCCTCTTTGCCGCGATCGGCCTCGGGCAGGGTCGAGACGGTGTCGACCAGGGTCAGTGCGCCTTGGCCGGCATCGTAGGCGAAGGATGACACGGTCATCAGCATCTCGTTGTTGACGAAGGCGAACTTGCCGCCCGGGTGGAAGGCGAAGTGGCGCGGGCCGCTGCCGGGCGGCAGGCCGGCTTCGCCGTGGGCGGACAGCGTGCCGGCGGCGGGATCGATCCGGTAGATGAGCACCTTGTCCAGGCCGAGGTCGCAGGCGAAGGCGAAGCGGTTGTCCGGGCTGCGGTTGATGCTGTGGCCGTGCGGCCCCGCCTGGCGCTTCGGATTCACGCTCGAGCCCGCGTGCTGGACGAAGCTGACCGCCTCGCTGAGCCGGCCGTCGTCACCGACCCGGTAGCTGGCGACGCTGCCGCCGCCGTAGTTGGCGATCATGGCCATGCGGCCGGTCTGGTCGAGCGCGATGTGGCACGGGCCCGCGCCCACCGAGGAAACCTGGTTGAGGAAGCGGAGCTGGCCGTCCGGCAGCGAAACGCTGAAAGCGCTGACGCCTCCGGCCTTCTTGCCCGGCCCGCTCATCTCGCCGACCGCATACAGGTGCTTGCGGTCCGGGCTGAGGGCCAGGAAGCTCGGGCTGCCGGTCTCCGCCGCCAGGCTGGGCTCGCCGAACTCGCCGCTGGCGCTGTTGAAGCGGGACACGTAGATGCCCTTGCTGCCGGACTTGGCGTTGGTGTAGCAGCCGAAGTAGACCAGAAAGTTCTCACCCGCCAGGGCGGTGGTCGTGAGGGCGGCGAAAAGGAAGGACAGGGAAGCGCGGTTCATGGCGGCCATAGCCTGAGAACTACGCGCGCCGCCGTCAAGACTTCACGCCATTCTGCGTGTCGCGCGCAGGCAGCGCGGAAACATCCCGTCCGGGGATGGGCCGAGTGGAGGCGAGGGCGGGAATTGAACCCGCGCATACCGGTTTTGCAGACCAGTGCATTACCACTTTGCTACCTCGCCGCGCTCGAAAGCGAACCGTCCTATAGCGCCTGTCCGCCGGGGTGTCAACCGCCACGACGGCCAAGTGCGGGCAAAAAGCCTCAGCTCAGGAAGTTGATCTTGCCGGCCTGGCCGGCGGCCATGGCGGCGTGCTGGGCGTCGCTGCAGGCGCTGTCGATCGGGGCGTCGGGGGCGTCGGCGCTGGGCACGATGAGCTGCTGGGCAATCATCCAGCGCTCGACCTCCTCGCCGCTGATGTCGGGCAGCATGGTGCCGTTGATCTCGACGCAGGGGCTGAGCGGCTGGCCGCTCTTCTGCTCCATTTCCCAGCGGAAGGCGGGGTTCTTGATGATGTCCTTCTCCTCGTAATTGAGGTTGTACTTGCGGAAGATGGCGCGGACGCCCTCGCTCCAGCCGCAGTAGGTCTTCAGGTAGGCGGTGATTTGGGGTTGGCTCATGGCTTGGGGTGGGTTGGATGGGATACGGCTCGCAGGGTTCGACAGTCGATGCGGCGAAGTCAGCGGAAGAATTTTTTCGCCTTCTCGAAGAAGCTCTCCTCCATGCTTGAGGACGGGGTTTCGCCGAAGGACTTGGCGAAGGCCTCGAGGTGGCCGCGCTGTTCGGCGGTGAGCTTGGACGGCACGGCGATCTGGACGTGGACGTAGAGGTCGCCGTGGCGGTCCTCGCCCAGGGCCTTCATGCCCTTGCCGCGCAGGCGGAAGGTGGTGCCGTTCTGGGTGCCGGCCGGGATCTTGATGCTGGCCCGGCCCTCGAGCGTGGGCACGGTGGTCTCGCCGCCGAGGGCGGCGATGGCGAAGCTGAGCGGCATCTGGCAGTGCAGGTCGTCGCCCTCGCGCTCAAAGATGTCGTGGGCGCGGATCTGGACGACGATGTAGAGGTCGCCGGCCGGGCCGCCCTTGACGCCGAAGTCGCCGTTGCCGGCGGAGCGCAGGCGCGAGCCGTCCTCGATGCCGGCAGGCACCTTGACGCGCACCTTGGTGCGCTCCTTGTGGCGGCCGCCGCCACCGCAGGCCTTGCAGGGGTCGCTGATGATCTCGCCCGAGCCGCCGCAATCCGGGCAGGCCTGCTGGATCTGGAAGAAGCCGCGCGCGGAAATCACCTGGCCGGCACCGCCGCAGGTGCGGCAGGTCTTTTTGCCGCCGCCGCTGGCGGAACCGCTGCCCTTGCAGGTCTTGCAGCCGTGCAGGCGCTCGTACTCGATCTCGCGCTCGCAGCCGTGGGCGGCCTCCTCCAGGCTGATCTCCATGCCGTAGCGCAGATCGCTGCCGCGCTGGGGGCCGTCGCGGCGCTGCTGGCGGCCGCCACCGCCGCCGAAGAAGCTTTCGAAGATGCCGCCGCCACCGCCGCCGCTGAACACCTCGCGGAAAATGTCGAACGGGTCGTGGAAACCGCCGCCGCCCGCGCCGGGGCCGCCCATGCCGCCGGCAAAGGCGGAGTGGCCGTAGCGGTCGTAGGCGGCGCGCTTCTGCTCGTCGCTGAGCACGTCGTAAGCCTCGCTGACCTCCTTGAACTTGTCCTCCGCGGTCTTGTCGCCGGGGTTCTTGTCGGGGTGGTACTTCACCGCAAGCTTGCGGTAGGCCTTTTTGAGATCCTCGGGGGAAACGTCGCGGGCGACGCCCAGAACCTCGTAGTAGTCGCGTTTGTCGGCCATGTGGGGGTGGGGAGCGGAAAGGAAAAGGGACGGTGAATCAGGCCGGAGCGTCGGCGGCGGAATCGGCGGCAGGGCCGGCCACGACGACGCTGGACGCGCGCAGCAGGCGGTCCTTGAGCTTGTAGCCGCGGCGCGTGACGCGCAGGACGGTGCCCTCGGGCACGCCGTCACCGGCCTCCTGGGAAACAGCGTCGTGCAGGTTCGGGTCGAAGGGTTTGCCCAGCGCCTCGATCTCCTGGACGCCCATGTCACGCAGGAAATCCTGGAGCTGGCGCTGCACCATGCTCATGCCCATGAAGATCATCGATTTCTCGGACTCGGCGCGCGCGGCCTCGAGGCCCATTTCGAAGTTGTCGAGGATCGGAAACAGCGAGCGCAGCAGATCGGCGTTCGCATAGGCGCGGGTGTCCTGGGCTTCGCGGGCGGCGCGCTTGCGGAAGTTCTCCAGTTCGGCGGCGTTGCGGTAGGCCAGATCCTTCCACTGGGTGACCTCGGCCTGGGCGGCTTCAAGGGGATCCGACGGCACGGCGGCGGCCTCGGTTTCCACGGGGACGTTTTCGGACGCAGGATCGGGATTGGGGGTCGGCTCGGACATGATGGGATGAACGGGAAACGTTGGGGAACAGACGCTGCCGGGACCGGACCGGCGGAGGGGCACCGCGGCGGCTGTCCGACAG
>CAYYJK010000304.1:0-4680 GCA_964472185.1 uncultured Prosthecobacter sp.
GCCTGTTCCTGCCGCGCTACTTCCCCTCGGAGAAGGTCACGGCCAGCGCCCGCTTCCGGCTGAGCCGCAACTCCGACATCGCCGTCGACGACGAAAGCGCCCTCGATCTGGCAACGGACATGGAGCAGGTGCTGGAGGCCCGGCTGCAGAGCCCGACCATCCGCATCGAGATCGAGGACGGCGCGCCGCGCGCCCTGGTGCGCGCCATTCGCGACCTGTGCGGCGCCAGGACCGCCCAAGTGTTCACCATTCCCGGCGAGCTCGACCTGCGCGCGTATTTCCAGATCGCCGGCCTGTCCGGCTTCGACTCCCTCAAGGTCGAGCCCTGGGACAGCCAGGTCTCGCCGCAGATCGAGCCGGGCGAGTCGATGTTCGACGCCATCCGGCGCGGCGACATCCTGCTGCACCACCCCTACGAGGCGTTCGATCCGGTGCCGCAGCTGCTCGAGGAGGCCGCGGCCGATCCCGACGTCGTCGCCATCAAACAGATCCTGTACCGCACCGCCAAGAACAGCCGCATCATCAGCGCCCTGATCCGCGCCGCCCAGGCCGGCAAGCACGTCACCGTGCTGGTCGAACTCAAGGCGCGCTTCGACGAGGCGCGCAATCTCGAGCGCGCCGAGGAGCTGCTCAACGCCGGCGCCCAGATCATCTACGGCGTGCGCGGCCTGAAGACCCACGCCAAGATCTGCCTGGTCATGCGCCGCGAGGCCGGCCACCTGGTGCGCTACATGCACTTCGGCACCGGCAACTACAACGAGGCCACCGCGAAGCTGTACACCGACATCAGCTACCTCACCTGCCGCCAGGACTACGGGCGCGACGCCAGCGCCTTCTTCAACACCGTCACCGGCCGCTCCCGCTTCGTGCACTTCGAGAAGATCTCCATGGCGCCGTTCGGGCTGCGCGAGCGCCTGCTGTCGATGATCCGCAGCGAGACCGAACGCGCCCGCCAGGGCGAGGCGGCGGAGATCCTGCTGAAGATGAACGCCCTGGAGGACCGCCAGATGATCGAGGCGCTGTACACCGCCTCGCAGGCCGGCGTGCGGATCCGCCTCAACATCCGCGGCATCTGCTGCCTGCGGCCCGGCGTGAAGGGCCTCAGCGACAACATCCGCGTCGTCAGCATCATCGACCGCTACCTCGAGCACGCGCGCATCTACCATTTCCGCCAGGGCGGCCGCCCCGTCGTGTTCATCTCCAGCGCGGACTTCATGAACCGCAACCTGTCGAAGCGGGTGGAACTGCTCATCCCGATCGAGGACGGCGCCGCCCGCAAGCGGCTCACGCACATCCTGGAAACCCACTTCGCGGACACCTCGCGCGGCCGGGTGCTGCGGCCGGACGGCAGCTGGGCGCCGCCGGACGGTGCCGGGTCGAAGGTCAGCCGCTCGCAGGAAAACTTCGCGCGCGAGGCCGCCAAGCGCACGCGCCTGCGCAACCAGTCCCCCGACGTCCTCGTTCCGCACCGCCCCAAAACGGAGGCCTGACCCGCGCCCGGCATGAAACGGCTGCTGATCGCCCTCGCCCTGGCGGCAGCGGCCTGGCTGCTGCGCCAGCGTCTGCAGCGAGCCGCCGGACCCGAAGCCGGCGGCCGCGACACTGCGCCGGCCCTGCCCTATCCGCCGCCCCCGCCGGCGGCGACCTGGCGGACCCTGGATGCCGGTTCCCGGCTGGCCGACCTGGAGGCGCGCGTCCGCCCGGGCCTGGAAAAGGAGCTGGCGCGCCGCGGCTGCCGCTGGGGCGCCGCCGCCTGCCTGCGCGTCTTCAAGGAGAGCCGCGAACTCGAACTCTGGCTGCAGGCCGGCGAGGATTGGACGCTTTTCCGGCGCTATCCCGTCGCGGCCATGTCCGGCACCCTCGGCCCGAAGCTGCGCGAAGGCGACCGCCAGGCCCCGGAGGGTTTCTACGGCGTCACGGCGGCGGCCCTGAATCCCGCCAGCCGCTTCCACCTCGCCTTCAACCTCGGCTACCCCAACGCCTTCGACCGGCACCACCAGCGCACCGGCAGCCTGATCATGATCCATGGCGCCGAGGTCAGCACCGGCTGTTTCGCCATGACCGACCCGCTGATCGAGGAGATCTACCTGCTTGTCGCCGCTGCGCTGGCCGGCGGCCAGGCGGAGGTGCCGGTGCACCTCTTCCCGTTCCGGCCGACCCCGGAGCGACTGCGGCGGGCGGACGGGCCATGGCGCGCTTTCTGGCGCGAGCTGCAGCCCGTCTATGACGCGTTCGAACGCCTGCGCCGGCCGCCGCGCATCCAGATCCGCGACGGCCGCTACCGGCTGGCCGAGCCCCCGTGAGCGGCGGCGGATCATCGCGGTTGCAGGGGCGCCCGGACACGCTCCCTTGCAGACAGCCCGACCATGCGCGCCCTCCGCCTCACCGCCCCCCGCCAGTTTGACTGGATCAACCTGCCCGAAGCCGCAGCGCCCGGTCCCGGCGAAGCGCTTGTGGCCGTCCGCGCCATCGGCATCTGCGGCACCGACATCAGCGGCTACCTCGGCACGATGCCATTCATCCAGGGCCCGCGCATCCTCGGCCACGAACTCGGCGTCGAGGTGCTGGCCGTCGGCGGCGGCGTCACCGGCCTGCAGCCGGGCGATCGCTGCGCCGTCGAACCCTACCTGAACTGCGGAAACTGCCATGCCTGCTGCCAGGGCCGGAGCAACTGCTGCGAGAGCCTGGAGGTTCTCGGCGTGCACGGCGACGGCGGCATGCGCGAACGCCTGGTGCTGCCGGCCGCGAAGCTGCACCGGGCCCAGGCGCTGGCCTTCGAGCAACTCGCCCTGGTCGAGACGCTGGCCATCGGCTGCCATGCCGTGGACCGCGCCGCGCTGCAACCCGGCGACGACGTGCTCATCGTCGGCGCCGGCCCCATCGGCCTCACCGTGCTCGAGTTCGCCCGTCTGGCCGGCCCGCGCCTCCGCGTGCTGGAACTCAACGCCGCGCGGCGCGACTTCGTCCGGCGGCACTACCCCGGGGTTGAGGTGCTGGAGCAGCCGCCGGCCGCCCCGGTCGCGCAGGTGGTCTTCGACGCCACCGGCAGCGCCGCCTCCATGGCCGGATCGCTCGCCCTGGCGCGCTTCACCGGCCGCGTGATCTACGTCGGCATCACCCGCGAGCCCGTGCCCGTCGACGATGCGCTGCTGCACCGGCGCGAGCTGACCCTGCTTGCCAGCCGCAACGCGCGGGCGGCGGACTTTCCGCGCATCCTCGCGCTGATCGCCGAGGGCCGGATCGACACCCGGCCCTGGATCACCCACCGCTGCGGCATCGATGAACTGCCGCAGGCGCTGCCGGCCTGGCTGCAACCGGGCAGCGGGCTGGTCAAGGCGGTGGTGCAGATGGCGGCGCCAGGCGCACGCTGAGGCCTTCGAACCAGCCGCTCAGCGAACCCGGCGTGCGGCCGGAATCGCACAGACCTTCCATGGCGCAGGCCCCCAGCGCGCGGTAGGACTCGAACTGCGCCTCGTCGAAAAGCTGGTCGCCCGTGGTCTGATGCGGAAAGTCCGGGTGTTCGCGGCGGTACTCGCGCACGTAAGGCGGCTCCGCGCCGGTCATGGCCAGCTTGACGTACAGCATCCAGCCCGTTGCCTCCGACCGGAAGTCCAGCACGCCCGCAGGCGGATCCGCCAGCCCGGGGTAAACCACCCGGACCAGAATGGCATGCCGCCGGCAGAAACCGTCGCTGCCGGGCTGCAGGTCCTCGAGATCGAACTCCAGACGCACGCCGAGGTCGATCCGCGCGTAGCGCTGCAGGCGCACCAGGTCCGATCCGTCCGCACTGCCGCCCTGACCGCCATCGACGCAGACGATGAACTTCAGGCGCCGGCGCAGCAGTTCATAGACCGCCAGGTTTTCAATGTGCCCGCCGTCGGAGAGGTTGAGGTAGCGGGCGCGCTCGCTCATCAGCCCGAACATCTCCTTGAACAGGTACCACGGCCCGGCGCCGCGCAGCCAGGACGGCAGGCGACCGCGGGCGGGGTGACGCAGCCAGTAGCCGAGACGGATGTTGGTCAGCGTCATCAGCATGCGCAGGCAGTGGTCGGTCTTCCAGCCCATGTTCGAGGACGCCGCCGCCCCGGAAACCGCCATCGCCGTGCCGAGATCCAGGTGCGGATCGAGCGCCTCCAGCGCTTCGGTGCGGACGTAGCCGCTGATCGGGCTGCCGCAGGCGCGCCGGCTGAGCAGAAAAAAATCGCACTTGCGGCCGCGCAGGCCGCGCGCGGCGCTGCTGGGCAGATTCACCGCGGCGTTGACGAGGTGATACGGCGCCACGGCACCGGCGCCCAGACGGCTGAGCGGCAGCATTTGCAGCGTGCCGAACACGCCGGCCTGCACCGGCTCGGGCAGTCCGTCATCCCCCCGCCAAAAACGGAGCAGCCAGCGTTTCAGCGTCCGCTTGAACCAGTCCGCCTCGTTGCGGTGGCGGCAGGCGAGGTAGCATTCGCACAGCCGGTTGCGGTAGTAGCCGTGCGGCGAGTAGGTGTTGACGTTGACGCCCAGCCAGCCCCAGAGCGTGATGGCGCAGGTGAATCCCAGCACGGGCGGCCACGGCCAGGCCGCCTGCGGATTCAGGGTCATCAGGCGCCAGCCGACCATGAAAAACACCAGCAGCAGCAGCAGCGGCCCGGTCAGCAGGAAGCCGAGGCGGATCAGCTTCTGGTACCAGCCGCG
>CAYYJK010000305.1:0-4665 GCA_964472185.1 uncultured Prosthecobacter sp.
GGCCTGCAGCTCATCCTGCTGAGCGGCGTCAGCCTGGCAGGCTACCGGCTGGTGCAGCAGCGCCTGGGCGCGTCCCCCGCCCCGGCATCCGCCCCGGCATCCGCACCGGCCGCCGCGCCCGACCTGTCCGGCTGGCAGAACCGCCTCGAGCAGGCGAACGCCCAGATCGCCACGCTGCAGCGCCAGCTCGACGCGCAGCGCGAAGACCGCGAACGCACCCAGGGCCGCCTGCAGGAAATGGCCGACCGTCTGGCCTTGGTGATCCAGCAGGGCTCGTTCGTGCCCAGCGCCGACAAGCCGCGGGTTTCCGAAAGCGACGCCGCCCAAGTGGCCGCCCTGCTGCCCAGCGTCACGCCGGCGACCAGCGAACTCGTGCTGCTCAAGGAGCGCAACCGCCTGACCGGCTACGCCGACCAGGCCATCGCCACCGGCAGCCGCGCGTCCCTGCAGGCGCTGGTCGACGCCCTGCTCGACCCGGCCATGAAGCACCTCGCCCATGCCGCCCAGGCGGAATTCAAGCGCGTACAGGCCTACTACGACATGGGCATCAGCATCGATCCGGGCTACACCCTGCCCGTCCAGGAGCTGTTCAAAGGCGGCAAGGCGACCCGCGAGGCGGACCTCAGCCCCGCCCAGCTGCACGGACTGCTGCAGGACGCCAAGCAGCCTTGGGAGGCCCGCCTGCGCGCCGCCTACCTGCTGCGCTCGAGCGCGGACCCGGACACCAACGCCCTGCTTCTTAAGGCGCTCCAGCAGGATCCCATGCTGGATGTCGCCAAACAGGCGCAAATCACCTTCGAAAACCGCGTCGGCCGCAAGTTCCGCCTGTTCGACATCCCGGCCATCGAGGCCTGGTGGCAGGCGCAGGGTGGCGGCGCGGCCGGGGTGCGCATGCTCGAACCGCGCGCCAAGTAGGCCGCCGCAAAAAATGCTTCAGGGCGCCGGTTGCACTCCGTGCATTGTCTGCCAAGGATGAGCGCTCCCAACGAATGAGCGACCCCATCCGACATGAGTGTGGCATTGCGGTAGTCCGGCTGAAAAAGCCGCTGGCCTACTACCACGACAAGTACGGCACCGCCCTCTACGGACTCGAGCGCCTGTTTGGCCTGATGGCCAAGCAGCGCAACCGCGGCCAGGACGGCATCGGCATCGGCTGCTGCAAGCTCGACATGCAGCCGGGCGCCCCCTACATGTTCCGCGTCCGCTCCACCAAGAGCGCCGAAGCGATCGGCGAGGTGCTGGCCGACGAGATGAAGGAGTTCGGCCGCATCGCCCGCCGCATCAACGGTGAGCGCAAGGAGGCCCGCGACGAACTCGGCATCGACTACGTCAAATTCGAGGACGACCCCGCGGCGATCAAACGCGAGTTCGAGCTCGCCGGCGAGGTCAACATGGGCCACCTGCGCTACGGCACCAGCGGCGCCTTCGGCAAGGGCAGCCTGCACCCCTACATCCGCCGCAGCACCTGGCCCACCCGGACGCTCATGGTCATGGGCAACTTCAACCTGACCAACAGCGGCGAACTCAACCGCGTCATGATGAAGCGCGGCCAGCACCCGGTGTTCGACACGGACACCCAGACCGTGCTTGAGGAGATCGGCTTCCAGCTCGACGAGGCCCACACCGACCTCTACCACAAGATGCGCGATTCCGGCGTGCCGCTGGAGGAGATCACCCGCCACATCAGCGAGCAACTCGACGTCGCCCAGATCATCCGCAAGTCCGCCGAACTCTGGGACGGCGGCTACAGCATCGCCGGCACCATCGGCAACGGCGACTTCTTCATCATGCGCGATCCGCAGGGCATCCGCCCCTGCCACGTTTTCGAGGACGACGAGGTCATCGCCTTCGCCTCCGAGCGCGTCGCCCTGATGACCGTCTTCGAGGTGTCCGAGGCGGAGGTCCGCGAGCTGCCGCCGGCCCACGTCTGCGTCGTCAAGGCCAACGGCAAGGTCAGCCTGGAACCCTTCGCCCAGCCGGTCACGCCCACCCCCTGCTCCTTCGAGCGCATCTACTTCTCGCGCAGCAACGACTCGGTCATCTACCGCCAGCGCAAGGCGCTGGGCGAGCAGATGGTGCCGCAGCTCATCGAGGCCATCGGCAACGACTGGGAGCACACCGTCACCAGCTTCATCCCGAACACGGCCGAAACCGCCTATCACGGCTTCCTCGACGGCCTGCGCTACATCCGCCGCCGCGAGGTCAAGGACGCCATCGTCGCCATGTTCCAGAACGGCGGCTTCGACGAGGGCCGTCTGGACGACCTGATCCTGCGCAACTGGCCGCGTTCGGAGAAGATCGCGCACAAGGACATCAAGATGCGCACCTTCATCGCCCAGGAGAGCGGCCGCGACCAGATGGTGTCCAGCGTCTACGACATCACCTACGGCGTCGTCACCCCCCAGGACAACCTCGTGGTCATCGACGACTCGATCGTCCGCGGCACGACGCTGAAGAAGAGCCTGCTGCGCATCCTGGCCCGCACCAACCCGCGGCGCATCATCGTCTGCTCCACCGCTCCGCAGATCCGCTACCCGGACTGCTACGGCATCGACATGTCGGAGCTTGGCAAGTTCATCGCCTTCCAGGCGGCCATCGAGCTGCTCAACGAGCGCGGCCTGCGCCACATCGTCAAGGAAACCCATCTCGCCTGCAAGGCCGAGCTGGAAAAGCCCGCCGGCGAGATGCGCAACGCCGTCAAGGCGGTGTACGCCCCCTTCACCGACGCGGAGATCTCGGCCAAGATCAGCGAGCTGGTGGCCCCGCAAAACACCGCCTGGAAGGGCGAGGTGAAGGTCATCTTCCAGACCATCGCCGGCCTGCACCAAGCCCTCGGGCC
Organism: uncultured Prosthecobacter sp.; assembly: GCA_964472185.1. GTDB lineage: Bacteria > Verrucomicrobiota > Verrucomicrobiia > Verrucomicrobiales > Verrucomicrobiaceae > Prosthecobacter. The sequence continues at coordinate 2,840 of CAYYJK010000305.1, forward strand.
GGAGTACGGCGACTGGTACTTCAGCGGCGACTACCCAACCCCGGGCGGCTTCGCCACGGTCAACCGCGCCTTCATCAACTTCTTCGAGGGCAAGGGCGGCCGCAGCTACGACAGCCTGCTCTGAGCGGCGGCGCCGGGCCTGCACGAATGGCTTGACGCCGGCGGCATCCTCGTCGGCAGTGTCCGCCTGCCATGAAAGCGCTCCTGCTCACCCTCGCCGCCGCCCTTCTGCTCATGACCACCGCCCCCGCCGCCGACGCCCCCTACCGCCACGTCGTCTTCTTCAAGTTCAAGAACGAGGCAACCCCTGCCCAGGTGCGCGAGATCGAGCAGGCCTTCATCGAACTCGCCGGCAAGGTCGACACCGTCAAAGGCTTCGAATGGGGCACCAACGTCAGCCCCGAGGGCCTCAACGACGGCTTCACCCACTGCTTCCTGGTGACCTTCGCCGACAAGGCCGGCCTGGAGACCTACCTGCCCCACCCGGCGCACAGCGCCTTCGTCAGCCGGCTCAAGCCGCTGCTCGACAAAGTCTGCGTGCTCGACTACGTGGCCAAGTGAGCCCTGGTGCTGCGCCCGTGAAACCGGCCCTCAACTACCATTTCGCCTCCGACAACACCTCGGGTGTCTGCCCCGAGGCCTGGCAGGCGCTGGAAGAAGCCAACTGCGGCTACCATCCGAGCTACGGCGCCGATGCCATCACGGCCGCGGCCTGCGAGTCTTTCCGCCGCTTCTTCGACACCGACTGCGAAGTCTTCTTCGTCTTCAACGGCACCGCCGCCAATTCGCTGTCGCTGGCCTCGCTCTGTCAGAGCTACCACAGCGTCATCTGCAGCGATGTCGCCCATGTCGAGACCGACGAATGCGGGGCGCCGGAGTTCTTCTCCAACGGCTCGAAGCTGCTGCTGGCGCGCAGCGCGCTCGGCAAGCTCGACCCGGGCGATGTCGAGCGCCTGATCACCCACCGCAGCGACCTGCACTACCCGCGGCCGCGCGCCCTGAGCCTGAGCCAGAGCACCGAGCTGGGCACGGTCTACCGGCCCGGTGAAATCGCCGGCCTGTGCGGGCTTGCGCGGCAGCACGGCCTGCACGTGCACATGGACGGCGCGCGCTTCTTCAACGCCCTGGCCGCCACCGGCGACAGCCCGGCGGACCTGACCTGGCGCGCCGGGGTCGACGTGCTCTGCTGCGGCGGCACCAAGCTCGGCATGGCCGTCACCGAGGCGGTGGTGTTCTTCAACCGCGATCTAGCGCGGGATTTCGAATACCGCTGCAAGCAGGCCGGCCAGCTCTGCTCGAAAATGCGCTTCATCTCGGCCCAGTGGCAGCGCATGCTTGCCGACGACACTTGGCGCCGGCATGCCGGCCGCGCCAACCTTCTGGCGCGCCGGCTGGCCGAGCGGCTGGAGCGGCTGCCGGGCGTGCAGATCCTCTATCCGGTCGATGCCAATGCGGTGTTCGCCCGCCTGCCGGAGTCCGTCAAAGCCGGGCTCAAGGAGCGCGGCTGGCAGTTCTACAGCTTCATTGGCGGCGGCTCCCGCCTGATGTGCTCCTGGGCCACCACCGAGGGCGACGTCGAGGCCTTCGCCGCGGACGCCGCTGCCTGCCTGAACGGCGACTGAGGCCGCCGGAACGGGAGCGCCCGCACCGGCGGCCAGGCGTCGTTTAGAAGCGCAGCTTGATGCCGGCGTAGGCGCCGGTGTCATACGCGGGGAAACCCGCCGCCTCCTCGTAGTCCTCGCCCAGCAGGTTCTCCACCCGGGCGAAGATCTCGAGATTCCGGCGCACGCGCCAGCTGGCCGACAGGCGCACGACCAGGTAGTCCT
>CAYYJK010000306.1:0-4636 GCA_964472185.1 uncultured Prosthecobacter sp.
TGTCGCCGCCGGCGCAGACCGAGCCCTTCCGGGTGGCCGTCGGCATGTGGCCCGGGGCCGAACCCTGGATCCTCGCGCGCACAGCGGAGGAGTTGGAGGCCCGGGAGATCAACCTGATTGAGATGAACTGGACCTCGGCCGCCATGCGCGCCGTCGGCAACCGCGTGGTGGACGCCGCCGTGCTGTCCCTCGACGAGGTCGCGCGCCTGCTCCAGCAGGGCTACCCGCTGAAGATTGTCATGGTCACCGACGTCTCGCACGGGGCTGACGCGCTGATGGTCAAGCCAGACATCCGCACCACAGCGGACCTCAAAGGCCGGCGGATCGGCTACGAACCGCGCACATCCGGCTCCTGGCTGCTCAACTTGGCCCTGCGCGAAAGCGGGCTGACCCTGCAGGACATCGAGCCCGTGCCGCTCAACCCCTCCGAGGTCGAGGAGATCTTCCAGGAGCTGAGCCTGGACGGGGTGGTCACCAACTCGCCCTGGAAAGAGCGCCTGGGCAAGATCGCCCTGCACACGGTCTTTGCCTCCGACCGTCCGGAGGCATCGATCATCCGCGTCCTGGCCGTGCATGCCGACGCCGTCGAACCGCACCGGCAGGCGCTCAGGGACATGCTGGCCAGCCACTTCCGCTGGATGCCGCGCCTCCGGGAGCCGGGGGCGCACCGGCAACCGGTGCTGCGGCGCGAGGCGCTTGACGACGCCACCTTCGCCCGCGTCCTGGACCAGGTCAAACCGGCGGGCCGGACCCGCAACCTGGAATGGCTAACCCGGCGCGACTCCTGGCTGGCCGACCGTCTGCAGCAGCTGCTGGACAGTCCGGCCGATCCAGCCGACTCGGGCGTGGCCGTCACCGTCGGGCAGGTGCTAGATCCGAGCCTTCTGGAGGAACTGCCATGAAACCGCGCCGCTCCCTCCAGTTCAAGATAGCCGTGGTGCTGTTCCTGGTCGGCAGCGCGCTCATCGGCATCAGCGCACTGCGGCTGCAGGCGCGCTCGCTGCACAACCAGCGCCAGGCCATGCGCAGCCTGGCCTTCGCCGAGGGCTCGCGGCTCTCCGGCATGGCCCAGCACCTGCTGCGCCGCCGCGTGTCGCGGGCCGCCGACCTGGAGCTGAGCTACGCCTCCACCAACCCCAATCTGCGCATTGGCCTGATCATCGACGGCAAGGACACCGTCTACCACGCCACCCGGCAGCAACTGCGCGGCCTGCGGCTGGACGCAACGCCGCTGGCAAACGCCGCACCGCGGCTGCACCAGGTTCGCCAGGCCATGGAGGGTCGAGTGCTGGAGACCGAGAAAGGCCGCCGCCTGCTGGCGCTGTTCCCGTTCTGGGAAGGCCCGGCGCAGGGCAAGGGCTGCGTGGTCCTGGAGTACGATCTGGAAGCGCCGCTGGCGGTCGCCAGCGCCTTGGCCCTGCACGCCCTGCTCGGCCAGAGCCTGGCCCTGGCCGGCGGCTGCCTGGCCCTCTGGCTGCTGCTGAAGAAGGTGGTGACCGAGCGTGTGGAATCCCTGGTCGCCCAGGTGCAGGGCATGTCCCTGGAGGCCGCCCCCAGCCCGGTGATCCCCGGCCAGGACGAGCTGGCGGAGGTTTCGCGCGCCATCCGCCACACGCACGACCGCCTGCGCCATTCCGAACAGCGGCTGCGCCAGATCGCCGCCACCATGCGCGACGTGTTCTGGCTCGCCCCCGCCGACCGCAGCCTGGCCCCCTACGTCAACGAAGCCTACCCGGCGGTGCTGGGGCGCCCGGCGGCATGCCTGGCGAACCGGCGCTGGGACTGGCTGCGCGCAATCGTCCGCGAGGACCGCCCCCGCTGCCTGGAGATGCTCCGCAGCCTGCGCAAAGGCGGCCCGCCGCAGGAGATCGAGGTGCGCGCCCTCACCCCCGAAGGCCCGTTCCGCTGGGTGCGCTGCCGCGGCTTCACCGTGCCCGGCGCCAGCGGCCCCGACCGCGCGGTCGCCGGCATCGCCATGGATGTGAGCGAGCGCAAAACGCTGGAGCGGCGGCTGCTCGACACGGCCGAGAAGGAGCGCCGGCGCATCGGCATGGACCTGCACGACGACCTCTGCCAGCGCCTGGCCGCCGCGCTGATGAAAACCGGCATCCTGCAGTCCGCCCTCGCCAGGATCGGCAGCCCGCAGGAGGCCCTCACCAACGAACTGGCCGGCGACCTGGCCGAAGCCACCGGCATCGCCCGCGGCTTCGCCCGCGGCCTGGCGCCGGTGGGCATCGAGGCCCTGGGCATCACCGCCTCGCTCTCGGACCTGGCGGACTTCATCACCCGCGGCTTCAAGGTGCCCTGCCGCGTCGAATGCTCCGCCTCGGACGCCGCGCTCACGGGCGAGACTGCCACGCACATCTTCCGGGTCGCCCAGGAACTGGCCACCAACGCCGCCAAGCACGCACGGCCGTCGTGGATTGAAATCAGCTTCGAAATGGCGGGCGATCAAGCCCGCCTCGTCATCACCCATGACGGCCTGCCCTACCGGCCGACTTCCGAGGAAAGCGAAGGCATGGGCATGCACCTGGTGCGTCAGCGGCTCGACGCCCTCGGCGCCTCCCTCACCTTCCATCCGACCGGCGCCGGCGAAGATCCGGTGACCGTCGTCGAGTGCCTGATCCCGCTGTCACCCGTCGCCTGATTCACCCCCTCCGCCATGAACGCCACCAACCCGCCCTGCCACCGAGTCGCCATCGTCGACGATCACACCCTCATGCGCGAAGGCATGAAAATGTTCGTCGAAAACCTCGAGGGCTTTGCCTGTGCCTGGACGGCCGGCGAAGCCCAGGACGCGCTGCGCCTGCTTGAAACCGACCTGCCCGACGTGCTCGTGGTCGACATCACCCTGCCGGGACGCAACGGCCTGGAGCTCATCAAGGACGTGCGCGCGCTGCATCCCGACCTGCCGGTGCTGGTCGTGTCCATGCACGATGAAACCCTGTACGCCCAGCGCGCGCTCAAGGCCGGCGCCAAGGGCTACGTCATGAAGGACGCCCCGCACGGCGCCTTCGAAAAGGCCCTGCGCCGCATCCTCGCCGGCGGCATCGCCCTCAGCGAGCGCATGTCGGAGACCATCCTGCTCGCCTTCTCCTCGGGTTCCAACCCGGGGCCCGACGGCGCCATCCACCACCTCAGCGACCGCGAGTTCGAGGTCTTCCAGCTGATCGGCGAAGGCCGCAGCACCAGCCAGATCGCCGAGGCGCTGCGCATCAGCCCGAAGACCGTCGATGTCCACAAGCTGAAGATCCGCCAGAAGCTCAAGCTCACCGAGGGCACGTCCCTGACCTCCTTCGCCATCCGCTGGGTGGAGATGCGCAAGCTCGGCCGCAAGGCCGAGTGAGGCCTCACTCGGCGCCGATGCGGCCGCGCTTGTGACGGTAGCCCTGGATCAGCCCGTGGCCGAGGTCGAGGTTGTACATCTGCTGCAGGTCCTTCAGCTCAAGCAGCACCCAGGGCAGCAGCGGATTGGCGCCGTTCTTGGAATACACCAGCTCGTCCGCCAGGTAGATGCAGGAGTGGAAGGCGCTGCCCTGCGGGTTCAGGAACAGCAGGACGTCGCCGAAGCGGTAGGGCGGATTGACCGGCACGAAATTTTCGATGATCGACGACGCCGCCAGCCGGCTGTCGAGGTAGTAGTCCTGGGCGCTGTAGTTGAAGAAGTTCAGCGTCGTCCAGTGGCAGTCCGGCAGCCGGGAGTGGGTGAGGAACTCGTCGCCGGGGTAGGTGTAGAGCAGCTTGCGCGGCAGCGCCGGCAGCAGGTGCAGCAGGTCCAGGTGCTGGAGTCCCGGCAGGGCGGCCGTGGCGGTGAACAGGGGCTCCAGTTCCTTGCGGCGGAGATTGAGGCCGGTCGACCAGTAGTCAAGCAGGCCGGACAGATCCTCGCCGCCGTCGAGTTCGAGCCGGACAATCAGGCTGCGCGTGCGCGTCAGCTTCTTCTTGATGAACTGCACCTCGGCGTCGGACTCCGCCAGGCTGATCAGCGTCGGGATGTCGCTGAAGGCCAGCGCGCTGCCTCGGCGGTAGGCCAGCCGGCGGATGGCCGCCACCAGCTCCGTGCGCAGGCCCGAGCCCGCCGCCCATTCCTCGACGCTGCCGCCGAGGAAAAAGATCGGATACTGATGCAGCGGATTGCCGGCAAACGACGCCAGACGCTCATACACGGCCTGCCGGTCTTCCGGCGTCAAGGCCTCGATCAGGGCATGGCTTGGAAACAGGTGCACGATCCCCTGCCGCAGAATCGACTTGCCCGTGTCCAGCAGCGCGGCCACCGCGGCCTCCGGCAGGCGGCTGCGGGCCAGCACGGCACGGAACCCCTCCAGCTCGCCCTCGGGCACCTGCCAGCGCGGCTGGGTGTCCGGCAGCGGCACCAGCGCCACCACCGTGTCGGGAGCCTCAAGATAAAACGGATAGCACTGCAGCCGCCCCCAGGGCCCCTCCCGGGTCGCGAACAGGCCGGACTCCCCGCCCGTCTCGGCCGCAGGCACCGCGCCCCCCAGGAGCCAGAGCAGCGGCAGGCAGTGTCGGAGGCGAAGGCGGGGGTGTTTCTTCATGGCGCAGCCGCCCAAATTGCAGCGGGCGCACGGCCCTGGCAAATCCGCACCGCTAAAGATTCGGCGCATCTAACCAAAAG
>CAYYJK010000307.1:0-2620 GCA_964472185.1 uncultured Prosthecobacter sp.
AAAGTGGCGGGCGGGAGGCATGGCTGAGGCCAGTTATACGTGGGACGCCGCAGGATTTCCAGCGATAGCTGGGCCGTTTCGCGCCCTGCCGGGCATCTTCTCCTTTCCTCGCCGGCTTTTTCCCGTAACTTCGCCCCCCCTTATGATCAAAGTCGGTCTCGTCTCCCTCGGCTGCGCCAAAAACCTCATCGACTCCGAAATCATGGTCGGCCACCTGCAGCAGGCGGGCATGACCATGACCCCGGAGGCGGAACTGGCGGATGTGCTGATCATCAACACCTGCTCGTTCATCGACATGGCCAAGAAGGAGAGCGTCGGCGCGATCCACGAGGCGGTCGACGCCCGCGAGGAGTCGAAGAAGCGCAAGAAGCAGAAGATCATCGTCGCCGGCTGCCTGTCCCAGCGCTTCCGCGACGAGCTGCCCGCTCTGATGCCGGAAGTGGATGCCTTCATCGGCCTGGACCAGATCACCCAGGTGGCGCCGATCATCCGCAACCTGGTCGGCACCCAGGAGCACGACCAGGAAAACCTGGTCACCAAGGGCCCGCAGTACATCCCCGACTACGACACCCCGCGCTTCCGCCTGACGCCGAAGCACTTCGCCTACATCAAGATCGCCGAGGGCTGCAACCACCCCTGCTCGTTCTGCATCATCCCGCGCATCCGCGGCCGCCACCGCAGCCGCACCCAGGAAAGCGTCGTCAAGGAGGCGCGCCAGCTCATCGCCAGCGGCGTCAAGGAAATCAACCTGATCTCCCAGGACACCACCTACTTCGGCATGGACAAGTGGGAGGGCGAGCGCCCGAAGCCGCGCAGCGGCGTCGATTCAACCAAGGGCGAATCCCTGTCCACCCTGATCCGCGAGCTCAACGCCATCCCCGGCGACTTCTGGATCCGCCTGCTGTACACCCATCCGGCGCACTGGAGCGACGACCTCATCCAGGCCATCGCCGAGTCGCCCAAGGTCGCCCGCTACATCGACATGCCGCTGCAGCACATCAGCGACCACATGCTCAGCGAGATGCGCCGCGAAACCGACGGCGCCTACATCCGCGACCTGCTCAAGCGCATCCGCAAGGGCATCCCGGGCATCGCCATCCGCACCACCTTCATCGTCGGCTTCCCCGGCGAGACCGAGGCCGACTTCAACGAGCTGGTGCAGTTCATCGAGGATGAGAAGTTCGAGCGCGCCGGCGTCTTCAACTACTCGCGCGAGGAGGACACCCGCGCCGCCAAGATGGAGGGCCAGATCCACCACATGACCCGCAAGGCCCGCTGGAACGAGGCCATGCGCGCCATCCAGCGCAGCGTCGAGCACGTCAACCGCCAGCAGGTCGGCAAAAAACTCCGCGTCCTGGTCGAGGAACCCGGCGTCGCCCGCAGCGAGATGGACGCCCCGGACATCGACACCACGGTGTTCGTCGACCGGAAGCTGCCGGTCGGCCAGTTCGCCGAAGTCACCATCCAGGACTGGCGCGGCTACGACCTGGTCGCCCATTGATCCGCCTCCCGGCCGCCCCTGCCCCTCTGCCATGCCCACGCTCTCCATTCAGCCGCGCGCCCGCATTTTTCACGGTCATGTCTGGGTCTACGCGACCGAGATCAAGGCCCGCCACGGCGACCCCAAGCCGGGCGACGTCGTGCAGCTCCAGGACGCGCGTGGCAAGCCGCTGGGCAGCGCCATCTACAATCCGCAGTCGCAGATCAGCGCCCGGCTGTTCTCGTACCGCCGCCAGGACCTCGACCTCGACTTCTTCGTCCGCCGCATCGAGCGCGCGCTGAAAAGCCGCATCGAGGCCGGGGTCGATCCGCAGCTCTGCCGCCTGGTCTGGAGCGAGTCCGACGGCCTGCCCGGCGTCGTCGTCGACCGCTACGGCGACCACCTGGTGCTGCAGACCCTGACCCTGGCGATGGCGCAGCGCCAGGAGCTGATCGTCCAGGCCCTGGTGCAGGTCTTTTCCCCCCGCAGCATCGTCCAGCGCAACGAGGGCGGCGTGCGCAAGGCCGAAGGCCTCGACCAGGTCAAGGGGGCGGTGTACGGCGAGGCGCCGGCGCCGTTCGTCGTGCGCCACCAGGGCAGCGCCTTCCACGCCGACTTGCTTGAGGGCCAGAAGACCGGCCTCTACCTCGACCAGCTCGACAACTACCAGCACGTCGCCCGGCTCGCCAAGGGCCGCCGCGTGCTCGACTGCTTCAGCAACCAGGGCGGCTTCGCCCAGGCCTGCGCGCTAGCCGGCGCCACCGACGTCACCGCCGTCGACATCAGCGACAACGCCGTCGCCCTGGCGCAGAAAAACGCCGACCTCGCCGGCGCCAAGATCCGGTTCGTCGCCGCCAACTGCTTCGATTTCCTCAAGCAGCAGGAATCTTCCGGCACCACCTACGACCTGATCATCCTCGACCCGCCCTCGTTCACCAAGACCAAGGCGAGCGTCCGCGACGCCATGCGCGGCTACAAGGAGATCCATCTGCGCGCGCTGAAGATGCTGCAGCCCGGCGGCATCCTGGCGACCTTCAGCTGCAGCCACCACGTCAGCACCGGCGAATTCCACGCCAGCATCGCCGACGCGGCGGTGGACGCGAAAAAGACGCTGCGCCGCGTCACCACCTACACCCAGCG